>JAIQGA010000175.1 GCA_020072925.1 Terriglobia bacterium | reverse complement strand
GGAGGGAGCGGCTCAAACGATTGCGGTCGGGCCGGTGGCTTCCCAGGAAGCCATCAAGATGCTGGGCACCAATGGGGGCGGATTCTTCAATACGAACTCGGCGCACCCCTATGAGAACCCGACTCCACTCACCAACTTCTTCGAGTTGCTGTCGATCCTCGTGATCTCGTCGGGCCTCACCTACACCTTCGGGAAGATGGTGGGTGACACGCGGCAAGGTTGGGCGTTGTTCGCCGCCATGGCGCTCCTGTTTTTTGCGGGGGTCTTTATTTGTTATCCCGCCGAGAAGGCGGGGAATCCCATCCTGGCCCGGTTAGGCGTGGACACCACCGCCACGCGAACCCAACCCGGCGGCAACATGGAGGGCAAGGAGGTCCGCTTTGGTCTCGCCAGTTCCGCCCTGTGGGCCACGGCGACCACCGACGCGAGCAATGGCAGCGTGAACAGCATGCACGATAGCTATACGCCCCTCGGTGGCTTTGTCCCGATGTTTAACCTGCAAACAGATGAAGTGATTTTCGGCGGAGTCGGCTCGGGTCTTTACGGCATGTTGCTGTACGCCATCGTCGGAGTGTTTATTGCCGGGCTGATGGTGGGCCGAACGCCGGAGTATCTGGGCAAAAAGATCGAGCAGAAGGAAGTCAAGATGGCGATGGTGGCCATTATTGCCACCGCTTTCTCTATTCTTGTATTCGTGGCGATTACCGTGGTTATCTCCATGGCGAAGAACGGCTACTGGAACCCGCCGGGACCACCTATTGCCAATGTGAACAATTCCGGGGCTCATGGGTTCAGCGAGATCCTGTATGCATTCTCCAGCGCCTCGGAAAACAATGGCAGCGCCTTCGCGGGACTCAACGTCAACACTCCCTGGTACAACCTCTTCCTGGGGCTCGCGATGCTGATTGGCCGTTTCGGATTCATTCTCCCGACCCTGGCCGTCGCCGGGAGCCTGGCGGCGAAGAAGAAAGTGCCCACGACCAGTGGCACGCTCCCCACTCACGGCCCGCTGTTTGTAGGCCTGCTGGTGGGCGTGGTGGTGGTGATTGGCGCGCTGACGTTTTTCCCGGCGCTCTCGCTCGGCCCGCTGGTCGAGCACTTCATGATGCATGAGGGAAAGCTCTTTTCCTCATTGATGTTGTCCGTCTGGAGCTAAATCATGGCAACGACTACCGCGACTCCTCCTCAAATCGATGACTTCACGACCCTCGTGCCGAAGAAACTGGTGCGCGCACGCCCGCTGTTTGACCGCGAACTCGTCAGTCGCGCGCTGAAGGAGTCGTTCGTCAAGCTGAATCCCCTCACGCTGGTCAAGAACCCGGTGATTTTCGTAGTTGAGGTCGGCGCGGCACTGACGACGATTTTTCTCGTGCGCGACACGTTCATCGGAACGCCCGGCGTGGGGTTTTCGCTGCAAATTGCTCTTTGGCTCTGGTTCACGGTGCTCTTCGCCAACTTCGCCGAGGCCATGGCGGAGGCTCGGGGCAAAGCCCAGGCGGACACCCTGCGCAAAACCAAGACCGATTCGATAGCGAAGCGGGTTATTGCCGGCGGCCAGATTGAAACCGTTCCCGCCTCCAAGCTGCGGGCCGGGGACATGGTCATCTGCGAAGCTGGCGACATCATCCCTGGCGACGGCGACGTGATCGAGGGCATCGCCACGGTGGACGAGTCCGTGATTACCGGTGAGAGCGCGCCGGTCATTCGCGAATCGGGCGGCGACAGAAGCGCGGTGACCGGCGGCACCAAAGTGCTCTCCGACAACATCAAGATCCGAATCACATCGAATCCGGGCGAGACCTTTCTCGACCGAATGATTGCCTTGGTCGAGGGCGCAGAGCGCCAGAAAACCCCGAACGAGATTGCCCTGAACATCCTGATTGCCGGGATGACGCTGATCTTCCTTCTGGCCGTGGTGACGCTGCAGCCGTATGCAGTGTTCTCCGTCAAATCTGCCGGAGCGGGCACAGTCCCGAGCGTGGCCGTGCTGGTTTCGCTGCTGGTCTGCCTGATTCCGACCACGATTGGTGGTCTGCTCTCGGCCATCGGTATTGCGGGCATGGACCGCGTGATGCAACACAACGTGCTGGCCATGAGCGGAAAGGCCGTCGAGGCTTCCGGCGATGTCAACACGCTCCTGCTCGACAAGACCGGGACCATTACCCTGGGAAATCGCCAGGCGGTGGAATTCATCCCCGTCGAGGGTGTGGCGGAATCCGAATTGGCGGATGCCGCACAACTTGCGAGCCTGGCCGATGAAACTCCCGAGGGCCGCTCGATCGTCGTGCTGGCCAAGGAGAAGTTTCAACTGCGCGGGCGAGATGTTTCGGAGCTGAACGCCAAGTTCATTCCTTTTTCCGCGTTCACGCGCATGAGCGGCGTGGACTTCGATGGCCGCCAGCTCCGCAAGGGCGCCACGGACGCCATCGTCAAATTCGTGAAAGAACAGGGTGGAAGCGAGCCCAAAGGACTGGCGCAAATTTCCGACCGGATCGCTCGGTCGGGCGGCACGCCCCTCGCCGTCGCGGACGGCTGTCGGGTCCTCGGCACGATTCACTTAAAGGACATCGTGAAGGGCGGCATGCGGGAACGCCTCGGACAGCTTCGCGCCATGGGCATCCGGTCGGTGATGATCACGGGCGATAATCCCCTGACGGCGGCGGCGATCGCTTCGGAAGCCGGAGTGGATGACTTCCTCGCGCAGGCCACACCCAAAGATAAGCTGGAGTATATCCGGAAGGAGCAGGCCGGCGGGCGCCTGGTCGCGATGACCGGGGATGGCACCAACGATGCGCCGGCGCTGGCTCAGGCCGATGTAGGCGTGGCGATGAACACGGGCACCATGGCCGCCAAGGAAGCCGGCAATATGGTGGACCTCGACAGCAATCCTACCAAGCTCATTGAGGTGGTCGCGATCGGCAAGCAGTTGCTCATCACCCGCGGCGCGTTAACCACTTTTTCGATCATGAACGACGTGTCGAAATACTTCGCGATCATCCCCGCGATGTTCGCGACCACTTATCCGGAACTCGACAAGCTCAACATTATGCGCCTGCACAGCCCGCAGAGCGCCGTTCTGGCCGCGGTGATCTTCAACGCTATTATCATCATCGCCCTGGTCCCGTTGGCGTTGCGGGGAGTGAAATATCGGCCGCAGAGCGCCGCAGGGATGTTGCGCCGGAACCTCTGGATTTACGGATTGGGCGGGCTGATTGCGCCCTTCCCATTTATTTGGTTGATTGACCGTCTACTGGCATTGCTGCACCTGGCGTGAAATGACGAAACTCGAAAGTCGAAATTCGAAACTCGTGGCGATATTGGGGTTTCGCTTCGGTTTTCGAGTTTCGAATTTCGAGTTTCGATTTTCGGTTTTCGAATTTCGGGTTTCGTCTTAAGGAGTGCCCCATGTGGCGACAACTAGCGCCGGCTTTTCGGATGGTCCTGTTCTTCACGGTTCTGACCGGCTTGGTTTATCCGGGTCTGGTCACAGGGCTGGGCCAAGCGTTATTCCACCGTCAAGCGAATGGCAGCTTGATTGAGGTCAACGGCCAGATTGTAGGCTCCTCGCTGATCGGCCAGAACTTCACCAAGCCGGAATACTTTCATCCCAGACCCTCGGCTGCCGGCGATAATGGGTACGACGCATCCGCCTCAAACGCCTCCAACTTTGGCCCCACGAATCAGAAACTGGTCGACCGGGTGAAAGCCTCGGTCGAACAGTTCCGGAAGGAAAATCCCGACTACACCGGGCCGATTCCAGCCGATCTCGTCACCGCCTCCGCCAGCGGGCTCGATCCGGATATCAGCGTCGGTGCTGCCGAGGCCCAGGCCGCGCGAATCGCTAGGGCACGGGGTATTCCCGTCGACCAGGTGCTGCAAATCATCCACGAAGACGCAAGGGGCCGGATGCTGGGCTTCCTCGGCGAACCCAGAGTCAATGTATTGAGCATTAACTTGGAATTGGACCGCCATTTCTTCCACAGGTAGTCCCCGTTTCGCGCGGAGAGACGGCTGTAAAGGGTCTTTAGGACCTTTGAGGTTTACTGCGCTTTGAAGCGAAGGTGCACCTGCGTTTTGGCGTTCTCGGGAAAGAACCATGACAACGTCTTCTTCTCAATGTGGTCTCGTGCTGAAGTGGATGATGGGCGTACTGGTCATTGCGTGGGGTGCGCTGGCCCCTCCTGTCGTGAGCGGTCAATCGCTTCCTACTCCCGCCATGACAGGTCCGCTCCAAACGGCTTCGCCACACGCCTTTGACGCCGGACCCTTCGGTCAGCTCGATATCACAGGCATCGTAAGTGGAGTGGGTATGGTGCAGGGCAATCATGTCCCAGGCGACGATACCGCCCAGGCGGACCTGAGCAACGGACAGGTGTTCATCCAAAAGACCTCCGGCTGGTGGCAATTCTACTTGCAGGCCGGCGCCTATAACATTCCGGCTCTCGCAACACCGTTTCTCTCCACCCGCGACGCGATAAGCGACTTCTATGGGCCGCTGCCGGTTGGCTACTTGAAGCTGGCGCCGACGAAGAGTTTCTCCATTTTGATCGGCAAGCTGCCTACCCTAATGGGTGCCGAATACACCTTCACCTTCGAAAACATGAACATCGAGCGCGGCCTTTTGTGGAATCAGGAAAACGCCGTCAATCGCGGAATCCAGGTGAACCAGGCCTTGGGTGAGTTCACCGCTTCGCTGAGCTGGAACGACGGCTTCTATTCCAATCGCTACTCGTGGCTGAGCGGCGCACTTGCCTATGCCAATGGACCGCATAGCCTGACGTTCTCGGCAATGGGAAACCTGGGACAAACGGCCTTTCGAACTCTCGCCACACCCGTGCAGAACAACGGCAGCATGTATGCCGTCGTATACACTTACACGAAAGGAAATTGGATCGTCCAGCCCTACTATCAATACAGCGATGTGCCGACCAATCCAAGCATCGGCATCGCAAAGGGGGCGTCAACCCGGGGCGCTGCGCTCCTGGTGAATTACAACTTCAAACACGGCTGCTCGCTCGCGGGGCGCGGAGAATACCTATCCAGCACAGGGAACGCCCACGAGCAGGCAGTCAATTTGCTTTTTGGTCCGGGAAGCGGGGGGTGGTCGGTCACCTTGACGCCGGCTTTCCAGGACCATGGGTTCTTCGTCCGGGGAGACTTTTCCTTCGTTCAGGCGACCCATTTCACGCCTGGGGACGGTTTCGGTCCTCTGGGCATGAATCGATCCCAGCCGCGAGGCCAACTAGAGGCTGGCTTCATGTTTTGAGTTTCGCCAGGATTCCTTGGCGGTCCGACGCTATCCATGAAAGGCATTAGGGCTCGACCATCTCCACGGCGAGTGGTTTCCAGATTCACGCCCTTCCTGGGGATGGGTTCAAGCTTCGCTTGTTGAGCGAAAAATCCAAGGGTAAACTCTATTAGAGATGGCTACCGACCGTACTGCAGATACTTTCGACCGCCGGCCCGATCCCGAACAACTTCTTCGCCAGTTGGACGCGCAGGAGCGGCAACTTATCCACGAGCATCTGAAGGTATTTCTGGGCTATGCGTCCGGAGTAGGCAAGTCCTTCAGGATGCTGGACGAGGGCCGGCGCCGCCGGGAACGGGGTCAGGATGTAGTGGTTGGAGCGGTCCAATGGAACATGCCCCCGGAACTCGAGCGCTTGATTCAAAGCATGGAAGTCATCCCGCTGAAAAAAGTGGGCGGCGGCGAAACCATGGACGTCGAAGCGATTCTCGGCCGGCGCCCTCAAGTGTGCCTGGTCGATGGCGCCGCTTACGATAATCCTCCCGGAAGCCGGAATCCTAAACGCTGGCAGGACATCACCGAGTTGGTGAGCAACGGAATTGTCGTGATCACATCGCTGAATCTTCAACATATCGAAGAGCGGCGGGACATTGTGAAACAGATCACCGGCAAGCAGGCAACACAAACCGTTCCCGAGAGTTTTCTCTATGCCGCAAACGAAATCGTGATTGTAGACGTGCCGCCGGAACTGCTGCTGGAGCGCGCGGGAGGCCCCGACGCGGGCGATGCCGCGCTTGCCGATACTCAGCGCCAGCTTTCCGCGCTTCGAGAGCTGGCGCTTTTGCTTACTGCCGAAGTTGTAGATAAGCAGCTCGAGGATTATCTGCTTGCGCACGGAATCGACCAGCGCTGGGGAACCCAGGAGCGCATCCTGGTTTGCCTTACACCCGGGTCCAACGCCGAAGCCATAGTCGCCAGTGGCAAGCGGAACGCGGACCGGTTCCACGGGGAATTCTTTGTGGTGTATGTGCGGCACCCCCAACTCCCCGAGAAGGACGAGCCAGGCCTTCAAAGGCATCTTGAGGCCGCCCAGCAGGCCGGAGCCCATGTGGACGCACTCGACGGAGATGATCCGGTGGAAGCGCTCATGGACTTCGCGCGCACTCACCGAATCACCCAGATCTTCGTCGGGCACCGGCGAAAAAACCATTGGTGGTATCGCCTGGTGGGCGGACCTATCGACCGCCTCATCCGCGCCGCGGAGGGCATTGACGTGCGAGTGTTTCCGCACTGACCATGTCAGACGGCGATTCCAAAAATCGCGGCCAGTTGAAGGTCTATCTCGGCTACGCCGCCGGAGTCGGGAAGACCTATCAGATGCTCGAGGACGCCCACGAGCTGAAACAAAAGGGCTTTGACGCGGTCATCGGATATCTGGAACCCCACGGCAGGAAAGACACGATTGCCCGGGCGGAAGGCCTGGAGCTCATTCCAAGACGCAAGGCTGAGTATCGAGGCTCCACATTCGAGGAAATGGATTTGGAGGCCATTCTCCGGCGCAAGCCGCAGGTCTGCGTTGTGGACGAGTTGCCCCATACCAACATCCCGGATTCATCGCACACCAAGCGTTGGGAGGACGTTCTTGCCTTGCTAGATGCCGGGATTGATGTGATGACCACCATGAACATCCAGCACCTGGAAAGTCTGAACGACCAGGTCTGGCAGATGACAGGCGTACGAGTGCGGGAAACCATCCCGGACTGGGTGATGAAACAAGCCGATGAAGTCGTGATGGTGGACCTGACCCCTCGGGCGTTGCTCAATCGCCTGGAGCGGGGAGTGGTATACCCTCCTGAAAAGGCAGAGCGGGCGCTGCAGAACTTCTTCAAGGAATCAACGCTCGTGGCGCTCCGCGAACTCGCTTTGCGGCAGACCGCGCACGAGGTGGAAATCCGCCAGGTCACGCTGCCGGATTCAGCCCTAGTGGACACTTTCCCAACGAACTTCCCACCCGCTGCGGACCGCGCCCCTTCCGGCGGAAACGATCGGATCCTTGTGCACCTGACCGAAGACCCCTCCACGGCCATGCTGATCCGGCGAGGGAAACGGGTGGCAGATTACCTCCAGGCGGAATGTTTTGCCGTATACGTCCACACCGAACCGGATCTCGCAAGCCTCCCGGCTGGGAGGAGAGTGGCGATTGAGCGTCACCTCACCTTCGCGCGGAATCTCCACCTGGAGACCCACGTCCTGCAGGGCGCCGATATCGTCGATACCCTGATGGATTTCGCCCGGCTCCATCGCGTCACGCAGATCTTCATGGTGCGCCCACAGTATTCGCGCTGGCACGGATTTCTGGCGACGAACCTGGTCCATCGGATCGTTGGCGAAGCCCGCGACATGCAGGTGACGATTGTGGCGGAGCGGCGAAGAGAGCGGCAATCTTAACTGCCCGTCCAACCACAGCAAGCGCAGAATGACGACTTCGGGGCCTCTTATCGAGATGTAATGCGACCGGGGGCCCCACACTCGCGAGGCCCCCCGGTCTGATGCAGGCCGCTATCACCATGTCAGGTGCAACCCAAACTGCATATTCCGCATAGGTGCCTGAACATCGGTGATTATCCCCGCGGTCGGTGTGTCGATATTGGTGTTGCTGGGTTCGCCAAATTCGTGTCGTTGAATACACTGTACACTTCCCATCGGAACTGCATGTTGACCCGCTCGGTGATGGCGAAGTCCTTCACCAACGCCCAGTCAGCCGCAAACAAGGAGGAGTTGGCAATAGCCGGTGGGTGCGGGCTGGCCACGCTCGCGGACTTCACGCTGGCCGCGCCCGAGGCCAGCTTTGGCTACACCGAAGTGCGCTTCGGATTCATGCCGGCAGTCGTTTCGGTATTCCTGCTCCGCCAGATCGGAGAGAAACGCGCGCGGGACTTGCTCCTGACCGGCCGGATCATCGGTGCGGAGGAGGCTTATCGCCTGGGGTGGTCAGCGAAATCGTTCCGAAAGAGAAACGCAAGGCGGAGTGGTGCGCGGAGTAGCGCGCGCAGAAAAACCTGCTTATGCACTTGCGCTTCGCGGGCCGGGTTGCGCTATACTGCGCGTTCTTTCGGAGGAGGTAACAATGCACCGGTGGAAACTCAGCGTTATTCTGTGCGTGCTCACCGTAGCAGGTGGCGCCACGGCGGCTGACGAGACCGCGCCGCTTCAAGGTTTTTCGGCGGAAGCGTCGCGTCTCGAGCGCGGCTGGGAGGAGAAATTCCGCGCTTTGCCCGACAAGGCGAAAATGCGCAAGCACATGCAGCGTCTCTCTGCGCACCCGCACAATGTCGGCACGCCCTTTGACAAGGAGAATGCCGAGTGGATTCTTGCGCAATTCAAGGCCTATGGCTGGGACGCGCACATCGAGACGTTCGACGTCTTGTTCCCGACGCCCAAGGTCCGCGTGGTTGAGCTGGTCGCGCCCACCAAGTTCGTCGCGAAGCTCGAAGAGCCCACGGTGGCGGCAGACCCCACGTCCAACCAGCACGCCGAGCAACTTCCCACCTACAACGCCTACTCCGCGGACGGCGACGTAACGGCGCCACTGGTGTACGTCAACTATGGCGTTCCCGAGGATTACGCGCAACTCGAGCGCCTGGGCATCTCCGTAAAGGGCGCCATTGTCATCGCGCGCTACGGCGAATCGTGGCGCGGGATCAAGCCGAAGGTCGCCGCCGAGCACGGCGCGGTGGGTTGCTTGATTTATTCGGACCCGCGCGAGGACGGCTACTTCGAGGGCGAGACATTCCCCGAGGGCGCCTGGCGCCCCCGCGAGGGCGTCCAACGCGGCAGCGTGATGGACATGCCCCTCTATCCCGGCGATCCGCTCACGCCGGGCGCCGGCGCAACAAAGGATGCCAAACGACTGCCCGTGAAGGAGGCGCCAACGCTCACCAAGATTCCCGTCCTGCCCATTTCCTACGGCGATGCGCAGCCGCTGCTCACCGCGCTCAAGGGTCCCATGGCGCCGGAGAAGTGGCGCGGTTCCCTGCCCTTCCCGTATCGCTTGGGTCCAGGGCCCGCCCAGATCCACCTGAAGGTAGAATCCAACTGGGACCTGAAAACCCTTTATGATGTCATCGCGAAGATTCCGGGAGCAGCCTACCCCGATGAGTGGATCATCCGCGGAAACCACCACGACGCCTGGGTGAATGGCGCGGAGGATCCGATCTCCGCACTCGTAGACGAACTGGAGGAAGCGCGTGCCCTCGGCGAACTCCTGAAACAAGGCTGGAAGCCGCAGCGCACCGTCATTTACTGCGCCTGGGACGGCGAGGAACCAGGCTTGCTGGGTTCGACGGAGTGGGCCGAGGAACATGCCGAGGAGTTGCGCCAGCATGCCGTCGCCTATATCAACACCGACTCGAACGGGCGCGGTTACCTTGACGTGGGAGGCTCGCACACGCTCGAAAAGTTCATCAACGAGGTGGCCAAAGACATCGAGGACCCGGAAAAACATATTTCGGTGTGGAAGCGCAGCGAGTTAAAGCAGATTCGCGAGGCATCCCCCGAAGACCGCAAAGAACTTCGCACCCGACCGGACTTGAGAATCGAGGCGCTGGGGTCAGGCTCCGATTATACGGTCTTCGTCGATCACCTGGGCATCGCGTCGCTCAGCGTCGGGTACGAGGGCGAAGACGGCGGCGGCATTTACCACTCCATTTACGACGACTTCTACTGGTATACCCACTTTTCAGATACCGATTTCGTTTACGGCCGAGCGCTCGCCCAGACCGTGGGCACCGCGGTGATGCGCCTGGCGGATGCCGAACTGCTCCCCTTCGACTTCAGCGATTTCGCAGATACCATTCACCGGTACGATGAACAATTGAAGAAGCTCCTTAAGAAGAAACAAGAACAGGTCCTCGAGCGCAATCAGGAGATTGCGGAAGGCGTTTTCACGGCAACATCCGACCCAAAGCAAACCTATGTCCCGCCTCCCTCCGAGCCCGTTCCTCCCTTCCTCAACTTCGCGCCGCTCGACAACGCCGCGACCGCGCTCAACGCGAGCGCCGAGCGTTACCAGAAGGCGCTGGCGAAAGTGGAAATGAACGGCGGGGTCGCGCTGGCGAACCCTTCTGTGCGCGCGGTCAACGCCCTACTTATTGAGAGTGAGCGCAAGCTGACCAGCCCCGAGGGCCTGCCCGGCCGACCGTGGTTCAAACACGAGATTTACGCCCCAGGACGCTACACTGGCTACGGAGTCAAGACTCTCCCCCCCATCCGCGAGGCCATCGAGCAAAAAAAGTGGCAACAGGCCGAGGAGGGTATCGTCGAGGTCGGGAAAATCCTCGAGGGCGAGGCGGCACTTATCAATTCCGCCGCCGAAGAACTGGAAAAGGTGGTCCAGTAGCAACTGTTGGCCCCAGCAAGCATTGGTTGAAGCAGCGGCATTTCGCGAGACGGCCAAGCCTGGCCTGCGGACTTCCCTTGGAGGATAATGGACGCGCGGCTTCTGACCCGTGGCGCGCGCCGACCCTAACCTGGGACGGAGCGTGCAGGCAGGTCCCATGCGTCTCCCGCAGGCCGGAGGAGTGGCCTTGGTTGATTTTGTTCAACTTTTGCGCGTCGCCCTGCGTGCCCTTGGGCGGAACAAGATGCGCAGCGCGCTGACCATGCTGGGCATCATGATCGGCGTGGGCGCGGTGATCTGCACGGTGGCCATCGGCCAGGGCGCCTCCCTCCAGATTCAGGAACAGATCCGCAATATCGGCGACAACATGATCTGGATTGAAGCCGGCGGGCGCAACGTGAATGGCGTCCGGACTGGCACGCGCGGCACCAAGACGCTGACGCTCGGAGACGCACGCGCCATCCAGGCGCAAGTGCCGCTGGTGATGAATGTCTCACCCCACGTGGACACGGGCGTCCAGGTCGTCTATGGGAACCAGAACTGGTTTACCTGGGTGCGGGGAGTTTCCCCCGATTACCTCGCAGTCCGCCGCTGGGGGATTGCGCGCGGAGGGTCATTTTTCCAACACGACGTCGACTTCGCCGCCAATGTCTGCCTGCTCGGTCAGACGGTGGTGGAAAATCTCTTTGGCGAGGAAGACCCGGTCGGCAAAACGATGCGAGTCAAAGGCCTCCCGTGCAGGGTCATTGGCGTTCTTGACCGCAAGGGACAATCGGCATTCGGCCAGGACCAGGACGACGTGTTGATTATGCCTTACACCACTGTTCAGAAGAAGATTAAAGGCATCGATTGGGTTGACGACATCATGTGCTCGGCGGTCTCCGCCGAAGCAATACCAGCCGCCGAACAGCAAATCACTGCGTTGCTCCGCGAGCGTCACCACCTGCGGCCCGACGAGGACGACGACTTCAACCTCCGCCATCCCGCGGATATCGCCGCCGTGCGCGCCGAATCGGAACGGATCCTGACGCTCCTCATGGCGAGCATCGCCGCGGTTTCATTGGTCGTCGGCGGAATCGGCATCATGAATATCATGCTGGTGTCGGTCACCGAACGCACGCGCGAAATCGGCGTGCGCATGGCGGTTGGCGCCACGGAAGGAGCGGTGCAGGTTCAGTTTTTGAGTGAAGCGACGGTCCTCAGCCTGATCGGCGGGGTTTTGGGCGTGGTCGCCGGAATCGCGGGCTCCATCGCCATTTCCAGCGTGTTCCAGTGGCCCACCCAAGTTCCGCCGACCGCGATTCTCATTGCCGTGATTTTCTCCGCCGGGGTGGGCATCGCGTTTGGCTATTACCCTGCCTATAAAGCCGCCCACCTCGATCCCATTGAGGCCCTCGGCTACGAATAGGGGGGCATTCCCGCACTAACGGACCTTTCCCCGCGCCGCAACGCGCCAGCAAGCCGTCACCTCGCCCTGGCGATGCGCGAAAACCTCGTCGTGCATATTGAC
>JAIQGA010000174.1 GCA_020072925.1 Terriglobia bacterium | reverse complement strand
ATCTTCGAGCCCTTCTTCACCACCAAGGAGGAAGGCAAGGGAGTGGGCCTGGGGCTGGCAGTGGCCTTCGGAATTATTCAGCAGCACGGCGGCAACATCGAGGTGGCCTCCGCACCGCAGAAGGGCACTACGTTCACTGTCATGTTGCCGCAGGAGGCGTCGATCGGCGGCGCCGCACCCCCATCGGAGGCGGCGTAGCGAGGGAGCGCGGCCATCCTGGCCGCTTGCGGTCGGGACGTCGGCGCTCATAGAGCGCCGCTACAGCGCTGTGGCGGCGGTCGCCGGTTTGGAGTTGGTCTGGAGCGCGGCCATCCTGGCCGCTTGCGGGCGGGACGCCCGCGCTCCTCCAGAGGTCACGGGCGAGACGCCCGCGCTACGGACGCGCGACGGGCAGGGAATAAGGAGCACGTCATGGAAACCAAAGCGAGCATTCTGATTGTGGACGACGAGACCGTGGTGCGCGATTCGCTCGGCAAGTGGTTCGAGGAAGAGGGCTACCACGTGGAGACAGCGACCAGCGCCCGCGACGCGCTGCTCAAGCTGCCCGCCGAGCGCTGGGACCTGGCGCTCCTGGACATCAAGATGCCCGGCATGGACGGCCTGGAGCTTCAGCGCCGCATCCACGAAGTGGATTCCAACATCATTATTATTATCATGACGGGCTATGCCTCCGTAGAGACGGCCGTCCTGGCGCTCAAGAATGGCGCGTACGATTACATCACGAAGCCCTTTGATCCCGACGACCTGGCGCACGTGGTCCGCAAGTCGCTCGAGCACCGCCGCATGAAAGAAGAGAACCTGCGCCTGCGCGAGAACCTCGAGCAGGTCCAGGCGGTCGAGCTGGTGGGCCAGAGCCCCGCGATGCAGAAGGTGATTGACCGGATCCGCACCGTGGCGCCCACGGACACCACCGTGCTCATTCACGGCGAAAGCGGCACGGGCAAGGAGCTGGTGGCGCGCGCCATCCACAACCTGAGCCCGCGTCGCTTCATGCCCATGGTCACCATCCACTGCGGCGCGCTCACCGAGACCCTGCTCGAAAGCGAGCTCTTCGGCCACGAAAAGGGCGCGTTCACCGGCGCGCAGTACCGCAAGAAAGGGAAGTTCGAGGTCGCCGAGGGCGGCACGGTCTTCCTGGACGAAATCGCCGACATTAGCCTGAAGACTCAGACCGACCTGCTGCGCGTGCTGCAGGAAAAAGAAATCACGCGCGTGGGCGGCAACCAGGCAATCCGCGTGGACTTCCGCGCCGTCGCCGCCTCGAACAGGGATTTGGCCACGCTGGTGAAGGAGGGCACGTTCCGCCCGGACCTCTTCTATCGCCTCAACGTTTTCGGCATCGAGGTCCCGCCCCTGCGCGAGCGCAAGGAGGACATCCCGCTCCTCGCCGACCACTTCATCCGCAAATACGCGCGCGCCATGAACAAGCGTTTTACGGGCCTCAGCCGCCCGGCGCTCGAGGTGCTGCTGCACTACGACTGGCCGGGCAACGTGCGCGAGCTCGAAAACGCCATCGAGCGCGCGCTGGTCATCGGCCGAGAGCCGGAAATCCAGGGCGGCGATTTCCCCTTGCAGCTCACTGCCACGCCGCAGCCTGAAAACGGCCTGACGCTCGAAGACGTGGAGCGCGCGCACATCCTGCACGTGCTCGAGACCTGCGACTGGAACCAGACGCGCGCCGCCAAGGTCTTGCAGATCGACCGCGTCACGCTCTACAACAAGATCAAGAAATTCGGATTCAAGAAGGCGTTTCCCGCGGCATGAAGATCCTTACCCTGATTCCGGTGGGCCCCGTCGAGCGCGGCCTCCTCGAATCCCTTTCCGAGGGGCTGGCGGCGCACCTGCGCGTCGCCTGCGCCATTCAGCCCTCGAACCTCAGCCCGGAATTCGCCTACAATCCTTTGCGCGCCCAGTACCATTCTTCGGAAATTCTCAAGCGCCTGCTCGCCGGCGCGTCCACGGATTGCTGGAAAATTCTCGGCGTCACCGAGGCCGACCTGTATATCCCCATTCTGACTTTTGTGTTTGGCGAAGCCCAGCTCGCCGACCACGGCGCCGTCGTCTCCTCGCACCGGCTGCATCAGGAATTCTACGGCTTGCCCACCGATCCGGGCCTGCTCCACCAGCGCCTGCTCAAGGAAGCGCTGCACGAATTGGGACATACCTTTGGCCTGCGCCATTGCTCCGATTACCGCTGCGTCATGAGCCCTTCCCACGCCGTCGAAACGATTGATCTGAAATCCGCCGAATTCTGCGACGCCTGCTCCACCTCCGCGCTGGTTTAGCCCCGACTTCCTATTTCCTACCTCCGACTTCCTACTTCCGACTTCCGACCTCCGACTTCCTACTTCCGTTCTTTAATTCCCACCTACCACCTACCGCTCTTGAGTCTGCGCCATTTGCGCAATCTGCGGATCCCTTCGTCCCCGGCGGACTCAGGGTGACAGGCGGACGGAAAACCCGCAACTCCACAGAGCGGGAGTTGCGCTACCTGCTCTTCGGTGGTCGAATAGCAATGAAGATTTCGACTTCCCTTTTAGGATGGCGAGTGGGACAATCTCCCCGGAAGCAAAAGCTCCGTTGGTCATAGATTGGGCGAGGGATTCTCCCGCGGTCCGGAATGATTGAACAAGACTTCGACGTAGCCTTCATCGCAGGTCTGGCGCACCGCGAAAAGCAAATACAGCAGAACTACAGGCCGGTTATTGCGGTCCACAAATGGTTCGCGAGGCGACCAGGGACGCTATTCAGGGCGTTATTGCTTTCAGAGTTTGCGACGTCCCCCTTGTCCGAGTCCTTTTACAGATCGCATGACTTCCGGGGAAAGGTAGTGGTAGATCCATTCATGGGAGGCGGCACCCCTCTTTTGGAGGCAAACCGCACCGGCTGTGACATCATCGGTTACGACATCAACCCGATGGCATATTGGATCGTCCGAGAAGAAATCGAGCATATCGACCTTCGCGCGTACCGCGAAGCTGTCTGCCGGGTGCGCCAGGAACTCGAGGCCAGAATCGGGCACTTGTACAAAACTAGATGCCTTCTCTGCGGGTCCACACAGGTTCCCGTCAAATACTTCCTGTGGGTTAAGTTTCAATCCTGCCCGCGATGCAATTCGGACGTAGACCTATTCCCTGGATACCTTCTTGCCGAAAACCGACGCCATCCAAAGAATGTTGTCATTTGCGCGCGGTGTGGCGCTTTGAATGAAGTTGAAAGTCTCGGGAATCCCGGAGCCTGCTCTACGTGCGAAGCCCCCTTGCTTCTGGACGGACCTGCTAAGAAAAACCGCTGTTCATGCTCTTGCGGTGCGACCTTGAAGTATCCTGAAACGACGCTCGGAGCGCCTCGGCACCGACTTTTTGCGATTGAGTATTACTGTACTCACTGCAGGAGTTCACACAAGGGAAGGTTCTTCAAGAAACCCGATCAGGCGGACGTCGCGAAGACTATCGAAGCCGAAGAAACAAGGGCAGCGCTCCAAAGTGATTTTATTCCTCACGACGAGATTCCGCGTGGCGACGAGACAGACCGACTGCACCGCTGGGGTTATAAGCGTTATTCGGAGATGTTCAACACCCGTCAATTGTTAGGACTTCACCACAGCTGTGAACTTATTGGACAAGAGCCCGGTCACCGAATTCGCCGAGGGCTTGCGACAAATCTTTCGGATCTGGTCCGGTACCAGAACATGCTCTGCCGTTATGACACAATGGCCCTGAAGTCTCTCGATATATTCTCGGTCCATGGTTATCCGGTAGGATTGATCCAGTGCGAATCAAACCTTCTAGGAATACCAAACGGCAAAACCGAGACGAGCGTTGGGAGCGGTGGGTGGTCCAATATTGCAGAAAAATACGCGCGTGCCAAAGCCTATTGTGATCGACCTTTTGAGGTAAGGCACACGGCCGGGCGAAAGGCAGCGGTTTACATTTCGGGCGAGTGGATTGGAGAAGGCAAGACCGGGGCACCCGACTCTACTGATCGAAACGTAGACTTGCGATGCGAAGATGGAGCATCCGTGGAATTGGCTGAAGGCATCGCGGACGCGGTTCTTACTGATCCGCCTTATTTCGGGAATGTTCAGTATGCCGAGCTGATGGACTTTTGCTACGCGTGGCTTCGGCGGCTGATGTCTGATGAACTGACGTTCAAAAATGCTTCCACTCGCCGTGATGCAGAACTCACCGCAAATGTGAGCATGAACCGAGGTCAAGAACACTTTGCGGAAGGACTTTCCGCGGTCTTTCAAAAGATGGCTAGGGCCTTGAAGCCAGGGGCGCCGCTGGCCTTTACCTTTCATCACAACAATCTGGAAGCCTATTATCCAGTGGCAGTTGCAATCCTTGATGCCGGACTTACCTGTTCAGCGTCCCTGCCATGCCCAGCGGAGATGGGCGCATCCATTCATATTAGCGGGACGGACTCCTCCATAATCGATACCGTCTTCGTTTGCCGGACGACCGGACGCACACGAAAGAACTTGATTGCTGAGGACCTCCAGTCCATAGCGAGCTTGGTCCAGCGAGATGTCCTGGCGCTCGAATCAGCGGGAGTTCGTGTAGGTGTAGGAGACATTCGGTGCATCACGCGTGGACACCTAATTCGGCTCGCCGTCTGGTACCTCAGAAAGGGATGGAACAAAACTGCGTCCACTTCGGATAAGCTGGCATGCGTAGCGCGAAAGACATGCGAGCTTCCGAGCGTGGCAGGCGTAGGCCTTCACGTCCGCATTTCAACCGCCACTATCTCAAACTGGTCGAAAGGAAGTCACAGCGGCAACGTCATTCCCGCATAACCAGCAGATGAAACAACCTTTCGAAGTTTCGTTCCAGGATCTTGAAGCCAACCCAGAGCCCTTCATTGATGCAGTATTCTCTACTCTTGTTTCTGAATTCCTCGTCATGCCCAAAGGGGCCGGCTTTGTTGACTATCCCACATTCAACACCGGTTACGAAAGACTCAAGCAATCCACCGGCGGATTCGAACACATTGATTTGGAGCACGTACTTCCCGCGGTGCTCGAATATCCCATAACACTTGTCGTCGTACGGTCCATCCTCGGGTTTACGCCCCCCGAATGGGCATATGTGGCGAGCGAGCGGTCCGGCATCGAAATAAGCCAAGGGGCCGCAAGATCAATTGATAGAAGCGTGAGACTTCAGCCTGACAAAAAGCTGACCACGGAAGGAAAAACTTTCGAACGAATAAGGGTAATGCTCGAAGCTGCGTGCAGTCTGATGAATGAAGGCGCGCCGGCGACAGACCCCGGCAAACTTCATCGCTTGGATAAACCTGACACCAAACTGGGGGCGTCCAGCATCCGATCCCTTTCAACTATGGGAACTTCATATTCAATGCTCCTTTACGAACGCTTCTTGGGAAGGCCGTTCGCTGGACACCGAGATTCCGTGAGCGAACTCGTGGGCGATCCTCTCGAATCTGGAATTGAGCATGTCCTCGACGACGCCGGGGTGACTTATCGCAAAACGAAAAGAGCGGAGAAAGTCCCGGGGTTTCCGCAGACGCCTGACTTCATCATTCCTGATGAGAATGATCCGAAGGTCGTGATCGAGGCGAAATTCACCGAGGACGATGGGACCGCCCGCGATAAGGTAAGCAGGGTCCTGGAACTGGTAAAGTACGCCAAGGAGAACCAACCTGCCAGCCAGCAGAGGTACGAGGTGGTTGCCTGCATTGGCGGCCGGGGATTCGGCGTTCGTCGGAACGATATGAAAAAGCTGATCCTCGAAACTCGAGGAAAGGTTTTTACACTCCAGACCTTACCCTCTCTCGTGGACTCCACTAGTCTGGTACAACTTCGAACGAAGCATCGGCCGTCCTTTTGAATAAGCTCCAGGTAGGTTCACGAGAAAGCACAGGCAAGAGCCGGTCGCCCGCCAATTAGGAACGCCACAACTCCAGGGGTCGCGGCCCAGGTGCATGGTTCCGATGACTGGGCTGGGGAACGGTGGAGATTAAGAAGAGACGAACGGCGAGGCAGGTTACAGGGAACGGGGAACTGAGCCAGAGAATCGGTGAGTCAGTGAATCAGTGATTCAGTGCGTCAATGGCCCAATGGCCAAATCAGAAAATGTCTCAGTTCCCTCAGCCCCTAATCCCTAATCCCTAGTCCCTGCCCTGTGGCTTTTTGCCACACTCCCTGTCCTCGCCGTGCTTCCGGCGCGGGATGACAACTTGTCGCGCCACTTCGCGCTGCCTGTGGGGCGCGGAGGAGTGGGGCGAGGCCGATCGGGTCAGGCCAAAGCTTCGATCCCTTTGACATGCTTGGAGATGCGGTGCGGCCGCCAGGGCGACCGTAAGGGCTTTGTGGTCAAGAGATTGCTCCGAATTGGGCGGTGAGGTGTGGGCGCGCGAGATTGCGCTCTGAGCCTGTGAAGAAATCAGCCTTCCGATCTGTAGCGGCGCTCGGCGGTGACCGCTGGTCACCGGAGCGCCGATGTGGTTGAAAATGCGATGTCGGCGGTCACCCCCGCGCAAGCGGGGGAGCCGCCGCTAAAGCGCGATTCTTCTGCGCTTTTTCTCGGGCGCGCGCGGCAAAGGAGAAGGTAGTGAGCAGTTTCAGTGAATACTTCAAGGAAGCCAGCCAGCGTCTGGACATTTTGTCCGACTTGCCCGAGCCCTGTCGCGAGTTATCCGGGCGACTTGGCACCAGTGGCACACTCGACCCACTCCAGCTCGATGACGCCGCAGCGCTCATCGCCTGGGCGCGCGATCCCGACCGCCGCGCCCTGGTCCATGCCGCCGCCCAGCGCTCGCGCGCCGGCGCGCCGCAGACCGTCGAGTTCATCATCCCCGTCTACCTCACCAGCTTCTGCCGCAACGAGTGCCTGTACTGCGGCTATCGGCGCAGCAACCCGGTGGCCGAGCGCGTGCGCCTCAGCCTCGACGACCTCGCGCGCGAGTTGGACCTCATCCTCGCGTGGGGACATCGGCAGATCGAACTGGTGCTCTCCGACGATCCCGAGTTCGGCGCGGAGCGCGTCGCGCGCTCGGTGGAATTGACTCGCCGGAAACTCGATGCACGCGGCGGTGGAATGGTGGCGCTCTGCGCGCCCGTCTACACGCGCGACGATTACGCGCGCCTGCGCGACGCGGGACTCGATTGGCTCGTCGAGTGGCAGGAGACTTATCATCAGCCGCACTTCGATCGCTGGCACGTCACGGGCTCGGAGAAACGGCAGTTCGAATTTCGCCTCGATATCTGGGACCGCGCAATTGGCGCGGGCATTCGACAGGTCGCGTTCGGGGCGCTGCTGGGGCTCTACGACTGGCGCTACGACGCGCTGGCGGCGATCGAGCACGGCAACTATCTGCGGCGCACCTATGGCCTCGAACCGCACGCGCTCGGCATCCCGCGCCTGAAGCCCGCGCGCGGCGTGCTGGCGTCGCAGAAGCCTTCGCGCTTCGCGGTCTCCGATGATGAGTACCGCTTCATCGTCAGCCTCTATCACCTGGCGTTTCCGCGCGCGCGCCTCTTCTTCAATACGCGCGAGGATTACGACTTCAACCTCTCGATGGTGCTCGCCGGAGACCTCTTCACCGTCGACTGCGAAACTCTGCCGGGTGGATATCTGCGCCCGCGATTGCCGGGACAGTTCTCGACGCACGCATATCCCTCGCGCCGCGAAGTCGCGGCGGCGCTCGAGCGGCGCGGGTTCGTCTGCAAGTATCTTGCGCCTGAAACGGCGCTGCCGCAGGTCGAAGAGACCGCGGCGCTGGAGACGGATCCCGAGCGCTGGAACACCGCGCACCGCGAAATCCGCGCCCACCTCGATGATTGGGAGACAATCCTCGACCGGCTGGCGGTGCGCGAAGCAGGAAACGCCGAGCACAAGTCCGCCAGCGCTGCGCTGAGCGAGGTATTGCACTTTTTCAAAACCTCGGCAATGGCCCATTGCCGCGAAGAAGAAAACGAACTGTTCCCCGTGCTGGCGCAGCACGAAGAAGATGCCGCGAAGCTGCAGAGTTTCCGCGGCGCGCATGAACGCCTGGGAATCGATCTCGACAAGTTCGAACGGCAAGTCATCTCGTACGACCTCTCCGGGGACCCGAGCGTGCTGCTGACCCTGGGAGAGCGCATCATTCGCGAACTCCGCGCGCACCTGGACGCGGAGGAGGAGTTGACCAGGAACGCGTCCGGCACGAGGCCCGCCGTCACTGCGTCCCAGCCGTGAGCGGCGCGGACCAGGAGTTGCCGGACATAGCCGCGGTCTTGCCGGCCGCGCCTGTTGATGCGGTGCTCGCCGAGACGAGTCGCCGCGACCCTGGGCGATTCGGTTCGTGAGAAACTGCCGCATCGGCACCCCGGCCACGCAGCCCGCTCCGGGAGGGTGCCATGTTGATATTCCCGCCTTGTTTTTTCATTCTTCCTTATATCCCCGATCGCAAGACGCACGCACGCGCCTGCGAAGATTTGAATGTCCACGAAGAAGTGGAGGCAGGATGTTTCCTGACGGGACACCCGCGCATCCACGAGCCCGTCGGCTCGGCAACCTTGGCCTTCGGAGAAGAGCGCGTGTACCTGTTCGGCCACGGCGCTGCGCCGCTCGGGTCCGTCCGTTACGCCGCGATTTGCGCGGTGACGGTCGAAAGCCACGAAGCCGTGAAGCAGCGCTTCAACGAAACCCGCCTGCTGCGCCTGGGGACTCACCTGATGTCGTTTCGCGCCCGCGAAACCGCGGACGGATCTTACGTCATCGTCGAGTGGGAAGATGACGCGCCGGAGGCGCAGCGGCACGACGGGATTTTCTGCTTCGAGGGTCTCGCCGCGGACCGGCGAGCGCGTCACCTGTGTGATTCCATCCTGCACCACGCGGCGTGCTTTCGCCGCTTCACAGGCGCGCGATTGCAGACATCTTTCGTGGAGATCCTGACCGCCTTCGAGACGCGCCGTTGCGAGCACTGCGGAAAGTCATTACGACCCGCGGTGCACAAAGCCGCGGCGTGAATTCCTCGCTCCTCCTGGTGGCCGTGCCACGGCAGTGATGAGAACGCCGTGCCCACAAGCCTGTCTTCCATTTCTCCGGCGATTCAAGTATCGTTTCCTGCCCGGACGCCCGCCCTCTGTCATTCTGAGGAGCGATGCGACGAAGAACCCCGGCATTGGATTCTTCGACCAAATACGGGGATCCTTCGTTTCGCTCAGGATGACGGCGCAGGCGCAGGCATTTGATTATCGGGAGGTATCTTCCACATGTTTCATTCCCCAATTCGCTCTTGGTGGGTACGAATTCTATTTGTCGGGGCATTGCTGTGTATCGCCCTGCCCGCGCGCGCCATCGAGTGGTCCACGCTCTTCACCGCGCAGGACGTGCGCGATCATCTTTCCACGGCGCAGGGGCGCGCCGAGGCGCTCGAGTTCTGCAAGAAAATGGGTATTACAAAGGTGTACATTGAAGAGTTTCGCGATGGCTACCAGGCGGACGCGGAAACGCTCAAGACGGCCCGTGACTTTTTCCGCAACGCGGGGCTCAAGGTCTCCGGTTGCGTCACGACCACCGGGCTCGGCAAGCCTTCGACCGGCTGGCACGTGGCGGTTTGCTACACGCATCGCGGCAACCAGGAGAAGCTCGAATCCGTCTTTCGCTTCGCTGCCGGCCTTCTCGACGAAATCATGATCGACGATTTCTTTTTCACCGACTGCGAGTGCTCCGAATGCGCGGCGGCCAAGGGCGCGATGAGCTGGCCGCAGTATCGCGACAAGCTGATGGTCGAGATGTCGCGCGAGCGCGTGCTCGGCCCGGCGCGCCAGGTGAATCCCAAGGTCAAAATCATTCTGAAGTATCCGCAGTGGTACGACAATTTCCAGAACCGCGGCTACGTCGTGGACAAGGAAACGTCGCTCTACGACCGCATCTGGGTGGGCACGGAAACACGCGACCCGAGCTCCGACGAGTGGGGCCACAAGCAGCAGTACGAGGGCTTCTTCATTTATCGCTGGCTTTCGGAGATTGGTGGCGCGAAGACGGGTGGCGCGTGGTTCGATCCTTACGGCACCAATCCTACGACCTACCTCGACCAGGCGGTGACCTCGGTCCTGGCGGGCCCGCCGGAAATCTTCCTGTTTCATTATGGGTCGCTGCTCTCGCCCGATTTCCGTGCGCAGGCCGAAGCGTTCGCGCAGCATCGCGCGGAGCTCGAATCGCTTGCTAAATACACCGCCGATTGGGGCGGCATTCCCGCGTATAAGCCCATATCGAGCGATCCCGGCCAAGAAGAATACATATACGATTCCATCGGCATGCTGGGGATTCCGCTCATGCCGACGGCGCGCTTTCCCGAGGGCGCGCGCGCGGCGCTCTTCACCGCGCACGCGCTGCACGACGTGGAGTTCGTCCCCGAACTCACGCGTTTCCTGAAGGCGGGCGGCACGGCGTTTCTCAGCCAGGAACTGGCGCATCGCCTGAGTGCGGACCCGCGATTGCCCGCAAAGGGTTCCCTGGACCTGGAGAAGGAACAATATGTGAAGACGCTCGAAGCGGGCGAAGGCAAGTTGGTGATTTTCTCCGACGCGCTGCCCAAGCTCGCTTATGTGGACAGCCAGAATCGCGTCGCGCAGCCCACAGAGACGGAGTGGGCAGCCCTGAATGATCTGCGCAAGGCCGTCGCCGATTTCACTATGACGTCGTTCGACGCGCCGCCGCGCGTGGCCGTCTATCCCCTGGGCGGGCGGGTCGCGGTGGTCAATTACACGGAACTGCCCGTCGCCTGCCACCTGGAAGGCATGGCAGGCATGGCACGGCGCTACACGAAGGTGTTCGCAACTTCGGGCGCGTTGCTGAGTTCGGACCGCGCCACGCTCCGCCTGCCGCCCCACACGCTGCTGATTGTCGAATAGCCGCGCACCATCACTGATTCGCGGGCTTCTGCTCCGCAGTCGCAGGCGCGGCGGGCAGGGCGAACTTCGCGTCGTCGATGGGAACGTTCTGCTCGACCTTTTCCACCTGGATAGTAAAGCGCCCGCGCGTTCGCGCGAGCGTCCAGCGGAAGGGCACCTTCACGCCATCCACCTCGCGGTAATCGGCGTAATCAATCTGCGCGGGCAAGAGGCCCAGGGGCGATTCGGTATATTGCACCAGCCGCACCAGCAGTCCCGACTGCTTGTCGAAATACATTTTCGCGGGCGCCTTGCCTTGCGTGAAGGCAAAGACCGCGTAAGCATCCTGGCCGTCCACTTTTTCCGCTCCGCCCAGGCGGAACTTCGCGAAGGCTTGCTTGGCGTGCGCGGGGAAATAGAAATCCGCGTCGAGGCGCATCGGGTCAAGTTCCGGCCCCGTCATCAGGCGCGCGGGCCGGCCCATTCCGGACATCCATCCCGCCTGGCCGTCGTATCCCGTGGCGTTTTCTCCGCGCGGGGTGTGCATCACCGAGAGGCGCATGAAAGGAGCTTTGGCGTAGATTTCGATGGGGAACTGGGCGCCGTTGGGGATCGTGATTTTACCTTGCTCCACTCGGCTGGTGATTTTCTCGATGGCCGCCGAACCGCCCGCCGCCTGAACATACTTTCCGAGCAGTTGATCGGCGGTGGGCAGGCCGGCGGCGGCCGCGCCGCCCTCGTGCGCTTCGCCCATTTCGGGTTTCGGCTCTTGCTCGGGGATGGCGGGGATTCCCGTCGGCTCCGTCGCGCCGCGATGGCAGGAGTAGCACGTGACCTCGCGTCGGCCAGCGAAGTTTTCCTTGTTGATGGCGAACATCATCACCATCATCTTGCGCGCTGCCAGCTTGGGCGGCTTATCGTCTTTGTCGAAGGCGTGCTCCACGTGGCAGTACTCGCATTCGACCCCCAGCGACGCGGAGATGAATTGCATCGCGGGAAACAGCTCGTCGGAGGGAATGTCCTTCAGGACCTGGATATTCTTGAATGCCTCGCCGGCCGTTTTGGGCGCGGCCCCGGCGGCGGGCGCCTGCGCCGGTACCGCTTGCCCACTCGTCCGAGTGAATGCCAGCGCCATCCCGAGCGTCAGCGTTGCCATGGCCACAAAGGTCCACTTCGCTCTCCCGTTCATATGTTCTCCTTGCTATTGGATTTAGCCCCGAAGCATTATAGACGGGGTTGGCCGGGTTTCGGTTTCTAAGATCAGTGAAGGGCAAAAACAAACAGCACGCCGTTCGCCGGCCTACTTGCCCATCCGCGAGGGGGGCCATAC
>JAIQGA010000173.1 GCA_020072925.1 Terriglobia bacterium | reverse complement strand
CCAGATTAATGGTAAGGAGCCGATAATGCGAAGGAGAATTCTTCAGAGCAACAAAGAGAGCACTTACCGGTCAACTTGCTTACCATAATGGGCAATGTGCACTCTGGGAGCATTTCACCTGGAGGTGCACATGTCAGATATTTGCTTCAACCACGAGACGTGGATTTCGAAACTTAAGGATCACCTGGAACAGGAACGATACGCTTCGAAGACGGTCAGCCGATGCATGGCTGTGGCTCGCCATTTCCTGGCATCTCTTGAAAAGCAGCACGTTAAGGTCGACACTACGCGGCCAGCGAATGTCGAACTTTATCTGCAGGAGGCACGACGGAGATATTGTCGGCGCCACGGTCATTCACCTGATAACAAAGGCTGGCGGTGCGTACAAACCAGTAGCATCCGCATGCTTTTACACTTGGTCCAAGGCCAGTGGCCACCGATATCGGTGGCGGCTACGCCTGCTCAGAGATTGCAGCAGGATATTTGCGGAGAGTACGCACAGTGGATGATCGGCTTGCGCGGACTCTCCCAGGCAACAGTTTCTGATCGCGGTGCCGAAGCACGACGTTTTCTTGATTGGCTGGGACAGCGTGTGGTCCGAGGGGAGCTTGCCGACCTCACTCCTGTCGATGTGGACGCTTACGTGAAGGATCGGGCAGGCTCCCTGTGCAGGCGCACGCTGAAGGGGCTGGCCACCAACATCCGAAGCTTTCTGCGGTGGCTGCACATGACAGGGCAAACCAGCCGCGATCTTTCATCGACGGTGATTACACCTTCGTTTCATGCGTTCGAAAGTATTCCTTCTGCCCTTCGAGCCCAGGATGTACGGAAGGTCCTGGCGGTGACTCGAAAGGATTGCACGCCTAAAGGAATACGCGATTACGCGATGCTGATGCTGCTTTCCACGTACGGAGTGCGGGCAGGGGAGGTCGTGGCGCTTCGTCTGGATGACATCGATTGGCGCAAGGAGGTTATTCGCATTCGCCACAGCAAGACGGGCTCTACATCCTATCTGCCGTTACTGCCCGAGGTAGGTGAAGCGCTGCTGAAATACCTGCAGAAGTCGCGGCCCAAGACGCCTATTCGGGAGATATTTATTCGGTGCCACGCGCCGTATCGTCCATTCCAAGACGGCTCGAGCCTATACGGTCTTGTCCAGTGCCGGCTCGGAGCCGCCGGAGTGGTCCCCACAGGCAAACACGGCCCTCATGCCTTTCGTCATACCCGCGCCGTAAGCATGCTCCGTGCGACGGTGCCGGTGAAGGAAATCGGCGATGTGCTGGGTCACCGCGCGGCAGATTCGACATGGGTTTATCTGAAACTGGCGACGGAGGACCTGCGTGCCGTGGCCTTGGAGATTCCGACGGAGGTGAAGCCATGAAAACGGCAGCCACGTCGATGGGCGCAACACCACAGAATTACGTCGGGGAATTGCTTTTGCGCGCTCCCAAGAAACCCAAGGGTTACCTCTGGATCCTCAAGGGCTTCCAACGATTCGTCGCCGAGCAGGCGGAGGATAAGTCCGTATCAGCGAAAACCGTACGTCACTGGCTCAACGATCGAATCCGGGTGTGGCCGTTCCCCAGGCTCGCGGAGCGTGCCTGCGTGGTCGATCGTTTCTTGAACTGGATGGTAAGCAGGGGTGCGCTCCCCAACAACCCCTTGGCGGACTTGAGAACCAAATATGGACAGCGAGCGACTGCGCCGGTTGTACGGGCACTGTTGAATCCGAACTTCGAAGCGGCGCTGGAAGCTCTGCGGCCCGCGCTGCGCTTCGGGAGTTTTCTCGGCCCAGTGATGCGCGAGGATGTGGCCCTCAGGAAGGCCATGGGCTACCGCTACACCACGCAAGAGCAACGGTACCTCCGGCTGGACCGATTTCTTCAGGGTCGGCCGGATCTCTCGGATCGCCCCTTGACGGTGTTGATTCGCGAATGGACCAACCGACGATCCGGCCCGCAGCAGGTATTGGAATGCCACCTGACGGGCAGAGCCCTTTCCAGGGCGCTGTCTCGCATCGATCCAACCGTCGAGAACATTCCCTGGGATAGGCGGATCAAGCAGGAAGCGCACCTACGGCACCGTCGGCCCTACATCTTCAGCGAACAAGAGGTTCGGTGCTTGCTGGCGACAGCACTCAGCTTTCCCTCTCCGCAATCACCCTTACGGCCGCACACAGCGCACATGATGCTGGTGATGGCCTACTGCGCCGGTCTCCGCGTCGGCGAAATCGTGCGGTTGAATGTGGAAGACTTCGACGCGATCGATCGGAGCATCGAGATCCGCGGCACCAAGTTCTTCAAGTCGCGGCGCCTGCCGCTCTCGGACAGCGTGGTTGCCGCATTTCAGTCATACCTCGGCGCTCGCCAACAGGCGGGAGCACCGACAAAACCGGATACCCCACTGTTCTGGCATCCCCGGCCAGCCGGCCGATACTCGTACTCGAGGGGCAGGGATCTGCTGGTCCGTGTCCTACGGCGCGCGGGACTCAAACCGGCGACAGGACGCAGGGGCCCACGCATTCACGACTTGAGGCACGCCTTTGTCGCAAACCGTATGCTCGCGTGGTACCGCGAAGGCGTCAATCCCCAATCGCGCCTCCCTTACTTGGCTACATATCTCGGCCACAAGGATATCAACTCGACGCTGGTGTATCTCACCATTACCCAGGAACTACTTCAGCAAGCCTGTGAGCGATTTCGCGTGCGTGGAGCCCGCATCCTGCAAGCTTCGACGGAAGGAGGCAAGGCATGAAGCCCACCCCGTTTCCTCAGTTGCTGCATGCCTTCTTCCACGAATGGCTAGCGCAGCAACGCAATGTCTCCCATCACACCGTGCTGTCCTATCGAGACAGCTGGCGGCTGTTTCTCCGGTTCGTAGCAGCGCAAAAGGCCAAGTCCGTTGCCAAGCTGAGTCTGACCGATCTCACCGCAGAGGAAGTTCTGGCGTTCCTGCAACACGTTGAACAGGTTCGAAAGTCCTCGATTGGAACCCGGAACTGCCGATTAGGGGCGCTGCACAGCTTCTTTAGCTTCGTCGCCGACCGCGAACCGTTGGCCGCTGCGCAGTGCGCAGCGGTCCTGCGTATCCCTACCAAACAGGCACCCAAACCTCAGGTCCCTGATCTGGACGAAGAGGAGATCGCCGCAATTCTCGCCCAACCGGATCGATCGAGGATCGAAGGCCAGCGCGATCACGCCCTGTTGGCGATCCTTTACAACACGGGTGCCCGCATTCAGGAAGCGTTGAACCTCTCTCCCCAGGCTCTTCGCTTGGAATCGCCCTTCCACGTTCGACTGCTCGGCAAAGGGCGAAAAGAGCGGACCTGTCCGCTCTGGCCCGAGACGGTTGAACTCCTGAAGGCTCTCTTGAAAAGACGGCCTCGCGGGGAAGATGAACCCATTTTTGTCAACCGGTACGGCGATCCCCTCAAAGCTGCCGGCGTTCGCTTCAAGTTGAAGCAGTACGTGACAGCGGCAACCAAATTGGCTCCATCATTGGCCAAAAAGCGTATCTCTCCCCACACTTTTCGCCACGCGACAGCAGCGAGTCTTGTCACGGAGGGAGTTGACGTGACGGTGATTCGCAGCTGGCTTGGCCATGCGAGCCTCGACACAACCAACATCTACGCGCGAGCTAACCTTGAAACAAAACGCAAGGCCCTGGAAAAGGTAGACGGTTCTACGAGGCCCGGGAAACCACCTCGCTGGAAGCGCGAGGTGGAACTGCTGCAGTGGCTCGATTCGCTCTAAGCGAAGTCTGCGATTGAGGGCCGTCAATAATAATGGGAAGGTGCGCCTGCAGTGGCTCGATTCGCTCTAAGCGAAGTCTGCGATTGAGGGCCGTCAATAATAATGGGAAGGTGCGCTCGGGTCGGGCACCGGCAAAAACAGGTGTCCGGCCACCTTCCTTCGCATTATCGGCTCCTTACCATTAAGCGGGATCATCACCACCGTGGCCGGCAATGGAAGTCACAACTTCGGCGGCGATGGCGGCCCGGCGACCAGCGCCAGCCTGAACTTCGCCCTGGGGGTGGCAGTGGACGCTGAGGGGAGGCTCTTTATTGCAGACACTCCTTACAACCGCGTGCGCGTAGTGCCTCTGCCGCCCTTCGTGGCTTTCTCCCCGGCGACTTTGTTATTCTCGACCCAGCCCAAGAGCACGACGAGCGCGGTCCAGACCATTACGCTTACAAACACCGGGCTTGTGCCCCTCACCATTTCCAGCATAGCCATCGCCGGAACGAATGCCGCCGATTACGCGCAGATGAATACCTGCGGGGCTGCGCTGGAAGCTGGGGCGAACTGCGCGATCAACGTAACGTTCACGCCCTCTGCGGAGGGATCGAGCACCGCGACGCTGACTGTCACGGACAGCGCGCCCGGGAGCCCCCATACCCTGTCGCTTTCGGGCACCGGTACAGGGCCGGATCTTTCTGTAGCCGTTACGGGATCGGGAGGTTCGGCTACCGTCACCGCGGGACAGACAGCAACTTATAACCTCAGCGTCACTCCCCAGGCGGGCCTATCGGGAACGGTAAGCTTCACTTGCAGTGGCGCCCCGGCGCAAGCCACGTGCACCGTCAGCCCAGGATCCCTCAACCTCAACGGGACCGCGTCTGCGCCGATCACCGTGACCGTGAACACCACGGCGCGCTCGGCAGTCTGGATGATTTCGAAGCCACACTTTGAGCAATGGATCTGGGTGTGCTGGTTGGGAGTGCTGTCAGCCGTGAGCCTGGTAACCATTCGCAAGCACCGTCGGGGCTGGCGGCGCACATGGGCCCTGCTGGGGGTGGCAACGCTCGGCCTCGCGCTCTGCGCAGCATGCGGCGGCAGCGAAGGCACTCACGGAGCGGGCGGCACGCCGGCGGGAACTTACACCCTCACGGTCACGGCGAGCATCACCTCAGGGACAACCACTCTTCAGCATAACGTTGCCCTGACGTTAACTGTTAAGTGAGAAGCCGAAGCACGACGTACCCCCGCAGGCGGTGTCATCAAGACAGTCTGCCGGCGTTCGACGCTACAGCCGCAATCAGAATGGAAGTGACCCTAGCGCCCCGCAGACCACTCACCCGGACGGGAAACGGCTTATGCGCGCATGCCGCAGAAATGTACTTTTCCGGCCGGAAAAGCACTGTTCCACGAATGAAACGGAACGGCGAAACAGCGGTATGCATGGCCAGAGAGCCCGCCGGTTGGCGCAGATCCCAACATAAAACTTTCCGCGCCAACCATGCTGGTTTCCGATGTCGCCAGCATCAGCGGAGCAAATTCAACGTGTTGCTACCGTCATCCACGAAAACCACACCTAAATCTGGATCGAACGTCAGCCCAAACAATGTGCCGTTTCCCGGAGCCGGAGCACCTGTGTGGTCCAGCAGTCGCCTGGCGATTCGGTGTCCATCCGGCGTGAGCTCGGTGATAAAGCCGTCGTTGCCGTTGACGGTCAGCACATTTCCATTGGGGGCCACCGTGAGTCCGAGGGGATCGTTCAAGCCGTTTCCCACGGCAAGCGTCGTGCCGATGGCCGCTGACGTAGTGCGGGTAAGGGCATTCGGGATTACCGCAATCCGGTTGTTGAGGCTATCGGCAACATAGAGCACTCGGGAATCGTCCGCGACGGGATTCGTACAATTCCCCTCGTCATCACCGGGGCACGCTGGACTGAGCCCGACACCCGTAGGGCCGATCACGAGTGCCCCCGGGTCTGTGCGTTCCGGGAAACCCGACGCGACGACGGTCATGGACGTAACCTGAGGCTTGGCGCCGGAAAGGTCAAGATTGACGCGCACCACAGTGCCCTCATTCACGAGATTGCCACCGGCCGCAACGGTACCGTTCAGCACGTTCGTGACGAACAGGGCAGCCGCTGTGCCAGAATCGTTTGCAGTCATATCCCACGGGCCATTAATCAATGATCCTGAAAAAGTCTCGACGGGAGCACCCATACTGTTAAGCACGATCAGGCAACCCGTACCAATGGTATCGGGCATGCCGTCCGTGGTCGGAAGGCTTCCGACTATGACCCAGCCGCTTTTCAGCACAACCAAAGCGGTCGTCAGGCCTACTCCGCCTGGACACGCGCCCGGCAATGCGCCGGCGTCGATCTGTGCGAAAACACTGACGGACCCGTTCGGCGAAACCTGAACAATGGTGGTTCCTGTCCCCTGCAGATTCTGAGAGTTGTTGAAGTTACTCACCAGAAAGCTGCCTGCTTGCAGATTGCCGGTTGTACTCCGTACCTCGGCCAAACCGTAAGGATTGACATCGCCATTGGTAGGGACAGTAGAGGCTATGGTGGTAATCATGCTGAGGCCGTGCAATACCGAGCCGCTATCGGCGAAGAGATTGGCGGCGCCAGCCAAAGTTAAAACCAGGATGCCGATAAAACTAAACCCCCGAAGACTGGGATTTCGCTTGTTCATCACATCCTCCTTATGTTGCAGCCAAAACGCTCGCACGAACATCTCTTCGGGTTAGTGCCCCGTTCGCTTCGTTCTGAAGAGCGTTACATTGGCTCCTTTCTGCCACGAGTCCCCGCCTATGCCCGACATCAAACCGTCCGGACAGTGGCATCTCTTCACGTTAAAACGACGGTTTCGCGGGTATGTCACAGCTTTGTCACAAGTTTGCAGTAATTGTGTGCGGTTCCGTCGATTGGTAATTGCTGCGGATAATACGAGCGACGTAGATGAAGAATCTTTAGAGTTGAAGGGCTATAGGAACAAGAAATCAGCGAAGAGTCGTAAGCGCCCTATTGCGGCGCAAGTCGGCGGGAAGGCCGCAAGCCGTTCTGGAGACGCGCACCAAATTTGGTGCACCTCGCACACCGATGCCTATGTAATAACCCGCTTGTGGTTGAATTCAGACCGAATGAATCGTCTCATGCCCTCCCCAGAACGTTTTTGTGACCTTGCGGCGGATGTTGTCGCAATAGTTGCTGAGTATCTGTCCACCTTGGACGGCCGCCCTGTGTTTCCACGTACAAATAAGCCCTGTTTGCTGAGAACCTACCGGAGCAAGGGACGGGCAAGGCTGCGCTGCTACGAACCGCCCAACTCCCAGATTTTCCACGAGCCGCCGCTTTACCGGCCGGTTCGTCGGCAACTTTTCTACAATCCGATAAGGGAAGAGTGCCTCGTAATACGACAACTGACTCAGTGCGACCGACCGTCGGTCGCTAAACACAGCCGACAAGGAAGGACTAATCCGTGATTGAAGCCCCGATTAACCCGTTTGTGCCCGGCCCCAGTTCAAATCAAGGGCCGACCTCAGCAGGCGCAGGACTGGTCTCGTCGTGTGGAGCAGTCGACTTAGTAGTTGCTCTCGCGGCGGGCCTTGTCAAAACGAATAGAGTACGCCCGCCGACTTCCTCAGCGAATTCGAGACCACTTCCCTCGAGGGTCAGCCTTATTCCTTCCGTCTGGCGTTCGGGCGGCACCTTGGCGAGTGCGCAGTTCACTTGCAGCGTCGCGGTTTTCGGCAGCCCCACTATGGGCAATAGCCGAACGCGGAAAACGGCCAGACCGCCTGCCGGCATGGAGCCCGAGAACATTCGCGAACGCATAGGGGCGAACGGTCCGGGGCCGAAAGCCCTACCTCCGCGCATGCGCGCCCCCGGCGCGACACCGTACGAATCAAAGCTCATGAGTTCGCTCGCGATCCAGACACCTGTTTCAAGCACATTCCCACCAGAGGACTTGTGGGTGAACGTTCCGGCTGCGGTAACCGACTTGCTTTGCGTCGCGAACATACCTGCCCCGCTCATCTCGTAGCTGTCGCCATTTGATGATTTGACCACGGCAGGGCAGGTGGCAGAGTCGCCAGGATCGCAAAGGAACCCCGCAGCCACCAGGAAAGTGTAGTTAGCGGAACTGCTCTGGGCCCTGGCCGGACCTGCCCCTAGAAATATGGCCAAGCCCGGCAGGGCCACCCACGTGATTACTAGGGTCGAAGACAACTTTTGGTTTGACATGACTTCCCCCCTGCGACGGTGCCCCTTGGGAACCGGAGTGAGAATGCAGTCAGACTGAGCGACACAACCGCCCATGTTGGGAGGTTGTCGCACAGGCTCCCCTGGGACAGCTCGGGACAAGCTCCGCCCTTACGTCATTCTCAGGGCTCGCGTCGTTCCTATCCGGTCTAGCCGGGCGGTTGCCTGCTGAGCAAATAGACAAGGAACAGACCGTCCGCCCCCGTATACCACCCTACGACATCCCCGCTTGGGTTGCCGGGTCACACAGGATGAAAACTACCGCTTGACGAACCTCACTTCGATGGGAGCTGCACTGCGCCTCCGCATGAACCGTAGGTGTCGGCTGGGCAGTTCTTGCTGTCAGCGTACGTGACCGCGCCAATTCGGAAATTGTTCACTCCCCAGGAATAACCCCACGAACCGGGGAATTTGATAATTTCGGAAAAGGTCGGGTCCGCCGTGATCCAGCGCGCGGAAAGGTCCTGCGTGTCGTTCCAACAATCCCCGACAATGTCGCCTAGGTCGTTGAGGCCCACGCTCTCGCAGCCTGTGAACCCACCGGGTAGGGCAAGCTCAATCGGCTGGGAGTACATCGTTCTTTTCCTGTCAAGTGGTTTCCAGAGCCGTGGAAGCCAAATCCCAAAGTCGGTCGACATAACTACACCTGTGATTTCCCCCCTGTCGTTGATGCCATAGGCGTTGCTTTCTGGGTAGTCGGGGTCCGGGGACGGTGGAAGTGGCGTGAGCTTCCAACCTTTTCCCTCAGCGCGGGGGTTCCAGACCACACCAGTGACGGCGTTGACCATGTTGCCGCATACGCCACTGATCTGCCCAGAGTCGTTCACCCACCAGGCCTGACAGGAAGGAAGCTCAGCTATGGTATCGAGCCCGTGGATCTTCCAGACAATGGCTGGCCCACCCGGTTTCCCGGCCGGCGTCCACACGACTGGAAGCGAGTAACCGTCCGTGTTCTGGCTCAGACCCACGATCAGTGTTCCGAGTTTGTTCGTGCCCTGCGCAGAGCTCGATTTGTAGTCTGCGTACGCTGGGTCGCCTGTATCCGCAAGAGTCCCCAAATCAACCATGCCGGTCTCCTTGGTCCAGGCCACACCGTGCACATACCCGTCCGGTGGGGTGGAGTGACTGACGACCAGCCCGGTGTTTGAGATCTGGGTAAGCGACTCAAATTCCCACCCCCTGGACTGGTCCCCACGTAATGCCCCGATATCGATCCATTCGCCGGCATGCGGTCCGAACAGAGGCACGGCCAGCGCGTGGGTGTAGCCAACGCCGTCGTCGCCGATGGGGGGGACATCGCCACGGCCAACGACCACGCCAAGATCATTGATGCTCTCCGTGGTAAACCAGGTTCCGCCGGGATATGTGCCGAGTTCAAAGACCTTGCCTTTTTGAGCCCAGGTCAGTTGCGCGCTGCTGATCAGCAGCGCCGCCGAAAAGGCAATACTCAATGATTTCCGCATAGAATCACCTCCAACGATCAACAGTGCAATCACGCCTTTGCATGGGTCGGGTGAAGTGAGCGCGCCGGGAGCGTCCTGAGGTCCTGCCCGAGTCCGGCCTGGGCGGCAACCTCACCCAACCTGTGTCGCCTTGTTTGCGCCCACAGTGCTCAGATCCCGTCTCGGCGTCAATGCACGGCGAATAACAGCCAGGTCTAATGTTTGTCCTTGGCTAACTCCATGAGGAGTGCGGACTTGTCCGCAAAGGTCTTTTTCGTAACTGGTCTTTCGAGGGAACTTTTCCAGTGATATACTTGCCGCGACCAGGGGGACCCACCCCCATGAACGACAGTTATGCTCGACCGCACCTGTTAAAGTTTGGTGTTTTCGAAGCCGATCTTCGCACAGGGGAACTACGCAAGCAGGGACTAAAGGTCAAGCTGCACGGCCAGCCCATCCAAGTCCTCGCGATGCTGCTGGAGCATCCGGGCGAGTTGGTGACCCGCGAAGAGATCCAAAAGAAGCTCTGGCCGGGGGAAACCTTCGTCGATTTCGAACACAGCGTCAATACTTCGATCAACAGACTACGCGAGATCCTAGGGGACGATCCGGCTGCGCCCCGCTTCATCGAGACGCTGCCACGGCACGGGTATCGCTTTATCGCGCCGGTGGAAGCTGTAGCGCCGGTCTATGACCGGCGGACCGAGGCCGCCGCTCGCAGAGCGGCGCTACAGCGGTGGCTCGTCGCGCTGGCGGCCATTGGAGCCGCAGTCGTTGCGCTGGCCGTCGCGGGCTGGTTCTGGTTCGGGCGGTCACGCCCGACGCCGCCGGAAGCCCCTCTGACGGCTGTTCCCCTCACGAGTTATCCCGGCAGCGAAGATTCCCCTTCGTTTTCACCGGACGGCACCCAAGTGGCATTTTCCTGGAACGGCGAAGAAGAAAACAACTTCGACATCTATGTGAAGGTCATCGGTTCTGAACCTCCCTTGCGCCTCACGACAAATCCTGCCCGGGAGTTCAGCCCTGCCTGGTCTCCGGATGGACGCTGGGTTGCCTTCGACCGTGTTGTATCGCCTGGGGGGAAGGTCGCGGTGGTTTTGATATCTCCAATTGGCGGGCCGGAACGAACGCTGACAGAGAGATATTGCGACTTGCTCGAACTCGATGGGCCGTTTCTTGCGTGGTCCCCGGATTCGCGCTGGTTGGCAGTGGCGAGCTCTGAGCCCCACGAAGGAAATGCCCTGTTCCTCTATTCTGTCGAAACCGGCGAGAAGCGAAGGTTGACGTCCCCGCCCATGACAATCCCGGTCACAACAAACTGCTTGGGGGATAGTTGCCCGGCCTTTTCACCGGATGGCCGCACGCTGGCGTTTTTCCGGAAGGCTTCGTTTGTCAACAGCGATCTCTACCTGCTTGACCTCTCTCCGGAGCTCAAACCCGTTGCGGAGCCCAAACGGCTTACGTTTGGTAATTGGAGGGCTGCAAGTCCTGCCTGGAGTGTGGACGGCAGCTCCTTGATCTTTTCAGCCTTGTCGGGTGGAGATTCTAGTCTCTGGCGAGTTGCAGCTTCTGGGACGAGCAAGCCACAACGCCTGGGCGCGATCGGGGCAAATGGTGCATATCCGGCCATCTCACGCCGCGGCAATCGCCTTGCCTACGCTCAGGCAATAAGTGATCTCAACATCTGGCGCCTGGAGATCCCAACTCCCGGGGGAAAGGCCAAACCCCCAGAGAAGTTCATTTCTTCTACACGCAAAGACAGTTCCCCGCAGTTCTCCCCCGACGGCAAGAAGATCTCTTTTTGGTCAGACCGTTCCGGGAGCGGGGAAATTTGGGTCTGTGACGCGGACGGCTCGAATGCCGTCCAACTTACGTTCTTGGGCGGAGCTAGCGTCGGTATAAGGCCACGCTGGTCTCCGGACAGCAGTCGCTTGACGTTCTGCGCGGGTATCGAAGGGCATCAGGAGGTTTACGTCGTGAATGCCAGCGGAGGCAGTCCGCAACGCACGACTTCCTCCTCGTACGCGGCAAACCCAAGCTGGTCGAAAGATGGACGGTGGATACTCTTCGATTCGCTAGCACCAAGGTTTGGAGTTTATAAAGTGCCAGCCGAAAGGGGACCAGCCGTGCCGGTAAGAGGCGCAGAGTGCTGGGGGCCGAATGAATCTCCGGACGGCAAGTTTATTTACTGTGTTAGAAACACGGCTGACGGCTTTACCCTCCTGAGGGTTCCCACGGAAGGGGGAGAGGTGCAACAGATCCTCGACTCTCTTGCTGACGGAGGAGATTATGCAGTAGTGGAGGACGGGATCTACTTCGTACCGAGGCGAGACCCCAAATCTGGCTATTCCATCCAGTTCTTGAACACTACTACTGGAAAGATCCAGCGGATCGCCTCCATCGAAAAACTACCGTGGGGTTGTTTGACCGTTTCCCCAGACCGCCGGTGGATCCTCTACGCGCAAGCCGACCAAGCCGGCAGTGACCTGATGCTGGTGGAGAATTTCCATTAGTAGACGGAGCAAGGCAGATACCCACAAGGCAGGAACGATATTCACCAAGCTGGATGAAGTCGGTAAACTTACTGAAGCCGGACCCAAATTTCGGTAGCCAGCGCTCCGGCCCCCGCTTCCAAGACCTCCTGCGCCGCATGAACTTTCCGCCGTAGGGCAAGCAGACAGTCCAAGACGTGCCGCGGCTGAGGATGGCTCTCGCTAGGGAAGCTTGGGCCCGGCGCGATTCCGGTGCATGTGCCAGCCCGGGCTCATCAGCCACCGCTTCGTCACGCGTTCGACCGATTCTGGACGAGTGGTCAGCCACTCGGAAACAACTGTCCGCAGCGTGCAGCCACTTGACGTTTAGTTCGGAAGCCGGAGATGTGGCGCTCAAGCTGAGATCCCTAAAACGGCGACAGCGGAAAGCCATTTCGCCCCGATTTGAGCGAAGCTGACCCACTAGTGCGGCCCACGAAGCGTGGACAGGAACAGAGGGGACGGCTTCCCCGCAATCGCCCGCCTCCACGCCGTTGACCCACCGCCGCCGCGAATGCTCAAAGACCTGCAAGAGCACGAGGCACCTCTCGGTTTAGCGGTCTGTTCAGTCCTGAGCACTCTTTTCTTGCTAACGCCTTTCAGCGCCTTAGTGATCTGTACGTGGAACAGTCCGATCGGGGCTTGTTGTGCTCTCGCTGAGCCGGGCCGCTTGCGTAATGAGGTAATTCCGTTCCGGCATGCTCGTGGTTCGACTGGCGGCAATCCGGTAGTGCGTGATGGCGGCCTGATAGTCGCCAGCCATTTCCAGTAGATGGGCACGAACGGCGTCGAGGCGATGATGGCCGGCAATTCGTGCATCGCAGTCGAGCGCTTTGAGCAGGTCAAGTCCTTTGGATGGGCCGTGCACCATGGCCCCGGCGATGGCGTGATTGAGCATCACCATGGGATTGTCGGACATGCGTTTGAGCAGTTCGTACAGTGCCAGGATCTGCGGCCAGTCGGTATCCTCGGCTCGGGCCGCTTCGTCATGGACGGCGGCGATGGCGGCCTGTAGCTGGTACGCGCCAATTGACCCCTTCGATAGGGCTGCGGTCAGGAGCGCGATGCCCTCGGAAATCTCCACCTGGTCCCACAGGGTCCGGTCTTGCTTTGTGAGCGAGATCAACTCCCCGTCCGGTCCAGTTCGCGCCGCGCGGCGCGCATCGGTCAACAACATGAGCGCCAGCAGTCCCGCGACCTCCCCATCGTCCGGGAGCAAGGTGTGAACGGATCGGGTCAGGCGGATTGCCTCACGCGACAGTTCGAGTCGCTGCAATTGCGGCCCGGCGCTGCTGGTGTAGCCCTCGTTGAAGATCAGGTAGAGCACGTGTAGCACGGCGCGGAGTCGCTGGGCCCGCTCTTGGCTCGTCGGGAACTGGAAGGGCAGGCCGGAGGCCTTGATGCTTTGCTTCGCCCGGCTGATGCGCTGCGCCATCGTCGCCTCGGGAACCAGGAACGCCCTGGCGATTTCGGCCGTAGTCAAGCCGCCCACCGCCCGTAAGGTCAAGGCGATCGCTGATGACGTCGTCAGGGAGGGATGGCAGCACATGAAGAGCAGAGTGAGCGTGTCGTCCTGATCCGTTTCATTCTCAAGATCCGTTGCAGGCGCCAGATAGCTGGATTGTATGGCTGCCTCGGCTTCCCGTCGCCGCCGCGCCTCCTCACTGCGCAGATAATCCGTCATGCGCCGCGCGGCAACCTGAATCAGCCAGCCGCGAGGATTGTCAGGAACGCCTTCCCGCGGCCATTGAATAGCTGCCGCGATCAATGCCTCCTGAACGGCGTCCTCGGCAGCGGCGAAATCATGGAAACGGCGGATTACCGCGCCGAGCACCTGCGGCGCCAGTTCGCGCAACAGGCGCTCGGAACGGGTGTCTAACGGCCTATCTGTCACAGTATTCTTCGGACCCCCCGGTCATGATCTGCCTCACTTCGATCGGCATGCTCAACCGTGCCCCACCGGGTCCCGGCCCCGCTGATAACCGGGCCGCGACCTCATAGGCCCGTTCCGGACCCTCGACGTCGACGATCCAGTAACCTAGGAGAAACTCTTTTGCCTCCGGAAACACGCCGTCCGTGATCGGCGCGCCGTCCTTCCCGGCTCGCACCACCTTAGCCTGATCCGGCCCGGCCAAGCCTTGAGTGGCCACAAACTCTCCGGACTCGGTCAGCTCCTTATTGAGGCTCTTCAAGAATGCGAAGTGCGCCTGGATGTCGCTCTTGGACCATGCTCTGTACGCGTCGACGCCCGCTTTCGTGCCTACCATCATCAAAATGTACTTCATGTCTTCCGCTCCTTTCGCTTCGTCATTTTAGCGCTGGTTATCGGCGCTTTCATGGAGTAGTCGGAGCAGGTGGCACGTTCTCGACATCCCGGACAATGAATTCTCAAGAGACTGCTGGCCCACTGCCGTGTCGATTTTGCGCGCCGAGGATCGACCTGCGGCTGGAGGCTGGAAAATGACGAGCGATGTATTGGTAGTGGATGTTAGCCGGGACTGGGCGATCGCCTGCGAGGTGCAGCAGCGGTTTATGCAGCACTTGGGCCCAACCATCGACACTGTGAGTTACGAAATCCCAATCCTACCAATAATTCTCACGTAATCGATTGCGTCGCGATCGGATTCGGAGTGAAAAGTCGGCCAGTCGTAGACTGTCCCGTCGCCTGGTCCCGGCCGGATCTCGGCGTGCAGGGCCGTTTTTCATGCGGAACCGAGGGAAAAGCACGGAGGGTCGTACCTCGCCGAGAACATGACCGAACACAAAGATGAACGAGATCGGGAAAAGAACACCCATTCGCTCCCCAACTCGCGCTCAAATGCGTAATGCTGGAAAGGACCGAGCCAGGAGTGAAGAACGCGCCAGGCACGCCCAGGCCGGGCAATTATTCCAGAAGATGCCGCTTTGGGGGAGAAGCGTCTTTCGAGTAACATAAGAACCATGTCGGCGCCCTCTTTCGCAGACTATTATGGTGTGGAAAGGTAACGGGGTGTTTTCATGTCTTCGGTGATGAAGACGCTCTTGCTAAATCCCCCGAGCTTTGACAACTTCGATGGCGGAGCCGGCTCGCGTTGGCCGGCAACGCGCGAAATCGAGTCCTTTTGGTATCCGGTGTGGCTCAGCTACCCGGCGGGCCTGCTACCAGGCAGCAGGCTATTGGATGCCCCCTCTCACAAAGTCACCGCCGCTGAGACCATGCAGCTCGCGCGGGAGTATGAGTTCGTCGTTCTTTTCACCTCCACTGTCGGGTTCGAAAGCGATCTCCGCCTGATAAGTGGCATGAAAGCGGTCAGGCCGGACCTCAAGGTAGCCTTCGTAGGTCCTCCCGTTCAAGTGCGCCCGACGGAAAGCCTCATGGCCAGTGAGGCTATCGATTTCGTGGTCCGTGGTGAGTTCGATTATGCGGTGGTGGAATTCGCGCGGGGGAAGCCCCTCCAGGAGATCAGTGGCATCAGCTATCGGCGAGACGGCCAAGTAATCCACAACCCGCCGCGCCCGCTGCTGCAAACTGAAGAACTGGACCAGCTCCCTTTCGCCACCGAGGCCTACAAGCGCGATCTGGTGATTGAGAACTATAACGTGCCGTTTCTATTGCACCCCTTCGTGGCTCTTTACACGAGCCGCGGCTGTCCGGCGTTGTGCACGTTCTGCCTGTGGCCGCAGACGCTTTCCGGCCACGCCTGGCGCGTCCGCTCCGTTGAAAATGTTGCCCGGGAAATTCGTCAGGCCCTGAAGATGTTTCCGCAAGTAAAAGAGTTTTTCTTTGACGACGACACCTTCAATATTCGCAAGGAGCGGGTGCTGGAGCTCTGCGCGAAGTTCAAGCCGCTAGGGTTCCGCTGGTCTTGCACAGCACGTGTCCACAGCGATTATGAAACGCTGAAGGCAATGGCCGAGGCTGGCGCCCGTTTACTGATTGTGGGGTTCGAGTCCGGCGATGCGACGATTCTGAAAAACATCAAGAAGGGTGCGACGCTGGAGATGGCTCGCACGTTCGTGACGAAATGCCGGGAGCTGGGCATCCTCATTCATGGTGATTTCATTATCGGCCTGCCGGGCG
>JAIQGA010000444.1 GCA_020072925.1 Terriglobia bacterium | reverse complement strand
CTTTGTTCACGCTCTCACTTTAAGGCGGGCAGACTGGCGGCAGCCACAGCCTGCCCGACGCGGCGCGTAGCTTCGTCGGGGAGGCGCACGCGGGTTTTCTCCGCGAGCTCGGGGAATTCCGTGTGCAGGACCTTCTGCGCCTGGCTCAGGATGATGTTGCCGCCTTCCCCGGAGGTGACGCGCCCGAGAATGAGCACGTGGCGCAGCTTGTAGAATTCGGAGTAGTGGGCGATCCCGTAGCCGACGTAGACGCCGATGGTCTCGAAGATGCTCCGGGCGGCTTCATCCCCCGCGGCGACCTTTTCCTGGACCGACTTCAACTTTTCCGCCGGTCCAAGCGAAGTGTCGAGCGATAATCCCGCGGCCGCCGCCAGCCGGAAGACCGCCTGCTGGGAAAAGTACTGCACCCCGCAGCCGCGGTCGCCGGACCACTCGTCGGCGGGCGCCTCGGGACGGTAGTCCACAGGGGCGAAGGCCAGCTCGTTCAGCCAGGTGGTGATCTCGCCGGTTTCAGTGACGTACCCGCCCGCCTGGCTCGATCCTAACGCAATACCCAATACAGCATTATCTTGTAAGGACATGGAGCCCGCGAGTGCGGTGACCTCCCCGTCGTTGACGGCCACAAAGGGAATGTCGTTCCAGGCGCGCTTCAGATCCAGAAAAAGATTGGCGATTTTGGTCTCGAAGAGGTCCTTCGGGACGGCGCGAAACAGCGAGGCCACACGCGGGCGGTTGTTGATGTATACCCCCGCGGCGCTCCCGCCGACGGCATCCACACGCGGCAGATGCCGGGCGGCGGATTGGAGTCCAGCCATGATTTCCTGGAAGTGGTAGGTAGGGTCAGCGGCGTGGCGCGGGTCCCAGACCACCTCTTCAGTGTACACGGGCTCGCCATCTTGGACCGCGGCCACTTTGCGGTCGGTAGCGCCGAGGTCGAATCCGATGCGGCACCCCTCGAGGTGCCGCCCGAGCGCCACGGTTCCCTCCGAGGCCGCGGGGATCTCGTCGGGGGTTGTGACTTCGACCACGAACGGCCGCTCGTAGACTCCGCTCATGAATTCCACGTCGAAGGCACGCGCGCCCCCGGGTGAATAGGTCTGCCGGACGTGCTCCGCAACGCTGGGCGGGCCACCGATAACGATTCTCCAGCCACCGTGCTTCCAGAGGAGCATCTTGACCAACCGCTCTGCAAAGGGCAGATTCAGCGCCGCAAACCGAGAGCCTTCCTCGAAACACTCCGTCCTGAAGACCGAAATGAAACCCTCCTGACGCTCGAGGGCGATCGCTAGGGGCGTCGCGCGTCCCGAATCGCGAACGGCCTGGTGGAAGGTGCGGTGCACGAGCGCCGCGGGAACGAAGCCGCTATCCAGAGGCGCCACGATACGGGGTTGGGCGAGTTGTGCAAGTTCTTTCATGGCATTTTCCAGCGACCAGGCGGCGGGCCGGGCTTCCAAGAGGTCCAATCCAGCGAAAACCCAGCATATGAAGCGTGCGTACTCTCGTCAAGGAGTGAGTTTCCGCGGGAGCCTGCGGCGCCTTGTCGCGGCAAGAAATCCGATGGTTCGAGTTCACTCATTCCAACCTTCGTGTTGCTGCCAATCGACGATCTGGACGTGCCGTTCCTCGCGAGGCAACTCCGTGTAGGTCTGCTTCATGCCCTCCGCGAGGTTGCCGTCCTGCGATTGGTAAAGCCAGCTCATCTCCTGCTTCAATGCCGCCGCCTCACCGCTGAGATGCACGACGACATCCGAGTATGTGTAAGGAGCGGATTTGAAGCCGCCGGCGCCATAAGCCTGGTCGCCCCAGACGATGGTGTGTGGATCGATCCGGCCCGCCTTCAGCAATCCCTGGCAGGCCTTGATGGCGAACCAATTCGTGGTGCGGTGGTCCACGTGCCGTTCATCCGGGTGCGGCAAAGCGATGAGCGCCGGGCGGAAGTCCGCGATGATGTTTTCAAGCGCATCAATCACCGCGTCGCGCGCATAGGGCAGGTTGGGCTTGAACACGTCTTCATACGGCGCGTGGTCGCAGGCCAGGTAAACGGAGAGGTAGGGATTCGCAGCCTGGATGTGGCGCGACCAGATCTCGCCCGAGCCGCCGTCGGGCAGGCCAAGGATCGTCACCTTATCGCGCGCGAGGCCGAGGTGCTCGAGGGCTTCGCGGGCTTCCTCCATGCGCACCATGCCGAATTCCCGCGCCTCGTTCGGACCGCAGGGCTTGTCGTAATAGCGCTCGCATTCGCCCACGTCACCATCGGTGAGAATCACGACGCGGATGGGAACGCCGGCTTCCACCGCGGCGCGAATCAACCCGGCGTACGAATGCTCGTCATCTTCGTGCGGGCGCGCGTGCAGGGCCAGGACATCCTGGCCGGGAGCTCGACGCGCCGGCTCGTCCAGGTGCTGATCGGCTAGATGGTTGATGCCACGAGATCGCCCGTTCCGGGGCGTGAGCTGGCCGCTCTGGGGCGCCGCGGCGAAGCGCAGCAGCGGCGGAAGCCGGCTTCGCCGGCTG
>JAIQGA010000172.1 GCA_020072925.1 Terriglobia bacterium | reverse complement strand
GGGGTACAATTCGACCACTTGGAGCGAAACCCCATGCGGCACGCGGGGCGGGTCGCCCGGCTGGTTGTAAGTGCCCAGGAGTTCAGAGAGCGATCCTTCCAGGGCCCCGACCGCGAAGTTATCCGTGTTGTCCTCGATGAGCGCCACCTGAGGGGCTTCCTGCCCCAGGACACGCCGCGAGAATTCCGGAGGAATGTTGAGGACGGCGTTGACCCGCCCCTGGCGCAGGTCGGTGATCGCCTGCCGGGGATCGGTATACTCGACCGTTTCAAACGTATGCGCGTTGGCGGCAATCGCGCCGAACATCTCGCGGAGCCTCACCGTGGACAAACCGTGGTCCTGGTCCACGATCCCGACTTTCAAATTCTGGATCTTGCCTCCAAACGCGTAACCGAGCACCACGAGTTGCACGAGGGGGAAGAACATCGAGACCATGATGAGCGTGGGACTGCGCACAAACTTGCGCATATCGCGTTCAATCAGGGCCAGGATGCGATGCATAGAAAACCTTCCCTAACGTCGCTGGTAAAGGTAATTGGGGTCGTAACCCAGCGCGTCCTGGAGCGAATCCCGCAACTGCCGCCCCGTGTAATGCATGAACACGTCGTCGAGCGTCGTGCTTTGCACCGAAAGCGAAGTGATCTCAATTTGCTCCCGTCGCGCGGCCTCCATCAGGTCCACGGCGGTTCGCGGCCCGTTGTTCGACCCGATCCGGTACACGTGGTCTTCGGCGCGCACGCTCTCGACGTCGGTGAGATGTTCCAGGGTCTCGAGCCATCCTTCCGGAACGCGCGAGAAGCTGACTTCCAGGATATTGTTGCCCGGAATCGAGGCCTTGAGCTTGAGCGGCGAATCGAGCGCCACCAGCTTGCCGTGGTCCACGATGGCGACGCGGTTGCACAGCCGGTCCGCCTCATCCATGTAGTGCGTCGTCAGCAGAATCGTGAGGTCGTGCTCTGCTTTCAGCTTCATCAACATTTCCCAGACGGCCTGTCGGGAAACCGGATCGAGGCCCGTGGTGGGCTCGTCGAGGAAGAAGATCCTGGGCTCGTGCACGAGACCGCGGGCGATTTCCAGGCGCCGTCGCATGCCGCCGGAGAGATTCTTCACTGGTTTGTCCGCCCACTGGAGCAGGTCCACCGCCTCGAGCAATTTCTTCACAATCGCGGCGCGGCGCTCGCGGGGAACCCCGTAAAGCTTGGCAAAAATCAGCAGATTCTCCGCCGCGCTCAAATCAAGGTCCGAGGTCATCGCCTGAGGAATCACGCCGATGCAACCGCGCACGGCGTCAGGAGAGCGCACAATGTCGTGACCATTGATGGCGGCCGTGCCGGAAGTGGGCGGAAGCAGCGTGGTCAGCAAGCGGATCAGCGTGGATTTTCCCGCGCCGTTCGGACCGAGCAGGCCAAAGATTTCTCCCTGCTCCACGGTGAAACTAAGCCCGTCCACGGCGCAAAAGCCGTTGAAGCATTTCCGGATGTTGTAAACTTCGATGGCCGCCAAGATATCCTCTTTGCTAATCGCTTCGCCGCAACGAAATTGCCAGGTCCGCGCAACGCGGCTAGCGCAAGTCCTGCGGCGGAAGCGTGACATAGGCCGTCAGTCCAGGCCAGAGCCGCCTGTCGCTATTATCCACCCGCAGCCGGATTTCAAAAGTCTTGATGTCCCGCTTGCTCCGGCTCACGTCGCGCTGCGTGGCGTAATCGGCGTCCACGCCGCGATAAAAAACCGTCCCGGTCCGCTCGTCGCCCGAGGGCAGCCGGACGGAAAGCTTATCCCCCAGCCGGATCCGGTCGATGTAAGTCTCCTCGACGTCGGCACGCACCCACAGGTCATCGGGATTCACAATGTCCAGGATCGGTTGCGCGGGGTTTACCACCTCTCCCTGACGCGCGGCAACCTCCGCCACCACGCCGCTAATGGGGGCGCGAATTTCCGTATAGTCCAACCGGATCCGCGCGGTATTCTTCTGAGCTTCCGCTGCCGCGCGCTGGTAACGTCCCGCGAGGAGCTGGCTGCGCCGCATCGCGATCTCTTCGGCCGTAGAGCGCGCCAAAGCCACCGCGGCAGCCTGGGCTTCCACTTGTTTGGCCAGCGACTCCACGTGGGCCTCGGCAGCCTCAAAGGTTGTGCGCGCCTGATCGAGGCCCTGCACAGAAATAATCTTGTCTTTGAAAAGCCCCTCGGCGCGCTGGTAATCCAAGCGAGCCCGTTCGAGGTTCGCCGCGGCCTCCGCCTGCTGCGCCTGGGTCGAGGCCAGCGCGGCCTCTGCCTGTCGAATCTGGTCGCGGGTCTGCGCTTCCTGATACTTCAAGGCGGCCTCCGCCTGCGTCACCTGCGCCGCCGCGCCCCGCTCCGAGTGCGCGTAGTAGGCCTCCTCGGCTCGCAACTCCTTCGGCTCGATCATCCCCACGAGCTCTCCGGCCTTGACGTTGTCCCCTTCCTTCACCAGGAGCTGGCTGATCTGGCCGCTGATCTGGCTGCTGACGAAAACGTCGTGCGTGGTCACAATGCCGGTCAAAACCAGGGGACGAGGGCGCGTGACCGCCTTGTAGTAAACCACCCCGCCGCTGAGCGCCACCAGCACCAGGAGCGGCAAAAGGATTTTGCGCTTCATCGTTCCACCGCCTTCGGGTTCCGGAACAAGGCATAACGGACAAATTTCAAGACTTCTTCCTTTCGCCGGGCCAAGTTTCCTTCTTCAAAAGGATCCATGCCGCTCACCACGCGCACCACGGGTGCGGCGCTGAAGTAGAAAACCGTCAGACCCACCAGCGAGAGTGCCGCGTGACCGCTGTCCAGGGGCCGAAACTCCCGCGAACGCACGCCCCGCTCAATCAGCGCCACGAACTTTCTTCCCAGGGGAACAAAGTACTCGCGCGCCAGTCGTTCGAAACTCCTGCCGCCTGCCATCGCCATCCGCTGAAACAACCGCGGGTAATAGGGCCGGGAGCTGATGAAATCAAAGTGCATGCTCACATACTGAAGCACCAGGGTGCGCGGCGAACCCCGGGAGGAAAACACTTCCAACGCGCGCCGCCGGAAATCTTTCAGATGCTCTTCGAGGACGGCGCGATACAAACCATCTTTGCTCTTGAAATAGTAATAGAGCAAAGCCTTGTTCACGCCCGCGGCCGCTGCAATGGCGTCGGTGCGCGCGCCCGTAAGCCCCTGCTCCGCGAAAATGCGCTCGGCGGCGCGCAGGATCGCCGCGCGCCTCCCGGCGCTGTTGTGACCGCGCAGATTCCGTCCCGTTGGAACTCTCAGGGTCGCCCTGCCTCTTTAACTAACCAGATAGTTAAATATCATGCTTCTCGCTGATTGTCAAGCGGCAGGTTCGTGCATGATGGCGGCAGGAAAGGTTACTTCGGTGGCGTAAAGTCAAACCGCGTGCAGCTTTTCTGCTGGTGGCGCTCTAGAGCAAGTTCGATCAGCCTGTCGAGGAGCTTCGGATAAGGCAGGCCGCTCGCCTCCCAGAGCTTGGGATACATGCTGATGGGAGTAAATCCGGGAATGGTGTTGATTTCATTTACGAAGATCTTGGCGGTCTTGCGGTCCAGGAGAAAATCCACACGCCCCATGCCCGCGCAATCAATGGCCTGGAACGCGGCCACTGCCAGGGCCTGCACGCGCCGTGCCTGTCGCGCAGGGAGACGAGCGGGAATGATCAGCTCGGACCCTTCCTTATTGGGCCGCGAGACCGATTGCCCCCTGCAATCCCGCCGCGCGGGAGACTTTGCTGATCCCCACGGAGGAGCCGAGGTTCGCCGGCTTCACAAACAGCGGGTAGCGCAAGCGTCGTTCGATGCGCTTTTGAGCGGCCTGGGGATCGCTCTCCCAGTCGCTCCGCAGCAGCACTTCCCAGGGCACGATCGGCAGACCGGCATCGCGGAAAAGCCTCTTCATCACGTCCTTGTCCATGCCGACGGCAGAGCCGAGCACTCCCGCGCCGACATAGGGGACGCCGGCCAGCTCGAGCAACCCTTGCACGGTGCCGTCCTCGCCAAAGGTTCCGTGCAGGACGGGGAAAATGACGTCCAGGTCGCGTCTGGAGTCGAGCGCGGGCGAATGGGACCGGAGCGGAATCAGCTTGGGCGCCGAGGGATCCACCGACGGCGTCACCGGCTCCCCCTTTTCGAGCACCTCGGGAAGCAAGCGCAGTGCCGCGGAGCCAATTCGCCAGTGGCCCTCGCGCGTGATGCCGATAGGAACCACTTCGTAGCGCGCGGGGTCGAGCGCTTTCATCACCGAGGCCGCGGAGGTCAGCGAGACGTCGTGCTCGCCGGAACGTCCGCCGAACAGAATGCCAACCCTGATCTTCTTTTCCAAGCAGTTTCTCCGGGGCGCGGAGGGGCGCGCACTTCACAGAATCTTCTTGCCCAGCGCGGAAGCAACCAGCCCGACTCCCAAAATCGCGGTCTTATTCATCACATCAATAATCGGATTAATCTCTACCAGCTCAAGAGCCACCATTTTCTTACTGTCTGCCACCATCTCCATGGCCAGATGCGCTTCGCGGAAGGTGATGCCGCCTCGCACGGGCGTGCCGACGCCGGGCGCTTCGTCGGGATCCACCACATCCATGTCGAATGACACCACGAACCCCGTCGTGCCCGCGGTGACGAGCGCCAGGCTTTTCTCCATGACGGCACGCATTCCCCGCTCGTCGATCTCGCGCATGGTGAAGATGTGAACGCCCGACTCCCTCACCAGCCGGCGCTCACGCGAGTCGAGATCGCGGACGCCGATCAGGACGCAATTCTTGGGTTGCATCTTGGGCGTCAGCCCGAAAATTCTGGTCAGGGCATCAGGTCCGTGGCCCAGCGTGGCTGCGAAAGGCATCCCATGTACGTTGCCGCTCGGACTCGTTTCCGGCGTGTTCATGTCCGCGTGGGCGTCGATCCAGAGGCAACCGAGAGCCTGATTGCGGTCGTGAAAGAACTTCGCGGCGCCGCCCTGCGTTCCGATAGCCACGGAATGATCACCGCCGAGAGAAACCGGGAAATAGCCGGCCTCCAGCGCCTGGTAAATCCGGTGCGCGACTTCCTGTGAGGTTTCCGCGATTTCGTTCAGATACTTGGCGCGACGATCCCCGAAATGCTGCTCCTCGGGGAGCTTGACGTGAATGTTGCCTGCATCTTCGACCTGGTGCCCCAGGCTCTTGAGGACGGCATTCAATCCGGCCGCGCGCACCGCCGACGGCCCCATGTCCACGCCGCGCCGCTCCTGCCCCAAATCGAGCGGGACACCGAGTATGCGAATCTTCAACATCCTGCGCTCAACGGCAAAAGTGATTACTGCAGCGGATGTCTCCACCGCAGGCCAGGGAAACGGCTGTAGTCTCTATCCGTCGTAATCCACTCGCTTCCTGTTTCGATGGCCAGGGCCGCCAGATACGCGTCGGGAATCAGATTCCCCTTGGCGCCAGTCTGGTGGCAGAGGCGTACAAAGATATCCCAATGTCTTTCCCCGGGAGCTACCCGAACGCAGTTCGGCTGCGCGCGAAGCTTGGCAACAGCTCGCAGTGCCTCATCCAGCGGTGTCGGGATTGCGAAGATCTTGGGGAAAGTCACAATCCTGAGGAAGCCTGAAAGGACGAGCTCGGACACTCCGAAGGCTTGATCCGACGACACGCAATCATCCAGCCATCGATGAAACGCAGCGTGTTCGGGCAGTTCCGCACGGTGCGCATAGACCAGTACATTAACATCAATCAGTAGCATCGCGCTCCCCCATCAAATCGAGAAGCGATGCGGAATCATCCAAATCGACGCCCGGTTGCAAGCCATCCCCCTTGAAGGTAGGGAAATGAAACTTCGCATGACGCCGCGGAGGCTGACGACGAGCGAGCACCTCTCGAAGGCTGTCCTCGATAATAGCCGTCAGCGTCGTTCCCCTCTCCGCAGCCAGTTTCTTGGCCTGGGCAAGCAACTGGTCGTCAAGCCGGATGGTAGTTCTCATGCATCAATACATATCATCTCAGCATCAATATGTCAAAGCGCCCAGGAAGGGTCGGAATGCACCCGGAATGCCGTCACGGCGTCAGACGATAAAGCATGCGCGGAAACGGGATGGTTTCGCGGACGTGTTCGAGGCCGCAGACCCACGCCACCACGCGCTCGATGCCCATGCCGAAGCCGGCGTGCGGTACCGAGCCGTAGCGGCGAAGGTCCAGGTACCACTCGAAGGCCTGGCGCGGCAGGTTCGCTTCTTCAATGCGCTTCACCAGCAGGTCGTAATCCGCCAGGCGTTCGCCGCCGCCGATGATTTCCCCATAGCCTTCCGGCGCGAGCATGTCCACGCAGAGGGCCACCTCCGGGCGCTGCGGATCGGGCGCCATGTAAAACGCCTTCACCAGGCTCGGGTAACGATGGACGAGCACGGGCTTCTCGAAGCCCTCCGAAAGAATCGTTTCGTCGCCGCCCCCGAAGTCGCCGCCCCACTGGATCTCGCTCCCCTTTTCTTTCAGGATCTTCACGGCGTCGTCGTAGCTCAAGCGGGGGTAGGGCGTGGTGGCGCACTTCTCGAGTTTCGTGACGTCGCGTTCGAGCGTCTTCAATTCCGCGCGACGCTTTTCGAGCACGCGCCGAATGACGAAGGCCACAAGTTCCTCGCCCAGCGTCATGGCATCGTCGAGGTGCGCGAAGGCGACCTCCGGCTCGACCATCCAGAATTCCGTGAGGTGGCGGCGCGTCTTGGATTTCTCGGCGCGGAACGTCGGCCCGAAGCAATACGTCTTGCCTACCGCCATCGCCGCGGCCTCATTGTAAAGCTGGCCCGATTGCGTCAGGTAGGCCTTGTCTTCGAAGTAATTCACCTCGAAGAGCGTGGTAGTGCCCTCGCAGGCGGAAGGCGTGAAAATGGGCGTATCGACCAGCGTGAACCCGCGCTCGTCGAAAAAATCGCGCACGGCTTTGATGATCTCGTGCCGAACGCCCAGGATGGCATGCTGCCGGGTGGAGCGCAGCCACAGGTGGCGGAGGTCCATCAGGAATTCCACGCCGTGTTCCTTGGGCGTAATGGGGTAGGGATTCTCCGCCGGGATTTGTTGCAGGACTTCCAGGTTCGCGACCTCCAGCTCGAATCCGCCCGCGGCTCGCTTGTCCTCGCGAACCTTCCCGGTGACGCGCACAGAAGATTCCTGGGTGAGGTGGCGCGCCGTCTCGAATACGTCCGGCGGCACCGCGCTCTTGACGATCACGCCCTGGATGATTCCCGTGCCGTCGCGAAAAAGCGGAAACAGCAGCTTGCCGCTCTCGCGGAGGTTGTAGAGCCAGCCCTGGATAAGCACTTCCTGGCCAGCATGTAAAGAGACATTACGAATTTCAACAATTGGATTCAAGGGATTTTCCTCGGACTGCGAAAAGGTCTCAGCTTTCAGCCGTCAGCTTTTAGCGGTCGCCGACGGGGTTGAAGCGGGTCGCTGGGCGCAAACGGGCGACGCTTGCCAGGACGCAGCCGAAGCCGTCCAGCGCCGCTGGATCAATCACTTCAGGTTCTCCAGCCTCGCCATCACCTCGACGACGCGCGGCAGGCCGGTGGCGTTCGGCCCATGATCGCGGAGCTCGAAGAGAATGGGAAACTTGCCATCGGCGGCGCGGAAGTCGCGCATAGTCTGCGCCCAGTCGATTTCGCCGTCGAAGGGCAGCAGATGGTCGTCCTTCTCGCGGCGGTTGTCGTGGACGTGGGTGGAGACCACGCGGTCCTTGAGGACCTCGAACGCTTCCTGCACGCCGCAAGTCATGTGCGCGTGCCCCGTGTCGAAGCAGATCTTCAAATCGTCCAGGCGCGAATAGTGGATGAACTCGAGCAGCCGCTCGGGCGTGCTCAATTCGTTCGGAGTATTTTCGAGCAGCAGTTGCACGCCACGCGCCTTGGCAAAAATTTTCAGGTGTTCGATGGAGGTGAGCGCGGCGTCAAACTTTTCCAGTTCGTACTCCTCGTTGGGCAGGCCCATGTGCAGAACCAGGTACTGGAAGGGCAGAACTTCCGCCACGGCGATAGCGCGCTTGATTTCATCCATGGAATCGATGCGGTGTCGCCTCTCGAGATACGCCACCGAAAGCGGCAGGCTGCCGGAGCGTCCCCAGTCGAAATCCGCGTAGAGCGGGGCATGCAGCGAGTGCAATCGCATTTTGTGGTCCTCGAACCACTGCGCCACGTCGCGCACCTGGTTGGCATCGTGATAATCCAGGTGCTGGCGCGCCGCGAAGATCTCGATATGGCGGATGCCCGCCGCCAGAATCTGGTCGAGGACGTGTGAGCCCAGCCGTTCGCTGACAAACAGGTGCGTGGAAAGCGCCAACTCCATCAGTAACCCACCGCCTTTCCATCCCCGCGGGGATCCGCCGCGCCGAATCGCCAGTCCGACTGCGGATCGACCGCGATCGCTTCCACTTCGCCCAGGCCGCCGACATATTCCAGGGGATATCCCGCGGCGCGGAGTTTCTCAATCGTATCCGCGGAAAACCCCCAGCGTTCCAGTTCCAGCTTGTCGGGCTGCCACTGGTCGTGGAAGCGCGGCGCGGCGACCGCCATGCGGATGTCCATGTTATACACCAAGACGCCGAGGATTACTTGTAGAACCGTGTTGATGATGGTGCCGCCGCCGGGCGAGCCCACCGCCAGCCGCAGCTTTCCGTCGCGCGTAACGATCGTGGGCGTCATGGAGGAGAGCGGGCGTTTGCGCGGCGCGATGGCGTTCGCTTCGCCCTGCACCAGCCCGAACATGTTGGGCGCGCCAGGCTTCGAGGCAAAATCGTCCATCTCGTTGTTCAACAAAAAGCCCGCGCCTTCCACCGTGATCCCGCAGCCGTAACCGCCGTTCAGAGTGTAGGTATTGGAGACGGCGTTGCCGTCGGCGTCCACCACGGAAAAGTGCGTGGTGTTCGACGACTCGCCGGCAGCGGGCTGGCCAGGCTGGAGCGGCGCGTCGGGCTTCGCCTTGATAATCTCCTCGCGCAGCGTGGCCGCGTACTCGGGCGAGGTCAGCCGCGCCACGGGCACCGAAACGAAGTCGGCGTCGCCCAGATACACCGCGCGGTCCGCGTAGGCGTGGCGCATGGCCTCCGTGATGAGGTGAATGGACTGGTAGGAATTCGGCGGGCCGAGTTCGAGCGGCTCGAGAATGTTCAGCATTTCGACGAGCACCACGCCGCCGGAACTCGGCGGCGGCACGCTCACAATCTCATAGCCGCGAAAGTGGCCGACCAGGGGCGCGCGCAGCTTCGCCTGGTACTGGGCCAAATCCTTGCGCGTGATGAGCCCGTGATATTTCTTCTCGATGGCGGCGATCGCTGCGGCGATGCGGCCGCGATAGAAGGCGCGCGGGCCGCGCCGGGCGATTGCCGCCAGCGTACGCGCGAGTTGCGGCTGGCGGAAAGTCTCGCCGGGCTCGTAAAGGCGGCCGTTGCGCAGGAAGATGCGGCGCGAGGCGTCAAATTGCGCGAGCAATTCGCGATGCTCGCGCAGCGACTCGGCGAAGTAGTAGCTGACCGGGAAGCCGCGACTCGCCAGGCGAATGGCGGGCGCCAGCACGCGCGCCAGGCCCAGCTTGCCGTATTTCTGCTCGGCCAGCGCCAGCCCCGCCACCGTGCCGGGGACACCCGCGGCCAGCGCGCCCACGGTGCTCGCGTGAGGCAGCAGGTTGCCCTGCGCGTCCAGATACATGTCGCGCGAGGCGGCGCCCGGCGCCTCTTCGCGGTAGTCCACCACGATGGACTCGCCATTGGCGCGTCGAATCAGCATGAACCCGCCGCCGCCCAGGTTTCCCGCGAAGGGATACGTCACCGCCAGCGCAAAGCCCGTGGCCACCGCCGCGTCCACGGCGTTGCCGCCCGCGCGCAGAATCTCGAGCCCGGCGTCTGAGGCCAGCGGTTCGCTCGAGACCACCATCCCGCGCCGCGCCGCCACCGGCGTCAGCGCTCGCCCCGGCAGCACGCCCGCCAGAACGCATAGGAGAAGAACGAAAGTTGAACGTCGGTAGCGCACGCTTCCTCGGTTTGGAGTAGGCAGCTTGTCCCGACCCCGGCCGGGACGGGGCTGCCGCCTTCTTTCTGTATCGCCAGGCCATGACCTGCGTTTATCTGTGCCGCAGAGAATCCCACTCTATGGGAAAGCGTGCGAAAGCGTCAAGGTGGGGAAGAAGTCCACAGTCAACAGTTGTCAGTCGTCAGTTCAATCCAGAATCCAAAACCCAAAATCCACAAATCGCCGCCGTCGTTCCCTCAGTTGTGTTTTGGCTAATCATCATTCAGCATTCATAATTCGGCATTCTCTTCCCCCTCTTGATCATCCCCATGATCAACATTTCAGAGTTGATCCCTGGCAAACCATTGATCATCTTGACAAGCAACACCCACTGATCAACGATCCGGGCGTAGGGGCACGCCATGGCGTGCCCCTACGGTGCGCGTAGCGGCATCTGGTCGCCCTGAGCGCAGTCTTGTGTCACCCTGAGCGCAGCGAAGGGTCTCGGCATTTACTTCGAAAAATGCGGGGATTCTTCGCTTCGCTCAGAATAACGAGGGAGGACGCAAGCTCGCACTCCCCAATGCCGGCAAAAACGTAATGGAAACAAACATCGCTAATCCAAAATCCGAGGCCCTAGATCCTAAATCCCAAATCCTAAATCCTGTTTTCCACGATCCCAAGCACCACATCAAGATTTACCAGGGCGACTGCCTGGAAATCCTGGCGGCGATTCCCGCGGACTGCGTGGACCTGATTTTCGCCGACCCGCCCTATTTCCTCTCGAACGACGGCATCACCTGCCACGCCGGGCGCATGGTGAGTGTCAACAAGGGCGAGTGGGACCGCTCGCGCGGCCCTGACGCGAATCACGAGTTCAACCGCGCCTGGCTCGCCGCCTGCCAGCGCGTGCTCAAGCCCCATGGCACCATCTGGGTCAGCGGCACCGCTCACATCATCCATTCCGTAGGCTTCGCCATGCAGCAACTGGGCTTCAAGCTGCTCAACGATATTTCCTGGGTCAAGCCCAACCCGCCGCCCAATCTCTCCTGCCGCTACTTCACCCACGCCACGGAAACCATCATCTGGGCGGCCAAGAGCCGCAAGAGCCGGCACACGTTCAATTACAAGCTGATGAAAGAACTCGCCGGCGGCAAGCAGATGAAAAGCGTCTGGCAGATTCCCGCGCCCGAGCGCGACGAGAAACGCTTCGGCAAGCACCCCACGCAGAAGCCGGTGAAATTGCTCGAACGAATTTTACTGGCGGCGTCGAACGAAGGCGATTTGGTTCTCGACCCGTTCATGGGCAGCGGGACGACAGCAATCGTGGCGTTGCGACTAAGACGGATGGCTCTCGCAATTGACCGCGAGAGCCAGTGGGTTCAACTCACACTGACAAGGGTCGCCCGAGAATTGATCTGCGTCACCATGACCGGAGTGTCTTTCCAATCTAGCCTTGATCTCCGAACCAGTTTCGTGGATCGATCAGGAGAGCAGGCTCACCGGAAACAAATGACGCTCTCGGCCCGGCTTGTGCATCGCGAATGCAAGTATTTCTTTGTGGGGACTGACGAGCGCGAAGTCGTCTACTCCGTCGCTGCCCCGTCGCTGGAAGAAGCCTGGAAGCTCTTTGAATCAAGTCCCAAATCTGGCTGTTCAATTATCTCCATCATCAAAACCGAAACCGAGATTTACCTGGCCCAATAAAACATGATCTAATCCCGGCATGCAACTCGACATGCCAGGCGACCTTGCGGCACCGTACAAGAGCCGCTCGCAGCGAACGCGGGTTGTGAGCGAAGCGTGGGGTGAAAACAACCTGTACTGTCCCTCCTGCGCGAGCCAGCGTCTTGACCGAGCCGCACCGAACACAGAAGCGGTAGACTTCAGTTGTCCCGACTGTTCATCCCCGTTTCAACTCAAGAGCCAATCGCATCGTTTCACAGCGCGGGTCATGGATGCCGGATATGACGCGATGTGCCGGGCCGTCAAGGGCGGTAGGACGCCGAACCTGTTCGCGCTTTCTTACGACCCTGAACGCTGGCGGGTTTTGGACCTGTTCCTGGTTCCCCGTTTTGTTTTTTCATTGTCATGTATCGAGCGCCGAAATCCCCTCAGCCCGGCCGCCCGGCGTCACGGCCATGTGCTCTGCAATATCCTCCTCGGCAATATCCCTCCGGACGGTCGAATCCCAATGGTGACGGGCGGAAAGCCGGTCAGCTCCGATTGCGTGCGGACGCAGTATGCCCGCTTGCGCCCGCTCGCAGAAATGAAACACGACGCGCGCGGGTGGACGCTGGATGTCCTCAATGTCGTGCGGGGGATTGCGAGTGGTAGGGGCACGCCACGGCGTGCCCGCCCGACACTGGGCACACCATGGTGTGCCCCTACGTCATTCACCCTGGCCGAGGTTTATGCGCAGGAGGCGGCGCTGGCGCGGCTGCACCCTGAGAACCTCCACGTGCGCGACAAAATCCGCCAGCAGTTGCAGCGCCTGCGGGACTTGGGGGTGGTAGGATTCGTGGCGCGCGGGCAGTACCGCCTTGTGTAGGGGCACGCGATGGCGTGCCCCTACATTTTTTCCCACGGCAAAGCACATCCCGTCTCATCCCGCACCAGAACACCCCGCTCGGGATTGTACCGGCCGGAGGCCCAGCGCAACGGGTTCGTACGGATGTACTCGCGGATTTTTGCCAACTCGTCGTCATTACGGACGATGTGCTCGTAATAACCGCGCTGCCAGACTCGTAGGGGCACACCATGGTGTGCCCGTTCATCGGCGTCGCCAGCAGTCACTTGGCACGTGACGGCTTGCTTGAAGAGCCGAATCACGTTCGCCAAGGAGCCCGAGACAGGCCGACCGAAGTCCTCCAGAACGGGTTTGTGCCAGGGCACGCCATGGCGTGCCCCCTACAACCGCAGCCGATTCCTGCAGCCTGACGGGGGTGATGATTAGGATGCCATGCAAGTGACTCGGCATCAACACCCACTCGTCCAGTAGAAAGCCAGGGCAATGTCGCGGAATCTCTTCCCAGCATTTTTGTACGAGAGCGCCGGCCGCAGATAGGTGCATCCGGCCCTCCGTGATGACGCCGAAATAGGGTCTCATGTCGTACGTGCAGAGGGTGAGGAAATAGCCTCCCGGTTGAGAGTAATCGTAGCCGCTAAGTCGGACGGAGCGGCGATGATGCACGTCCGGGACGAAGGGCATGGCCGGATTATACATCCCGCGGCAGGGGCACGCCATGGCGTGCCCCTACGGCATTCTCGCTGATGCGGCTGCACCCTGACAACCTCCACGTCCGGGACAAAATCCGCCAGCAATTGCAGCGCCTGCGGGACTTGGGGTTGGTGGAATTTCTGGGCGGGGGAAAGTACAGAGCTGGGGAGTCGGAAGTAGGAAGTCGGGTGTAGGGTGTAGGAAGAGGCGCCCTTTAGGCCGGCATGGTGCCCGCGTGGAGGCGGCCGCTACGCCTCAGGCCAGCATCAGGCGCTCGCCCTTGGGCTCGGGGATGGGATCGCCGAACTCCTTTGCCGTATCAATCCAGAGCTGGATGGCTTCATGGGCGTGGGCAAGAGCCAACTCCGGAGTGTCACCGTGGGCCATGCAGCCGGGCAGTTCCGGCACCTCCGCGACAAAGACCTGGTCCTCGTTGCTCCAATAGATGATGATTTCGTACTTGTGCATTCCTACTCCTCCCCGCCCTGGAGCCCATAGCGCAGGATAATCCGCCGCACCTGGCGCACTTGATAGACCTTAGCCTTATTCCCTTCTTTCTGCAAATTGATTAACTCCCTGACGCCTTGCTTCCTGAAGATGTGGTGGCTGCCACGGATCCGCTCCTGAAATCCCAGCCACCCGAGCAATCGGCGCAGGTCCTCGAAATTAATGTTCGCGTCTGACTCTCCCTGAAGAATTCTGCGCCGGAGTTCGTCAAATCCTTCCACAGGGGTCAATTTACCACACCCCAACCGCTCGCTGCGAGCCATCCTGTCAGCCGGATGGAGTTGTCTCCCAAGAGCGATTCGATTAGGATAGGCGCATGGGTGAACTGGTCTTCGAAGTCACGCAGGAAGCCGACGGCGGGTTGGTCGCCGAATGCCTTACGGAAAGCATCTTCACACAAGCGGATAACTGGGAAGAATTGCGCCACAATGTGAAGGAGGCCGTGGAGGCTTTTTACTTCGACCGCGCCGACCGGCCGGCAGCCATCCGCCTGCACTTTGTTCGTGACGAGGTCCTGGCGGCGGGATGAAAATTCCGCGCGACCTCAGCGGCGAGGACTTTGTCAAACACCTGTGCAGAGAATGGGAATACCGGGTCATCCATCAGATAAACAGCCACGTTGTCCTCGAAACAGAAACTCCTTCCCACCAGCGAATCGCGGTTCCCGCCCACAAAAACCTCCGGATTGGGACACTCAAAGCCATCCTGCGCACCATCGCTCGCCACAAGGGGGTTCGACGGGACGACTTGCTCGAATCGCTTTGAGCAGTGGTAACCACGGTCAGGGTTGTCCCGACCGTAGGTCTTTGCGTCGTCCACGAACCCACGGTCAGTTGGACGCTCGATGTGCTGAACGTAGTGCGGAGGCTGGGAAAGGCCGAATTCACGCTGGCGCAGGTTTACGGGCAGGGGGCGGTGCTGACGCGGTTTGAATGGCGGGTCACTCTGTCGTCACGTCATTCCCGCGTGTGCGGGAATCCAGGCCTTGACTTGAGAGGGCGAGCAGGACATCAATGGATCCCCGCTTTCGCGGGGATGACGAACGAAGGCGCGCCTGCGGGACCTGGGGCTGGCGGAATTGCTGGGGGGCGGAAGGTACAGAAGCGGAGAACCGGAGGTAGGAAGTCGGAAGTAGGAAGTCGGAAGTGGGAAGTAGGAAATCGGCAAGGCCGGCGGTCATCCCCGCGGAAGCGGGGACCTGCCGCTACAGCGCAATCGTCAATCGGCAATTACCTTGCGGGCGGGGTGTAGGCGGCCTTGCTGACATAGATGTAACGCGGCGTATCGAGCGTGGCGGCGCCGCCCCAGTTAGCGCTGTCTGTTCCCCAGGTATTGATCATGAAGTAGGCAGGGGCGGTGGGCACGTTGTTGGTATGGTCGGCCTTCTTAACCCCGTCAATGTAATAGCTGATCTTACCCTTCGACCAAACGAATTTATAATTGTGAAACACGCCCGTGGAGTCGAACGGATATATGCCCGTGTAAGTTTCGTTGGCTTCGGTGGGGTCTTGGCGCGGGTTGGGATTCAGCCAATTGACCAGCCAGAGCGTGTCGGGGTCCACGCCCGAGAACTCAAAATCGATTTCGGTCTGCGAGTTGTTCACGTAGATAAATCCCGCCGAAACGCTTCCCGAAACGGGCTCGCCATAGGCCGGGGGAGAGTCGGCAGTCGAAGACATCCGCATGGTCCATTCATACATTCCGTACCCACAGACGAAATTTGTGTAGATCATCGCGCCGCGGGAGATGACCCCGGCGGAGTTGCCGTCGACCGTGCCGGTGGTCTGGGTGAGGAGCATGGACAGCATCCCGCTGGCGAGGCTGACATGCGCGGGATCGTAATATCCGCGATGGTAACCCGCGATGTAGCCGGGAGCGGCGCCGTTCGCCACCGTCCAGCGCGTGGGGTCGAGCGCGCCCTTATTGAAATAATCCACCCAGGCCTGGCAGCCTTTCCCGGCGGGGGGTTTGGGCGGCGCGCCGAATGCCGCGGCCACGCTTGCGAGTACGATTACGCCTACCGCCAGCGCCCGAGCCATCGGCATACGCGCTTTCGTCAGTGCGACCATGGAAAATACCTCCCTCGGGAAAGCTCGCAGGCGGCGGAAAGAAGCCGCTTGCCAGGAGCACTCCAGCATCCGTTTCTGGCGGCGCCGCAACGGCGCCTGTTGAAGCGTTTACTCGTTAGATAAAGGATACGCCCCGGCGAGAGGAGAGTCAACCGCAATCTGGAGCACCAATCCGGGATTTCAAGTCGGCCCTGGGTGCTTCCTCCGCG
>JAIQGA010000171.1 GCA_020072925.1 Terriglobia bacterium | reverse complement strand
GACGCGGCCCTTGCCGTCGATGGCGCGCACGCGCAGATGGTACGTGCCCGGCTGGGGACTGACCCAGACGTACTTCCAGAAGCACCAGGTGAGCGGCGAAGGATTGCTGAAAATGCTCGCGGCGTTCCAGGTTTTCCCATCGTCGAAGCTGAGTTCCACGGCTTTAATTCCGTCCAGATTGCCCAGCGCGTAGCCCGTTAATTCGAAATTCTTTCCGGAGATCTTTGCTTCGTCCTCGAGGCCGGAAAAGCGCGCGTGCGCCCAGCGCTCGCAGGTGTCGGACCAACCGCGCGACTCCCAGTATCCGAGATAGGCGGAGTTAACGAGTTTAATACGCGTGAGCCATTTCGGCTGCTTCATCCCGAATTTTCCGGGGATAAAGACCCGCACGGGGTAGCCATGGTCGGGCGGCAAATCTTCGCCGTTCATCTGGTAGGCGAGAAAGTTCTCGTCGTTCCAGACACGCTCGAGCGGATGGCCCGAGGTAAAGCCATCGGCGGCATAGAAAATGGCGTGCGCCGCGTCCTTGCCGGGCCTGGCGCGCTCGAGTAAAGGCTTGAGCAGCGTGCCTGTCCACTTGGCATTACCGAGCGCGTTGCCGCCAATCGGATTGGAAATGCATTCGAGCGTCAGAAACTTGTCAACACGTGGGAGTTTCCGCAGGTCCGAGTAATTCAGTGTGAAAGGGTTCTCGACCAGGCCATCGATCTTCAATTGCCACTGGCGGGCGTTTACCCTCGGGGTACCGCCTTGGGAGGTGACGTAGAAATCCTCGTTCGGAGGCGCATGCCTTTCATCCAGCGGCTCACAATCGTGTACTCAAGCAGGCCGATTCCGCCAGCAATGGCCCCGATGATGAAGGTTCGGCGCTCCATAGGCTCCTCAATCAGATGCGGGAAGTGCCCCGGGAGTCGCATCATAATACGAAAGTCGAAACTGGAAACGGAAACTCGAAACTCGAAATTGAAACTCCCGGCTCGTTCGGCCTGCCGATTTCCGATATAGTAAGCGCGTCATACGATTGGGCTGCTTATGCGGCCGATTCGTATGATAGGGCATTGTCATGGGAGATTCACAGCAAGTCATACGGCGCCGGCAATTCTGCGCGCGGTGCGGACAATTAATGTTCGAGTACTTCCGTTCTCCCGACGGGCACTTCGGCTTGGTGGACGACGTCCGTCAGCCTGAATCGGTCGCGGGCAGCGAAGTGCGTTGTCCCACCTGTGGCGCTGCGTATCGGCTGCTCGAGCGCGTCAACCCGATGGGGCAGCCGGTGGAAAGAAAGTAGGCAGAAGGCAGAAAGCTGAAAGCAGAGAGCTGAAAGCTGAATGCTGAATGCTGAATGCTGAATGCCTCCTGCCTTCAGTGGTAAGACCGGACCAACGGCCCCGGCGACAGTCGCGAAGGCGGCGGCAATAATAGAAAGCCGAAGTCGTGAATTGTCTGGCGCGGTCATGACTGAAACCCTACTCATCACGCCTGCAAGTGTTCAGGACTACCTCGTTCGCCGCGGGCTGGCGGCGAAAGGAGATCGCCTCTGTGTGCGCGAGTTGGGCGGCGGCGTCTCAAACATCGTGCTGCTGATCGAGTGGCGGAACGCGCCGGAGCGCCGCTGGGTGCTGAAGCAGTCGCTCGAGAAATTGCGCGTGCAGGACGACTGGCGCTCGGCGCGCGAGCGCGTCTTCCGCGAGGCGGAGTCCATCCAGAGTCTTCGGCCGGCGCTGGTCGCAGGGTCGCTGCCCGAAGTGGTGCACATCGACCGCGAGCGTTTCCTCTTCATCATGACCGCTGCGCCGCCGGGCTCTGTGGTCTGGAAAGACTCCCTGCTGGCGGGAGAAGCGGACCCGGCTGTCGCGCGCGAGGCGGGACGACTACTGGCGCAGATGGTCAACGCTTCGCGCCGCGACCCGCGGCTGCGGGAACGATTCGAGGACCGCAGGGTGTTCGATCAACTCCGCATTGACCCGTACTACCGCACTACTGCCGCCCGCCACCCCGACCTCGCGAACTGCTTCGAGGAATTGATCGCCGATTCGTGGAAAATCCGGACCGCGCTCGTCCATGGCGATTACAGCCCCAAGAATTTCCTGGTGCGCGACCAGCGAGTTCTCCTGATCGATTTCGAAGTCATCCATTGGGGCGACCCCGCGTTCGATACGGGTTTTTTGCTGAACCATCTTTTCTTGAAGGCGTTTTATCAGCCGCGCTTTGCGACGCGTTATTTCGAAGCCGCGCGCGAATTCTGGCAGGCGCTGCGGAGCGAGCTGGAAGGCGAATTCTGGCAGGCGTTCGAAGCCATGACCCTCCGGCACCTGGGGGCGCTGATGCTGGCGCGGATCGACGGGAAATCGCCGGTCGAATACATTCGCGATGACAGCACGAAAGATCTCGTTCGGCGGACGGCAAGACGCCTTCTGCTCGAACGCCCGACCAGCTTGGAGGAGTCGATTCAGGTGGTAGAAGAAAGACTTAAAAGGTAAAGTGTAAAGAGTAAAATGTAAAAGGTAAGGAACCGGTCTCTGCGGCATAAGCAATGTAACGAGGAAAAGTGATGGGATCATTGACCAGTCCTGGTGACCGGGTTCAGAGTGTGCGCGACATCCGCAAACGAGTGTTGGAATACTCGCTTCGCGCGATCAAGCTCTATGAGTAGTTGCAGCGAGGAAAGGCGGGCGTCGGACGGACTCTGAGCAGGCAATACCTAAGGGCGGCGACTTCGATTGGGGCAAACGTCGAAGAGGCGCATGCTGGTGAGAGCAGAGCGGACTTCATCCACAAATACGGAATTGCTCAAAAGGAAGTAATTGAAAGTCTGTATTGGCTGCGGCTTCTGGCCGAGTCGGGCGCTGTGCCTCGGCTGCGACTGGCGCCCCTGAGCCGCGAGACCGAAGAGATAAACGCCGTGATCACGAAGATCATTGTAAACTCAAAGCGGAAGCAAGCGGCCTGATTGCACCTTTTACCTTTCACACTTTACCTTTTACATTTTCGTTCTCATGTCTCTGATTGCCGCAATTCGCGCAAGGGAAGTACTCGATTCCCGGGGAAATCCCACCGTGGAGGTGGACGTCTTTCTGGACGACGGGGCGCGCGGTCGCGCCCTGGTTCCTTCCGGCGCGTCGACGGGGAAGGCGGAGGCGCTGGAGTTGCGCGACGGCGACCCGCAGCGTTACCTGGGCCGAGGTGTGCTCGAAGCGGTAACGCATGTTGACCACGTGATCGCCCAAGCGCTGGCGGGCGCCGATGCCGCCGACCAAGCCACAGTGGACCGGCGTCTTCGCGAGCTGGACGGCACACCCAACAAGCGGCGGCTGGGCGCCAACGCCGTCCTCGGGGTCTCGCTGGCGGTCGCGCGCGCCGCCGCGGCGTCGGCGGGCAAGCCGCTCTATCAATACCTGGGCGGTGTCGCCGCCGTGGAACTGCCCGTCCCGATGGTCAACATCATGAGCGGCGGCCTGCACGGGGGAGGGAACATCGACTTCCAGGATTTCCAGGTGATTCCGCTGAGGGCGCAGCGCTACTCGGAAGCGCTGCACGATGTGGCGGTGATTTATCACACCATGAAGGACGTCTTGAAATCCCGCGGGGTTTTCGAGGCGGGCGTCGCGGACGAGGGAGGCTATGCACCTAGGCTCTCTTCGAATGAAGCGGCCTTCGAGTTGATGGTGGAAGCGATCGAGCGCGCGGGGTTCCAGCCCGGCCGCGACGCGGCCATCGCTGTGGACGTCGCCGCCAGCCACTTTTTCGAGAAGGGCCGATATCATCTCGCTGCCGATGACGCGGAACTGGACGCGGAGGACATGGTCAAGCGCCTCACGGATTGGGCCGGGCGCTATCCCATCCTTTCCATCGAAGACGGTTTGGGCGAGGAAGACTGGCACGGCTGGAAACTCCTTACGGAGCGTCTCGGCGCGCGTTGCCAATTGATCGCCGACGATCTCTTTGTGACCAACCCGGAACGACTGGGGAAGGGAATTCGCGAGGGCATTGCCAACGCCGTGCTGGTGAAGATGAATCAGATCGGCACGCTGAGCGAAACGCTCGAGGTGGTGGAACTCGCGCGACAGCATGGGTACCGCGCGGTGATCAGCGCGCGCTCGGGGGAGACCGAAGACGATTCGATTGCGGACCTCGCCGTGGCCACGGGCGCAGGACAGATCAAGATCGGCGCAATCACGCGCTCCGAGCGCCTGGCGAAATACAACCGGCTGCTGCGGATTGAAGCGCGACTGGGTGCGCGCGCCGTGTATCGCGGCGCCAAAGTATTTCACGGTCTTCTTGCCGCCCCATAGCGCCTTCCGACCCGCCAGCGCCACCACTGGGCGTAATCCGCTAGCCGCCCGGGGTTTGCGCCTCGCGACGAAACGGAAAAGTTGGCTACAGTATAGCCTAGCAACACTTATGAGGGCTCGTCAGACCCGGTTTTTCCCGGCTGCCCGCAGACTCCGCAGAACTCCAGTTACGATGCGTCCTGTGACAGGCGAAATGCATCCAAAATTTCGCCGGAAGAACGCAGCAGGGATTCAGTCCCCATGGTTTACGCTCAAGCTGCAGGCTGAAACAGCCGATGACCAGGTCGAGTGGCCCGTATTTGGTACCTGGGTTGCTCAGTTGTCTCCAGGGCAGCAAATGAGTGTAGAATGGGTGAAGCCGCAACATGCTGAAGTGTCAGGCCAAGCGAGCAGAAGGGGACGTGGAGCCATGAGCGCCAAGAAGTGGGCGGTGTCGGGTAAAAACCTCGCGACGCGGCTGGTTTTTGTGACACTTTTGATCCCGACCGCCGCCTGGGCCGTCGAGCAGCTTCGATTCAAGCCGGGCTTCAACCTTTTTTCGCCCACGCAGGATGTGCAGGTGGGCAAAGATGCCGCCAAGGAAGCCGACAAGCAGTTGCCGCTTCTCAGCGATGCCCAGACGCTGCGCTACGTGAATACCCTGGGACACCGGCTTTCGACCTTCGCCCCCAACAACAGTGCCGATTACGCGTGGGAGTTCAGGGTGGTGAACAGCTCCGACATCAACGCCTTCGCCTTGCCGGGCGGCTACATTTATGTAAACCGCGGCGCCATCGAAGCGGCGGAAGACGAGGCGCAGATCGCCGGGGTGATCGCCCACGAAGAGGGGCACGTGGTGATGCGCCACGGGACCCACATGGCCTCGCAGGCGATGCTGGCGCAGGCGCCTCTGGCGATCATCGGCGGCCTGTTGGGCCAAAGCGGCAGTCTGACGGCGCAATTGTTACAGATGGGCATCAGCTTTGGAGTGAACTCGCTGTTCCTGAAAAATTCGCGCAGCGCCGAGGCGCAGGCCGATGAAGTGGGAACCTACGTCCTTTACCACGCCGAGTACGATCCCCACGCCATGGCGCAGTTCTTCCAGATTATCGAGAAGAAGTATCCTCAACGGACGATCCAATTCTTCTCCGACCACCCGGTCCCGGAAAACCGCGTGAAGGCCGTGGATGAGGAGATCCCGCGGCTGGGCCCGGCACAGGCGTGGAAAACGGACACCCCGGAATTTCAGGCTGTCAAGAAGCATCTGCAAAGCCTGCCTCCCCCACCGAAGGCGAAGCCCACTCCAGCCGCCTCGGATGAACCTTCGGGTCCGCCTCCGGCGCCCTCGAGCAACATGACTCGCTATGACGGAGGACGATTCGCCATCGCCTATCCCGACAACTGGCAGGTGGAACGTAGCGAAGACTCGGTGGCGCTGCTGCCGCCGGGAGCGATCGTGACCGGCCCACAGGGGGACAGCAACCAAGCCTACGGCGTCGCCATCAGCATGTATCAGCCGTCGTCGCAGTCGTCAAGCAGTTGGGGCTTGGTAGAAGCCACGAACCAACTGTTGGACTCCTTGCGCCAGTCGAACCCCAACCTGCGCGTTACGGAGCAAAAGGGATTCCGGCTGCAAGGCAGACCCGCGCTGTCCACCTTGATCGAGAATGACTCACCGCTCGAAGGGCAGAAAGAGCAGGACCAGTTGGTGACGCTGCGCCAGGGCAATTTTATGCTCAGCATGATCTTTATTGCTCCGGCATCCGTGGTGGAGAACTACAAGCCTACGTTCGATCGCATGCTCAAAAGCCTGGAGATTCAGTGAAACTCCGGGACTGAATGCATGCGCTAAGCGGTTACCTTGGTCTTTGTGTGCATTTCTCCCCTGTGACCGCCATCACCTGCCGCGGTGACATCCATCATTGACTTGCCAAAGCGGAGTCAGTAACGTGACTTCAAAGGTGGGAGTGTCGCTTCTCGCCTTAACACGGCCCTCGCCGCGACCACTCCTCATGGGGCTTGCCATGAAAGCCAGGCAGCGGAAATTATTCCGCGAAGCGGCTTTGGGGACCGCTGTATTTGCCGTTTGGGGTGTGTTCAGTTCGGCGGCACTTGCTCAAAACCCCGTGCCCTTCATTGACCAGCCGTTGGTGCCGACCGCCGCGGCGCCGGGCGGACCGAGCTTCACGCTTACGGTGAACGGCACGGGCTTTGTTTCGGGCTCAGTGGTGCAATGGGACGGCAGCGCGCTAGCGACCCAGTTCATCAGTGGCTCACAGTTGACAGCGACGGTCCCGGCCGCGGAAATTGCCACGGCCAGCACGCCTTCGGTGACAGTGCTTAATCCTGCCCCCGGCGGCGGCACGTCGAACGTCGCGTTCTTCACGGTCACCACCGCCACTTCTTCCGTGGCCTTCGGCCCTGTCTCTCCTCTGACTGTTCCCGCGGTCGGGAACTCCATCCCCATTGCGGTGGGCGACTTCAACGGGGATGGAAATCTGGACCTTACGGACGGGTGGGGAGTTCCCAATCGTGGTCGGCGATTTCAACGGGGACGGCAAACTGGACATCGCCAGTGGTGCTTTTGTCGTGCTGGGAAACGGCGATGGCACCTTCGCGGCACCCATTGGAACAGGCTCCTCAGGGGGGGCCGGCGTCGCCATGGGCGACTTCAATGGAGACGGCAACCTGGATCTGGCGGTCACTGGGAACATTTACCAGACGGTTTCCATCCTGTTGGGGGACGGCACGGGTCACTTCACCCTGGCCTCGTCTCCGGCTACCGGTCTTAGTCCCCGCGCAGTCGCGGTGGGCGATTTCAACAGGGACGGCAAGCTGGACTTAGCGGTCACTCTTGACCAGGGCACGGTTTCCATCCTGTTGGGGGACGGCACGGGCAACTTCGCCCTGACTTCGTCTCCGCAGACAGGCGCTAACCCCTATGCAGTTGCAGTCGGTGACTTCAACGGGGACGGTAACCTCGATCTGGCGGTCGCCAACCACTTTGACAATACGCTTTCCATCCTGCTGGGGGACGGCACGGGCAACTTCACGCCAGCTTCTACTTTGGCCACTGGTCCCGGTCCGACCTCAGTCGCGGCGGCTGACTTCAATGGGGACGGCAAGCTGGACTTGGCGGTCGCGAACTGGACCGGCAACAGTGTCTCCGTTCTTCTGGGAAACGGCGCCGGCAACTTCAGCTTGGCCATGTCGCCGACGATGGGTGGCTCTACCCTGTCCGTCGCCGTGGGGGACTTCAACGGGGATGGGAAGCTGGACTTGGCCGTCGCCAACTACTACTCCAACAGCACTAACGCTCTCGCGATAGTCCTACAGGTTCCGACCACCACAGTTGACCTCTCCCCGACCAGCCTCTGGTTTGATGCGCAGTTAGTTTCTACAGCGAGCGGCGCACAAACCGTGACCATGACCAACACCGGCGAGGCGCCTGTGATCATCACTGGTCTCATCGCCAGCGGCGATTTTGCGCAGACGAATACTTGTGGCGGCGCCGTGGCTATTGGCACCAACTGCACCATTAACGTTACGTTCAGTCCCACTGCTCCGGGGACCCGAACAGGCACCCTCACGATTGCCAACAACGCTCCAGGAAGCACCATCAGCCTCACTGGTATCGGGCTAGCCTCGGGATCCTACGCTACACTTTCGACGACCAGCCTGACCTTCCCTAACGAGCCGCTTCAGCTCACCAGCCCTGCGCAGACCATCACCCTCACGAATTTCGGGTCAGCCGCCATGGACATGATCAGCATCGGGGTGAGTGGCGATTTCGCCCAGACCAACACCTGCGGCACCTCGCTCGCGAGTGGCGGAAGCTGCACCATCAGCGTCACCTTCACACCCACCGCTTATGGACTCCGGGCAGGTACGATCACGATTGCCGACAACGACCCCAGCAGCCCGCAAACAGTGAGCCTCATGGGGATCGGGCTTGTCTCGGGATCGAATGTTACTTTCTCGCCCCCAAGCCTGACCTTCCCTTACGAGCTGATTCAGGGTACCAGCGCGGCGAAGACGATCACGCTCACAAATTTCGGGACAGCCGGCCTGAGTGTGACCGGCATTGCGGCGACTGGCGACTTTGCCGAGACCAACACCTGCGGCAGTTCAGTGGTCTCTGGCGCAAGCTGCACGATCAGCGTCACCTTCACTCCCACGCAAGCGGGGACAAGGACGGGGAGTGTGACTGTCTACGACGACGCGGAAGGCAGCCCGCAGTTCGTGTCTCTGACGGGCAGCGGAGTCCTTGTCGAAAACTCTGTCCCCTTCGTTAACCAGCCGTTGGTGCCGACCGCCGCGGCGCCGGGCGGGCAGGAATTCGTGCTCACCTTGAACGGCGCGGGCTTTGTTTCGGGTTCGGTGGTGCAGTGGAACGGCAGCGCGCTGCCGACCCAGTTCATCACCAGTTCTCAGTTGACGGCGACGGTCCCGGCCGCAGACATTGCCGCAGCCGGCACGGCTTCGGTGGCGGTGGTGAACCCTGGAATTGACAGAGTCCTGTCCAACGTGGTCTTCTTCCCCGTCTCCAGCCCCCTCCCCGGTGTTGCCATGACTCGCTCTGACCAGCCAACCGGCCGAGTGCCCAATTCGGTCGTCACCGCCGATTTCAACGGAGACGGTCGGCCGGATCTGGCGATTACAAACTTAACAGACGGGACGGTATCAATTCTGTTAGGCAAGTCCGACGGTACGTTTCACCCTCGAATGGACTACCCTGCTGGCCCCGAGCCCTGGAATGTCGTCACCGGTGACTTCAACGGGGACGGTAAGCAGGATCTGGCAGTCCGCAACTTCTATGGCCAAATTTCCATACTGCTGGGCAACGGAGATGGATCGTTCCGCGCCCCAGTTCCCTACCTAGGAGGAGGAGTCGGAGGCGAAACTATCGCCACCGCCGATTTCAATAGCGATGGCAAGCTCGACTTGGTTGTGGGCAACTATCCAAACGCGTTCTCGATCCTTATGGGCAACGGGGACGGAACGTTTCAAAGCCCTGTCGGCATTGGGGTAGGCGAAACTTGTTCTTCGGAAACGCTGAGCGTCGGTGATTTCAACAACGACGGTAAACCGGACGTAACCTTACTCTGCAGCTCCGGCTCGATCCTCGCGTACCTGGGCAAGGGCGACGGGACGTTCCAAATTCCGCAAGTGACGGCGGTAGATGGCGAGGGAATGAACTCAATGATAGCAGGGGACTGGAACGGAGATGGCCGGCTTGATGTAGTCCTCTTTGAGTACGTCGAGCATTGTGCCGAGAACTTCTCTGGCTGCACGCTGCTTTACTTTCTTCAGGGCAACGGCGACGGGACGTTCACACCTCCGGGCCGATATGAATTCGTCGGCACGGGCTTTTCGTCCTTCCCCCTGGTGGCGGGAGACTTCAATGCAGATGGGAAGCTGGATTTGGTAGCCGGGAATTCGTTTTCGCGGGGCAATGGCGACGGGAGTTTTGAGGCGCCCATACCACTCCCGGCTTGGGGTGGGTCTGCCAACTCAGAGGCGGCGGGCGACTTCGATGGGGACGGAAGGCTGGATCTGGCGGTGGTCAACGCGTATAACCCTGATGACACGCTTTACATCCTGCTGCAACTTCCACCGGGCAGTGCGGTAGTTAAACTCGACTATGTCGGCCTCGGCTTCGGTACGCAATTGGTTTCTTCAACCAGCGACCCTGAGCAAGTGACTCTGAGGAGCATAGGCAACGCGCCCGTCACCATTACAAGCATCGCCGCCAGCGGGGATTTTGCCCAAACCAATACTTGCGGCGGCTCTGTGGATGTTGGGGCAAGCTGCGAAATCTCTGTGGTGTTTAAGCCCCAGGCGGGAGGAAGCCGCACCGGGAACCTGAGTATTGCGGACAACGCCGCCGGCAGCCCTCAAACCGTGGCGCTGTCGGGCACGGGGCAGGACTTCGCGATTTCCGCGGGCACTACCTCCGCAACCGTCTCGGCGGGCCAGACGGCTAGCTACACGCTGAGGCTTGCTTCCGAGGGCGGATTCTCCGGGGCAGTCACCCTCACCTGCACGGGAGCGCCGAGCGCCGCCACGTGCTCGGTAACGCCCGGCTCGGTGGCGCTCGCCGCGTCGGGTGCGACTCCCGTCACCGTGAGTGTGACCACGACGGCGCGCTCGGTGGTTCCGCCACCCGACCGCCACCGCCCACCTGGATTTGTTTCACCAGGATTTTTGGTGCTGTTCACATTGCTGATCATGCTCGCGATGCTCGCCTGGACGCAGCTCAGGTTGGCGCCGAAAAAGCGAGGGTTTCTGTGGGCGCCACTCGGCGCCGCGCTGCTCTTTGTCACGCTCTGGGTGGCGTGCGGAGGCGGCGGAACAATTGCGCCGCCCTCCCCCAGCGGAACACCGGCCGGTACCTACACGCTCAGCATTACCGCGTCGGGCTCCGGCCTAACAAATGACTTTTCCTTAACGCTTATGGTGAAATAACCTCGTCGGTATCACGAGCCGGAAAGACCAGGTGAAATGCCCATGGAACCCTGCAACTCCTATCGCGATCCCCATGTGCAGCCCGAGTGGGCACAGTTCACGCGGCTGGCTGGCGACCGCGCGGCGATTCTTTTCGAGGAATTGCGCGCGGCGATTGGCGATATTGAAGGGTTGAGAGAAGATGTTCACTTCGTGAGCGAGGTCGTTGGGTGGGCGCCGCGCTACCGTCTTGGCGAGATCACACTCTTCGTCGTGCGCATTCTCCCCGGATTCCTTGAGGCCATCATGGAGCTTGAGCCGTCCGAGCGCGAGGCGCTCCTCGCGGCGAAGGGAGTCTCCCGGGAAATCAAGGACATTTTCCAGAAGGCTGCGGGGAATGACAGCAGCGCCGCAATACGCGTGCGTTTGGATAGTCGGAGTCAAGTAAGCTGTTGGACCAGATTGGTGAAGGCAAGGGGCCGGCTTGTCGCCCGCCATGCGGCGAAGTGACAGCGGTCACTGTCCCAGGCCTGATTCGGAGAACATGTTGATCTTTCCCTGCGAGCTACCCCCGATCCCTATCTCGGTTGCGAGGCTGTCGCTGCGTCCTTTACCCCAAGCCGTGCTAACGAACCAAGCTACAGGTCAATGAGATGGGCGGAGTCGAAAACCTAACTCGCTGTAGACGCGGGGATTACCTTAGACTTGTGGATGGCAGTTTCCGTGCTACCTCGCGAACACGGAATGCCGAGCGACGCTAAGGCAGGTAGATCCGCTTCTCTTCCCACCACGCCGAGCGCGGAGGTCCGCAAGCGTTGGCTGGATCTTTTCGAGTTGAGCTACGCCACGCGCCGGGTCACTCAGCAAGCGATCGAGCCGGGGGTTTATGCCATCGTCGTGCCGCCTGCCTGCCAGGAAGGCGGCGGGTCGGAATCGCTTAAAGCCGATATGCTGATTGCCATGCGGCAGGTTCCCGCCATGGCGAACGCGGTGCGCCTGGCTCTGGATAAAATCGACGAATTCGACATCCCCGTTGAGGCAGAGGCTCGACAATGGCTGGGCCGCTATGGGCGTGACCTGGCCTCCGGGCGGGCCCGCGCGACCGCGTTCATCGACCTCGCGTACCTGGAAGCGGCGCTGCTCGACCGCTTATGGACCTGCGAGGTCATCGTGGACTTCCAAAGGCCGCTCAGCTTTTTCCAGCGGGGCGCCTTGTTGGACTACACGAACGTGCTCGAAGCGGTGATGGCGATGGTTTTCGCTGGCCGCTCGCTTACCGATACGGCCGGCCTGCTGGCGCGCGAAATCCTGGCGCGGCTGCAACTGTATGCCAATTGCTTCTTGCAGTTTACGCTACTCTATGGGGAGTGCCGCTGGAGGATCGACCGCGATACGTTTGTTATGGAGGTTCCGGGGACGACCTTCTCCCTGTCGCTTCAATACTGGGAATTGCGCGGCGGTGAGGACAAGGCGGCGAGGGTGAGGGAGGCGTGGCGAGCCCGCATCGAGACTCTGCTCGCGGAGGCCGCACCCTATCTGGGAGGCGGTTTTCCCAAGTCGCATGCCGCTTAGGAGGTATGCCGTGCTTTATCGAATTCATAGCAGAAAGAATCTCGCGGAAGTCGCTCAGGGGCTGGAGACGGCCGCGCAGAAATACAAGTTCGGAATTCTGGGAGTCCACGACTTGCGGGCCAAACTCCGCGAGAAGGGTGTGGAGTTCGATCGCGATTGCCAGGTGTTTGAAGTTTGTAACCCCCACCAGGCGAAGAAAGTCCTGGAAGCGAATGCCGAAATCTCCACGGCGCTCCCCTGCCGCATCTCCGTGTACCGCGAAGGTGATGGCGTGACGCTGGCCACGCTTCGCCCCACGGCGCTGCTGGAAATGTTCCAGACTCCGGGGTTGCGGGGCGTCGCGGAGGAAGTCGAAGAAACCCTCCTCAAGATGATGCAGGAAGCGGCGCAGTAACGCGGGCGCCTCACCCCGACTGCTCATCGCCGGGCAAGCCGCGGCGGGGTGACGTGGCCTGGCAGAAGCGGCCATGCAAAGTCGCCGCTACAGCCTTCGAATGGAATGGCGCAGTAAACTCGCCGCTACCGCCTACGAATGGGATGGCGAGATCAACTCGCCGCTACACTTCCTCAATTTCAAGGTGATAATATCACCCCTGCAAAGGCGAGTGGAACTCGGCCCAAACTCAGCCGGAGGAGGCCTGTCGTGATGTGTCCGGCGTCCATCGTAAAGTCGCGGCCGCGCAGCACGGTCGTCCCACCCGTGCGGGAGGCTGACCTCAATTTTCCAGCGCCAAGCCAATGTTTGCGGCGGTGGCTTGTGGTCTTCGTACTCTTCTTCCTCCTCGCAGCCCCGGTGCGCGCGCAGCAGGAGAATCCCGGGCACGTGTACATCTTTCTGTGGTTTGATACGGAAGACTACATCTTGCCCCAAAGCGACGACGCGGCCAAGCGCCTGGCGGTTTTCCTCACCCAGCAAGGCATCCGGGCAACATTCAAGGTGGTTGGAGAAAAGGCGCGCGTGCTCGAGCGCCGCGGGCGCCGGGATGTGATCGGCGCGCTGACTAACCACGAAATCGGTTATCACTCGAATACGCACAGCCAGCACCCCACCGTGGCCGAGTACGAATCGCCGCTGGACTGGGACACGGGGGTTGAAGAATTCATCCAGCGCGAACGCGCCGGCTTTGAGGATGTGGAACGAATCTTCCGCCAGAAGCCGACCTGCTACGGACAGCCGGGCGCCTCCTGGGCCCCGCAGGTGTTTCCCGCACTGCGCAAGTGGGGCGTGCGCGTCTATCTCGACGAGGGTAGGCAGGTGGGGCTGAACGGCAAGCCCTTCTGGTATGACGGCGTGCTGAATATCTTCAACACGAAGGAAGGCACTCAACTCGAGCCGAATGAGACATGGTCCAATCTCGACGACGCCAAGGCCAAGTTCCAGCAATTTTACATGCAGATGGCCGGGCGCAAAGAGGGTGGCGTCATCAGCATTTACTACCATCCTTGCCAGTTCGTGCATAAAGAATTCTGGGATGGCGTGAACTTCGCGCACGGCGCCAGCCCGCTCCCCGAAGACTGGAAACTGCCGCCGGTGAAGTCGCCGCAAGAGACTGAGGCGGCATTCAAATACTTCGAGGACCTCGTGACCTTCATGAAGTCGTTTCCGAATGTGGAGTTTGTGACAGCGTCCCAGGCGCTCGAATTGTTTCCCGACCGAGCGCAGAGGCACGTGTTCACGCGGCAGGAAATCACCGAGATTGCCGGCCAGGTGGACGCGAACATTTCGTTCCAGGTTCACGATAAATACAACCTGGCAGCCAGCGAAGTGTTCCTGATCCTGAATGAGTTCGTTGCCAACGTGATCCGCAAGAAGGCGGGAGCGCCGATCCTGCTCGATGGAACGCCGGATGGCCCATCGTCGCCTTTTGTAGCGGCGGGCTTTAGCCCGGCACAGGGCGTCGCGACAAGCGAAGGTGCCGGCCTGAAGGCCGGCGCTACGCTTGGAATCACCTGGGAGCGGTTTGCGCGCACGGTGCTGGACGTCTCGGACGAGTTGGCAAAGACCGACCAGATCCCGACGGCCGTCTGGTTCGGCAGTGAGGCAGTCCCACCTGAATCCTATTTAGTGGCTCTCGCGCAGGCCACCACGGCGCTGACCCAGAAAGGCGAGCGTCCGGACACCGTAAACGTCGCGCCGGCGCGGCTCGCAGCCGCGCAAAATGTCGCAGACGATTCTCTTACTTTGTGGGACTGGGTCATATTTCCCGAAGGATTCCACGCACCGCACCTTATGTCCCTCGCGAAGCTGCAAGCGTGGACACTGAAGCCCGCAAGACATTGAGTCCCACCCTCGTCTCACCCTTTCGCGCAAAACAGACATACTGTCATAGCATCCGTTGATTCCATTACAGATATTGGTATTCGCAATACATTGAATTGTAGGACGATGGTGTCGGAAAGTCTGGATCGCTACGGGCGGCGCGCATTTGCATGTACTTGAGAATGTGCAGGTTTTGGAATTGCGATTGCGAAAAAGAATTTGCTCGTCGGGCCACGTGTTTCTTGGCTCGCCACTCTCTGCGCGGGGAAGACGAGTAGTTTGGACAATTTGACCAGACAGCTCCCCGATCCCAAATGCCGCGAAAACGCATATTTTTTCGGTCAGGTTTCGGCCAACGCAGAGCCGTAAACCATTCTGCAGGAGGTAGCATGCGAGTGAATCACATAGTTAAAGCCCTGATCCTGGCAGCGGTCATCGGTCTTGTGGCTGCGGGCTCGGCCAAGGCAGACGATGTTTACGGACGCATCCGGGGCGAAGTCACCGATCCGACGGGTGCTGTTGTCCCGAACGCGAAAGTCACGGTGACCAACGTGGGCACGGGCGTGTCCAAGACGATCCTGACGGGCCCCAATGGTACCTATGAGGTCCAGCAACTCCAGGCGCCCGGAACCTACAACGTGGTTGTGGAAGCGGCTGGCTTCAAGAAAATCATGGCCGCGGGCATCCTGCTCCACGTGACCCAGGTTTTCGTGCAGAATGTGGTCCTGGAAGTCGGCCCCGTGAGCCAGGAAGTGACGGTCGAAGCGGCTCCCGTGCAAGTTGAAAAGACCAGCATGCAACTGGGAGCGACCCTGACCGGAAGCCAGATTGTGGACATACCGCTGCTTGGCAGGGATTGGACGACGCTTCAGCTGACCCTTCCCGGCGTTGTCTCACCCGCCGACGGTCGGGGCAATTATGCCACGAACGGCAGCCAACCCGACCAGAACAGCTACATGATCAACGGGGTTGACAGCAATGACTTTCCGTTGAATACGAAGCTGTTTATTGTCAACCCTGACGCCATCGCGGAAGTCCGCATGGTGACCAACACCATCAATCCCGAGTACGGGCGCAACTCCGGGGCGATCATGAACGCGGTCACCAAGGCCGGCAGCAATGCCTTCCACGGCAGCGGCTTCGACTTTTACCGTGACACCTTCTTGAACTCGCGCAACTTCTTCTCGCCGAAGTCGGCGGTTATCCACCAAAATAATTTCGGCGGGACCATAGGCGGACCGATCAAGAAGGATAAAGCCTTCTTCTTCTTCGCCTATCAGGGCATCCGGAACCGCGTCCCGCAAGCCGGTGGGGCATCGACGGTGTTCACGCAGGACCAGCGCAACGGGATTTTCCCCGGCATCGCGACATCAAGTGCTCTTTCGCCGTTCCCCATGACGGGTGAGGACGGGATAGTGCATGATGCGGGCACACCCTACTCTACGCTCTTCCCCACCGGGCACATTCCCACTTCGAATTTCAACCCCATCTCCGCGAGCATGATGGAAAAGTTTGTCCCCTTGCCCAACGCAGGAGGGACGGAGTACCTCTTCAACGCCCTCGTCACGGGAGTCGACGACCAGTACTTGACGCGGATTGACTATAATCTAAGCTCCAAGGACGCAATCTGGGGCTCCTGGATGTGGGAGCGCCGTCCTACTTCCGATACCTTGCCCTTCTCGGGCGCTGACCTGCCGGGCTTCCCGGATACCAATAAGCGGCATTACAACCAGCTTTCGCTGGCCTGGAACCACACCTTCAGTCCCACGGCCCTCAACGAATTGCGCATTGGGTACTCACGTTTCAATTACGCGGCAGCGTCGCCTGTCGATGTCCTTGACCCGAAGTCGGTGGGATTCACAGGCATCAACGTCCAGGATCCGACGGTCAGCAGTTGGCCCGTCCTAAGCCTCACGGGCTACTTCACTCTGGGGTTCTCGACCAACGGCCCCCAGCCGCGCATTGACCAGGTCCGCCAGTTGGACGACAACTTCACCAAGATGCAAGGCCGCCACACCATCAAGATGGGCTTCAACATGCGCCGCTTCGCGGTGTACAACCCCTTCTTCCATCAGGCCAGCGGCTCTTTTACTTTTGGGGGCACGGGTTCGTATTCGACCGGAGACGCCGGAGCGGATTACCTGCTGGGCATCCCGGACACTTACGCCCAACAGGGCGGAGACGTGATCGACGCCAATTCCCAGGAATATTACCTCTACTTTCAGGATCAGTTCCAGATCCGGAAGAACTTGACGCTGACCTACGGTACCGGCTGGCAGATCGACACGCCGATCGCGACCACCTACCACAACAATCACGGCATGGCGGCCTTCCGCCCCGGGATGCAGTCCACCGTTTACGCCAACGCACCAGTGGGCTACGTGTTCCAGGGTGATGCTGGGGTGAATGCCGCAGGCGTGACGAAGTACGGGCACTTCGGGCCTCGCATCGGGTTTGCCTGGAGTCCCGGCAGCTCGGGTAAGTGGTCCATTCGCGGGGGTTACGGGATTTACTTCAACAAGGAACTCGAGGAGCAAACGCTGCAGATGAACGGCCAGCCACCTTATGGGGTCTCGTCCCAGGGCATCGGGTCCCTGGGGCTTAGCCCGAGTTTGGCGGCTCCCTTCACAGACGTGACCGGCACCACGACGATTGCCAACCAATTTCCCTATAATCCCAACCCCGCGCCGAACGTCGACTTCTCGGCGTTCCTGCCGACCTATTTATTTAACGTTGATCCGAACCTCACCGTCCCCTACACGCAGAACTTCAACCTGACCGTCGAGCGCCAGCTCTCGCCGAACACCTTGATTACGGCCGCCTATGTTGGCGCACTGGGACGTAAGAACATAATTCTCCGAGAACTCAACCCGGGGCTGAATCCCTCGGGTTGCGCGGCTGACCCCGCTTGCGTGGCCGACCGCATTTACCAACAGTTCGACTACCCCCAAAATTTCCAGTATGACACCTCCACCATGATAGGAATTGGAAACGACCAGTCAACCAGCACCTCCAACTACAACGCCTTGCAGGTGGTCTTCAACAAGCACATGTCCCACGGGCTGAACCTTTACTCTGCTTACACCTGGTCCCATGCCATGGACGACGGGTCAGGGTTTGAGAACTCCGGGTTCGGCGGCGGAGGGTTCGGCGGCTACGGCAGCACCCGGGCAACCAACCCCTTCAACCAGAGGCTGTACAACTACGGGCCGTCTGCGTACGATGCGACGCACCGGTTTTCCTTCAGCTACACCTACGTCTTCCCGACCTACCATTCCAATAACTGGGCCGCAAGGCGGTTGCTTGAGGGGTGGCAAATGAGTGGTGCGACGATCTTCCAGGGCGGGTTCCCGCTGGATGTGGTGGACAGCAGTTACCGCTCGCTGACCTGCTCGCCGTTTACTTGGACAGCGTGCTGGGACGTTCCCAACATGACGGCGTCGCCGCAATACGTCGATCCGCATAATTCAAAGTTGACCAACACCGTCACCAGGGCGGGCCTCAGCGCAAGGGATCATTACTGGTTCAACCCCAACACCTTTGCCCATTCGGCCTACGGCGTGCAGGGCAATGCTGGGCGCAATCCTTTGCGAGGGCCTGGAATCAACAACTTCGACTGGTCCTTCTTTAAGGATACTCAGGTTACCGAGTCCACCCGAATTGAACTCCGCTTCGAGGTCTATAACTTGTTCAACCACACCCAGTTCAATCCCTCTGGGAGCACCACGGACATCAACTCGAGCAGCTTCGGTCGCATTCTGGCTGCTCGCGATCCGCGGTTGATTCAGTTGGCTGCGAAGTTCTACTTCTGAGGATTTACTATATCTGTTTTCCCCGAGCGCCCGCCCCTGGCGGGCGCTCGGCATTTTAGGGGCAAGCAGGCGCGGCCCGCCGTCCTTCTCTTCGTTCCCTCCGCGCGCCACCCTCGGGCCTGTGAGGTTCTCAAAAAAGCGTGCTCCCACATGGTGCGGCACAAGCTCTTGTAGCGCCCTATCCAAAAAGAAGTCCGGGTGGGTGCGCGTAGCTTCCCGGCCGGGGTTGTGGTACCATTTTCGGCGTCATTATTGCGCGACCCTGTGAAAGATCGAATCCTCCGAAGGTCTCATCCGGAGGAGGAATTGAGCTGAAAGGAACGCCTTACCATGTCTGGCCATTCCAAGTGGGCGACAATTAAACACAAGAAGGGCGCTGCGGACGCCCGGCGTGGAAAGATTTTCACCAAGCTCATCAAGGAAATCACGGTAGCGGCGCGGACGGGAGGCGGCGACCCGGACGGAAATCCCCGCCTGCGGGCGGCCATCCAGGCCGCCAAGGCCGAGAACATGCCGGCCGACAACATCAAGCGCGCGGTCCAGAAGGGCACCGGCGAACTCCCCGGCGCCACCTACGAGGAAGCCATTTACGAAGGCTACGGGCCGGGGGGCGTGGCGATGATTCTCGAGGTGGCCACCGATAACAAGAATCGGACCACCTCGGAAATCCGGCACATTTTCACCAAGCACGGTGGCAACCTGGGCGCCGCAGGCTGTGTGGCTTGGATGTTCCAGAA
>JAIQGA010000170.1 GCA_020072925.1 Terriglobia bacterium | reverse complement strand
AATGTTAGTGGTTCGAGAAATGGAGTTCGCGAAGGGAGACGATCGGGCGAGCGCGATTGCTCCATGACATGGCGCGCGGCGCCGCAATCGGTGCGGTCTGAGGAGCGGCCTATGGTCGTGAGCGATAAGAGGAGCCGCGAAGTTTCGAACACCGAAACTCCACGCTACCGTGCTGTCAACTGTCGACTGTTGACTGTCAACTGAAGCGCCAGCCGCGCGCGGCGGGTGCCGGGGCGAGGTTTGGGAATTCCTTTGGCGTGGCAGTCGGCGCATTTCACGAAGTGGATGTTGTGGGGGCTCTTGGTGGACTTGAATGTCGTATCCATGGTCTCAACGTCGAGCCCGCAATTGGAAAGGCGCGGGTGGCAGGTGGCGCAGGAAGCGCGAGTCTTCTGGCCGTGATTCTCGTGGCAAGCAAGGCAACTGAGGCCTTCATGGACGCCCACGGGCGTGCGATCGTCGCCGCTGGCCACCTCGAAGGTGGCGAGCGGCGCGTGGCACTGATAGCAGAGCGCCTGGCGGCGGTCGGGGCTGATCTTAACGATTCGCTCGCCGTCGCGCATTTCGGGAAGCGGCAATCTTCCCGCGGAAACGTGCATCAATTCTCGCCGATCGAATAGCGCCAGCGACGGCTGCAAAATCTTTTGCGTTGTAGCGGTCTGGGGCTTAACCGCTGGCTTCATCAGCGGCAATCCCTGGCGGTGCATCTGGTGGCAATCGAGGCAGGTAATGGCGGCGCGACTGGCGAGGCGCGCGTCATGCAGCCGCCACGGACCGGTCGTATTCAAGGGGACAACCAGGTCGCGGATGCCGCCGGCAAAATCCATGCCGTGGCAGCGTAGACAATCGTCGGCGAGGCGGCGCTGGCGATTGTGAGTCGGGTCGAGAAAAATCTCCGCGTAGGTGGCGCTGTGAAGGCTCCCGGCCCAGCCGGCCCACTCCTGCTGGTGGCATTTCCGGCAGCGCTCGGCCGTCTCATATACTTGCGGCGGCTTCAGCCGGATTTGTTCGGGAACGTCATTGCGCAGGTGACTCCACAGCCGGCGAATGTTGTTCAGATGGAACCCCGCGTCGAGCGTGAAGACGTTTCCATGGCATTCCGTGCAGGCGATGTCACGATGGGCGGAACTCTGCCACTCGTGGTAAGGCTGCCAGATTTCATGGCAGCGCGCGCACGATCTCCCGCCGGAATATTCATAGTACAGGCTGGCGCCGGGAAGGGCCAGCAACGCGAGCAGCAAGATTCCCAAAAGTATGTGAACGCGACGGATTGAGGAAAGATGAATAAGCATTCGCTTCCGCTCGGCCGGTTGAAGAACCCAAAAGCCTTAACACAGAGGCCACGGAGAAAAATCATTCACAGAGAACACAGAGAAAACGGACGGCGATCCTACCATTCTTCTCTGTGTTCTCTGTGCTGGGGCTTTTCTCTGTGCGCTCTGTGTTAATTCTTTTTTGCCGTTCACTTTTGAAGATGTCCGCGTTCATTAATAGTCTTATTCTGCTCGATGCCCCAATCCCTTCACTTTGGGAGAGACTCGATCATGCCGGCCTGAAGGCCGGATCTACGAGCGCATCTGCGTGCCTTTCCAGGTCCGGACGATGTGTTCGGAGGCGCGATAGGCAATGGCCATGATCGTCAAGGCAGGGTTGAATCCGCCATTGGTGACGTGGACGCTCCCATCCACCACAAAGAGATTATCTATATCGTGAACCTGGCAATACGAGTTCACCACGGAGGTCTGCGGGTCGTTTCCCATCCGGCAGGTTCCGGCCTGATGCTGACCGCCGCTCAGGCCTCGGCCGGGCAACTTGAGCCAGGTAGTCGTAGCGCCCGCTTCTCTCAGCCAGGCTTCCGCGCGGCCCGCGACATACCGTGCAATCTCGATAGTATGCGGATGATTCGTCCCGGACAGGCGCGCCACGGGAATCCCCCAGGCGTCCCTGACACGCGGATCAACCTGCACGCGCGAATCGAACACCGGCATCTCCTGCACGGGACCATGGACCGCCAGCGAGCGGCGATAATACCTCCGCATGAATTCCTTGTGCGCGGCGCCCCAGCGCGGCACACCCGGCGGGCGAAGCGAAGCGAAGTGGTAGGGCAGACGGATAAACTCGTTGGAGAGCGCGCCACCGCCGGCGAGCCCCGGATTGCCGTGGTTGTAATCGCAAACTCCGATTGACGCGCCGGGGCCGAGGTCGTCGTAGACGTCTTCCTCCATCAGACCGTAAGCACCCGCGTAAGCGTGCCCCTGGAGGTTGCGCCCCACCCAGTCGTAGCGATTGCCCAGGCCGTGGGGAAAAAGCCGGGAGCGCGTATTAAGCAACAAACGCGGTGTCTCCGTGGCCGAGCACGAGACCACGACAAAGTCCGCCGGTTGCTCCCGCAGCCTGCCGTCGGCATCGAAGTACGCCACGCCCGTCACGCGCCCTCGGTCGTCCGTCAGAATTTCCTTTGCCACGCATTCGGTGCGAAGGTCGCAATTGCCACTGGCCAGCGCTTTGGGAATAACCGTGTTCTGCGTGCCATTCTTGGCGTCCTGCTCGCAGGCGAATCCCACGCACCAGCGGCAGCGCATGCACGCGCCGCGGCCGTTGAACGGCACCGTGTTGCGCAGCATGGGAGCTTCGAAGGGATGCAAGCCCAACCGCAGGGCGGCAGCTTTCAACAGCAGGTGCTCGCGGCTGGGAAAGGGCGGCGGCATGGGGAGCGGCCGGCGGCGTGGCGGGCGAAAAATGTTGTTCGACTCGTCGCCCGAGACGCCGATTTCCCACTCGGCCTTTTCGTAATGCGGCTCCAGGTCCTGATAGCTGATAGGCCAGTCCGCAAGAGTGCTGCCCTCGACCGCGCCGTAGGTCGAGCGCATGCGGAAGTCCTTCTCGAGGTATCGCCACGCCAGCGCGCCGTAGCTGAACGTTCCGCCGCCCACACACGCGGCGTTGTTCTGGTAGGCGCCATCGCTCGGCAGTACGATGAGTTCACGACCCTGGGCGTCCACTGTGACGCGGCGATTGCGCTCGTCGTCCGGCCCAAACGCGCAACCCAGCACCGAAGTGCGCTGGTTGCGTAAATCATCTTTGCGGCAGTCAAAGGCGGTGTACCACTTGCCGCGCTCGAGCAGCACAACGCGCAGTCCCCCCTCCGCAAGTTCCTTGGCCACGATTCCGCCACCCGCCCCCGCGCCGATTACTACCGCATTGACTCGATCTAAGGCCATAGCCAGTTCTCAGTTTTCAGTCGTCAGTTGTCAGAGCTCCGTCGTTTTTCATTCATAATTCAGAATTCATAATTTACAATTCACTATTCACCATTTACTATTTGCGTGTCTAAGCATCATCCCGAAGGCACGGTGCCGGTTTTGGTGAGGTCGTAGTGCCGCCGCCCGCGAATGGGCGGATAGGGCAAACCGAGCATCTGCCAACTGACGCCCTCGCGATTGCCGCCGTGACGGGGGTCGCCATAAAAGCCCTGCATGGTATGGCCGAGGAGCAGATCGGAGAATTCCCGCGAAGAGGCTTCCTTCCAGATGGCGCCGGGCGCGTTGCCCTTTTCAAGAGCCTTCAACACTCCGTCTTGCTGCGCCCCGCTGAGGGCGACGAACCCCTTGCCGAAAATCGCCTGGCTGGTCTGGTCCACGCCCGTGAGCCCACGACGGTAGACGCTCCGAAACCGCTTATACGGGCCCATCAGTTGCAGATCGATATAGTTGACCACGCCCGCTCGCGCGGCGCCCGGGAATTGGTCCTCGGGGATGATCCGGTCGCTGAGCGCGGCAAGGGTCTCACCTTCCTGCTTGCTGAGGAAACGCCAAGGACTATTGCCGGCTCCGCAGCCCAGCATGGGTGCTGCGGCCACGCCGACCGCCGCCACTCGGATAAATTGTCGCCGGGTGAAATTGACCTTTCGTCTCATCGCTTCTTGCCTTGGAGCAAAAGTCCCACCAAACGACAATATTCCCCTCCCAAGAGTGGAAGAAACAGCCTGATAGGGACAAATTGTCTTCAACGGGGGCAGTCCGTTGGGCGTCAGCGTCTCCCCCCTAGTAGAGCAGGTATTGGGCACGCAACTTGCGGAATTTCTCGAGCGGCTCTTGCCAATCGTAGACAATGCGCCCGGGGCTCTTGCCGGCGCGGATGTCGTCCAGCGCCCATCGCGCCCCGATAAGGGGCAGGGTCTTGTCGAGGTCAAAGTCCTTGGGAAAGAGGTTCCAGAGGGCGGCAGCCAGTTCCACGCCCAACTCGGTGGGATCGAGCGCCTGGCGGTCGAGCAGCACGATTTGCACGCCATGGCACACTTGGCCCTCGAAGCGGCTGCTAAGCGGCCTGAAATCCATGGGGATGAACCGCACCCCCTGAACGCTGCGGTCGTTCAGATAGGCGGCGAGCTTGCGCCCATCGATCCACGGCGCGCCCAGCACTTCGAAGGGCGTATCCGTGCCGCGCCCCACGCTGACGTTCGAGCCTTCCACTATCGCCACGCCGGGATAGAGGATTTCCTCCGTCAAGTTCCGCAGATTGGGCGAGGGATTCACCCAGGCCAAACCGGTCTCGTCGTACCAATCCGTCCGTTGCCAGTCGCGCATTTTGATGACGTGCAGCTTGACGCCAAGATGCTCTTCCTGATCGTACATTTTCGCGAGCTCGCCGACGGTCATGCCGTGGCGGACCGGCAAAGGGAAGTAGCCGACAAAAGAGCGCAAATCGTCGTCGAGGATGGGCCCCTGGACCTCGTGGCCATTGATGGGGTTGGGGCGGTCGAGAACGTAATACTCGATTCCCTTCTTGCCCGCGGCCTCCATCGTGTACCCAAGCGTGGTGATGAAGGTGTAGAAGCGCACGCCCGCGTCCTGGATATCGAAGACGAGCGTGTCAATGCCCTGGAGCATCGCGTCAGTGGGACGCTCGACATCGCCGTAGAGGCTGTAGATGGGCAGGCCGGTTTGGGCGTCGGTGCTGGAGGGAACGCGCTCGTCGGCTTGGCCGCGAATGCCGTGCTCGGGACTGAAAAGCGCCACAAGCTTGACGCCGCGCGCGTGGGCGAGCGCGTCAATCGCGTGTCGCCCCTGGGCATCCACGCCCGACTGATTGGTGATAAGGCCGATGCGATGGCCCTCGAGCGGCGCGAAGTTCTCCGCTTCGAGCACATCGATGCCGGTCTGGACCTTGCCATTGCGCAGACCCTGCTCGCGGTAACTCTTCATCAGCTCGAAGTAGCCGGTCAGCGAGCGCCGGCTGGCCAGGACTTGCTCGGCGGAGGCGGGCCCCAGCGCCGCCGCGACCAATGTTGTGATTTGGGTACGCAATTGCACCACATCGCCCTTGCCGTCGGGATGAACACGGCTGGTCAGGATGATTACGTAAGTCTGGGTGACAGGATCGAGCCAGATTGAAGTGCCGGTGAAGCCGGTGTGGCCGTAGGAACCGACGTCGAAGAGTTCGCCGCGATTCGAGGCGAACGGCGAGTCGATGTCCCAGCCCAGGCCGCGTAACGCCATCTTATCGGGGGGCGTCTGCGGGACCGTCATCTTCTCGATGCTGAGCGGGCTCAAGATGCGGGCGTCGTGGTAGGTACCGCCCGCGAGGAGCATCTCGGCGAAGATCGAAAGGTCGTCGGCGGTCGAAAACAATCCCGCATGGCCCGCGATGCCGCCCATGTTGTAGGCGGTCGGATCGTGGACTTCGCCCCAGAGCATCTTCCCCGTGGTGCCATGCTGGTACTGCGTGGGCGCGATGCGCTGGCGCAGAGAAGCGGGCGGTTTGAACATCGTGTCTTTCATGCCCAGCGGTTTGAAAATGTGTTCGGCGCAATAAACCTCCAGCGGTTCGCCGGAGACACGATGCACGATTTCACCCAGCGTTTCATAATTGATGTCACTGTAAATGAAACGCGTGCCGGCCGGGACGATGGGCTTCACCGCGATGATCATCTTCATGGCCGTGTCGTAGCCGGACCACTCCGGCTCCAAGTCTAGGTCCGGAGGCATTCCGGAATAGTGAGTCATCAATTCGCGGATGGTGATGCGGTCCTTGCCGTTGGCGCCGAAGTCCGGCCAGTATTCGGCCACCGGAGCCGTGAGCACGATCTTGCCCTGCTCCACGAGTTGCATCACGGCGGTAGTGGTGGCAATCACCTTGGTGAGCGAAGCCATGTCAAAGATCGTGTCGAGCGTCATGGGCCGGTGGATCGGCGCCAGCGAGCGCTCGCCGAACGCCTGCCGGTAAACAACCTTGCCCTGATGGCCGATCAGGACCACCGCCCCAGGGCACTTCTTCTCCTGAATCGCCTGCTCGACGAGCGAGGCAATGGGGGCCAGTTGCTGTTCGGTAAGGGCCGGCGGGTCGGCTGCAACAATAACCTCGGGACCTGCGGCCCCTGCAAAGCAAATGACCAGCAAGCTACTCAAAACGAGTGCGCAGCAATGCGTCGTAACTTGGCCAACATTCACCACCGGAGGAGGAATTCTCATGTCTGCTGTCTCCGAGATAGATATGAAGCGACTCTGCGGGGTTTTCAAAGAGACGGCTGAACTCGAACTAGCCGGAGTTGAGTAAAGCAAATGAAGGGACAAACAGGATCACTTCGCATCCTCAGGCGGCACGATCCTCTCCAGTTCCACGATTAGAGATGGAAGTTCGTTCTTGACCGTGTCCCATACCACATCCTCGTCCACATCGAGGTAATCGTGGACCACTTTATGGCGCATGCCGATAATCGCTTTCCACGGGACTTGAGTGTGGTGGTCACGGAACTCCTGCGAGACACGCCGGGCCGCCTCCCCGACAATCTGTTCGAGGTGGGCGAGAGCTAGTCGGAGTGTTTCTTCCTTGTCAAAATCCTCGCGCTGCTTGCCCTCAACCAAGCGCCGGGCCTTACGAGCCATGTCGAGCATGTGGCCGATGTAAACAAGGTCATCCTTCGGCAAACTGAACCTCCGCCTCTGCGAGGACGCGATCCCGCACCCGGCGGTTCAGGAACTTGGCCGTCACCAGGTCCACCCTGTAGCCTCCCAGGAGCTGAGACAGTTCATCCTCCATCTGCGACAAGCGAATGAATCCCGGCACATGACCCGGCTCAAACTCTACGAGGATGTCCACATCGCTGCCAGGATGGAAATCGGCGCGCAGGACGGAGCCGAACAGGGAAAGCTTGCGAATATGGTGTCGTCGGCAGAAGTCAGCAATCTCTTGACGTGGAATCGCGATCTGGATCTTATAGATCATTGTTCCGCCATGCCCGCACTTCATCCCTATCATTCGTGGCGACAGCCCAAGTATATCTCACTTCACCTAAGTCTGCGCCACGCTCCGCACGGGTGCCGCTGGAAGCGCAGAAGTTAGTCCTTCGGCCGAAAAGTCTTTTGCTATATACTCGCCAGCCAGTTCTGTCAATGCTGGTCTTGAAATTCGCAAAAGGTAGCTCACTCCATGCGACTTACACTCCTCGACTGGCTTGTTGTGGCCGCGTACTTCGCGATCAACCTGGCGATCGGCATCTACTACCGGTCGAAAGCCAGTAAGAGCACCGGAGACTTCTTCGTTTCCGGCCGCCAAGTCTCCTGGTGGCTGGCGGGAACCTCGATGGTGGCGACGACCTTCGCCGCAGACACGCCGCTGAGCGGGATGATGACCGTGTTCTTTTTCGCGCGGCTCTGGCGCCGCGCCGAGGTCATCACCGATGCGGAGTTGGTCGAGTTGCGCTACGCGGGAAAGCCCGCGGCCTTCCTGCGCGGCTTTCGCGCGCTCTATTTCGGCATTCTGATGAACTGCCTGATTGTAGGCTGGGTGAATCTGGCCATGGAAAAGATCCTGGCCACGGTGCTGCCTATCCCCGAATGGTTCACGCACCTCGCCCAGAATATCTACTCCGGCGTGGACGTTCCCAAGTTGTACGCGCTGGTGGTGATTTTCGCCATCATTGCTTTCACGGGATTCTACACTTCGATTTCGGGCCTCTGGGGTGTGCTCTGGACGGACCTCGTACAGTTCATCCTGAAGATGACGATGGTGATCGTCCTTGCGTATTACGGCATCGAGGCCGTGGGTGGCATGGCGGCGCTGAAGGCGAAACTCGCGGCCATCGATACCGCGCACCGCGCCGCGGCCGGCGGAGGGTCTGGCTCGATCCTTTCCTTTGTTCCCTTCCTGCATTCCGCCTGGATGCCTTTTCTGGCCTTTGCCATGTATCTGGGGGTGAACTGGTGGGCCAACTGGTATCCGGGCGCGGAGCCGGGAGGCGGCGGCTACATTGCGCAGCGTATTTTCTGCGCCAAGGACGAGAAGCACTCGCTCTGGGCCACGCTCTGGTTCAACATCGCGCACTACGCGTTGCGGCCCTGGCCGTGGATCCTGACGGCGCTGGCCTCGGTGGTTCTTTACCCCAGCCTCAAGGACCCCGAGATCGGTTTCATTAAAGTCTGGGTGGATTACCTCCCCGCAGCGTTTCGGGGGTTCATGCTCGCGGCCTTCGCGGCAGCGTACATGTCCACGATCGCTACGCAGCTCAACTGGGGCTCTTCGTACATTGTCAACGACTTCTACCGGCGGTTCGCGGTGCGCGGCCGCGATGAACGCCACTACGTGCTCGCCTCGAAGGGGTTCACGGCCTTTCTCGCCATCCTGGGTGCTGTGGTCTCCCTGTTTATGAGCAGCGTGGGCGGGGCGTGGGAACTTCTGCTGGGCATTGGCGCCGGGACGGGAGCGGTCTACCTGCTGCGCTGGTACTGGTGGCGGATCAACGCCTGGTCCGAAGTGGCGTCCATGAGCGCCGCGGCGATCACGACCATGGCCTTGCGCTGGTTTGTGCATTTCGAAGGCTCGGATGCCACGGTTTTCGCCAAGCGCATCCTTTTCACCGTCGCGGTGACCACCGTCGTGTGGGTGCTGGTGACACTGCTCACCAAACCGGAACCGGAATCCCGCCTGCTGGAATTCTATCGCCGCGTCCGGCCGAGCGTAATGGGCTGGAAGCGCATCGCGGCGCAGGCACCCGAAATTCCCGCCAGTCACGATGGCTGGTATAATTTGGTGGACTGGCTGCTCGGCTGTCTGATGGTTTATATGGCGCTGTTCGGGATCGGGAAGATCATCCTTGGATCGCTGGGAATCGGCTTCCTCTTCCTGGTGATCTCGGTGATTGCCGGATACGCCATTTACTGGGATTTTTCGCGGCGGGGGTGGCAGACCCTGGCCGGGAAGTAGCGGCATTCTCGCTTCGCCACCTTAGAGCTTTCAGCCGTCAGCGTTCAGCAGTCAGCCAAGCGCGACCAAGTTGGCTCGTGGTGGCTGAGGGCTGATAGCTGACCACCGAAAACTGATTGCTCAATTCGACAGCTATGAACGATAGGCGTGAGCGCATCACGGAGCGCGCGAATCCGGCCTCAGTCTCACTTGACACGAAATCCACGCGGGAAATCCTGCGCATTATTAACCGCGAGGACCGGCGTGTGGCGTCAGCCGTAGGGCGGACTCTTCCGCAGATCGCGCGCGCCGTTGACCTCGCAGTAGACGCGATCCTCCACGGAGGACGGTTAATCTATCTTGGTGCGGGAACGAGTGGGCGCCTGGGTGTGCTCGACGCCGCTGAGTGTCCTCCCACGTTCGGCACGGATCGCGTGGTCGGCGTGGTGGCCGGCGGCTCGCGCGCGATGTTTCGGCCAATCGAAGGCGCCGAGGATGATCCGAAGCTTGCCGTGCGCGACCTGAAGCGCCTGAAGCTGAGTTCTGCCGACCTGCTGGTGGGAATCACGGCGAGCGGACGAGCGCCCTACGTGCTCGGAGGGGTGCGCTATGCGCGGCGTGTAGGCGCGACCACGATTGGTCTGACGTGCGATCCTGAGGCGCCACTTCGCCGCTGGGTTCAGGTCGCAATCGTTCCCGTCGTCGGCCCGGAAGTCCTCGCGGGCTCCAGTCGCATGAAAGCCGGGACGGCGGAGAAGCTGGTCCTCAATATGCTTTCGACCGCCACCATGGTCCGGCTGGGGCGCGTGTTCTCGAACTGGATGGTCCACATGCAACTGACCAATGAAAAGCTGCGCCGGCGAGGGCAATCCATCCTCGAAAAGGTCGCGCACGCCACCACGCCGCAAGCAGCGAAAGCGCTCCGGGATTCCGGCGGTAACCTCCCGGTGGCATTGCTCATGCAGGTAATGAAGGTGTCGAAATTCGAGGCGGTACGTTTGCTGAAACAAGAAGGAAACGTGGCGCAAATCCTGCGCGCCAACGCTCGCGGCTCCTTGGCACGGAGTGGTCGCGCCGCACCGGCGACAGCACCGGAAGGGTTGGGGAGGATCTTATGAAACCGCTCAAAGCCATCCTGTGCGGAATGATTTTTACGCCCACGGAAGAAATCAAGAACGGGGCCATCCTCATCGATGGGGCGCGCATCGCGAAGGTGGGCACGCGCGACGAGGTGAAGCTCCCCGCCGGAACCACCGTGGTCGACAATCAGGACCGCATTGTGGTTCCGGGGTTCATCGACATGCACATCCACGGCGCCGCGGGCCACGACCTGATGGAAGCCTCCCCGGAAGCGCTGGCGGCGGTGGGAACCTACCTGGCGCGGCACGGGACCACTTCGTATCTCGCCACCACCGTGACGGCCACCCTGGAGCGCACGCTCCACGCCGCGCGGGCCATCGGCGAAATGATTCGGGCCTCGCAGACCTCGCACGGAGCTGCCGATAAATTCGCGGGCGCGCACCCGGTGGGCATCCACTTTGAGGGACCCTTCATCAACGTCAAGAAGCGTGGCGCGCACCCCGTCTCGCAGATTCAAAAGCCCTCCGTCGAAACGTTGTCCCGCATGCTCGACGCGGCGGGAGGCGCAGCGCGGGTGCTGTCGTTGGCGCCGGAAATGGAAGGCGCTCTGGCGGTGCTCGAATACGCGCGCGGCCGCGGGCTGCGCGTGGGCATTGGCCACTCCAATGCCACTGCCGAAGAAGCCGAACGCGCCATCGCCGCCGGCGCCACGATCGCCATTCACTTCTACAACGCCATGCGCCCCTTCCTGCATCGCGATCCCGGAATCATCGGCGCGGTGCTTACCGACGATCGCGTCAGCGCCGAACTGATCTGCGACGGCGTGCACGTCGAGAGCACGGCCATACGCCTGCTGGTCAAATCCAAGGGGTTGGAGCGCATCGTGCTGGTCAGCGACAGTTCGAGCGGCGCTGGCATGCCTGACGGCAACTACCGCCTGGGCAACTTTACGGTGCACGTGGCCGGAGGGGTGTGCCGGACCGTGGAAGGCAACCTGGCGGGCAGCACGATTACCCTGGATGCCGCCGTGCGCAACCTCGCGCAGTTCACCGGCTTCAGCTATCAAACCTGCCTACGCTGCGCCACCCTCAATCCCGCGCGACTCCTCGGACTCGAAAAACAGAAAGGCGTCATCGCTTCCGGCGCCGACGCGGACCTCGCCATCCTCGACCGGAACTATTACGTCACGCAGACGTACGTGAGAGGCCGACCCGTTCTATAGCGGGAAGAGGAGTGAGTCAGTGGATCAGTGAATCAGTGAGTCATTGAAGGACTGAATGAGTAGCGCACGAAAAGTGGCGATTGCCTCGGCAAAGAATTTGCGTCGTAGGAGGCACCATGACAAATCCCACGATAGAGTTGAAGGAACGGACCAAGCTCTTTGCGCTTCGTATTATCCGGCTCTTTCGCTCACTGCCAAAAACAGAAGAAGCAAGGATAATTGGACGCCAGATTCTCCGCTCAGGTACGTCTGTCGCAGCTAATTATCGCGCCGCGTGCCGGGCACGGTCCCGGGTTGAGTTCGCCGCAAAGATCGGCGTGGTCGTCGAGGAAGCGGACGAAACCGTTTTCTGGCTGGACCTGCTCGTCGAGAGCGAGGTAGTCCCTCCAAAGCAAATGTGCGGAATCATCAAGGAGGCGAATGAACTCTTGGCAATTTTCGCCGCCTCGCAAAGGACTGCCAAATCGCCAGCTGCTTGATTTTCTGGGTCAATGATTCACTGACTCACTGACTCACTGATTCAATTTTCGCAGGGCCAAAGAAAAGCAATGGATAAATTCCTCATCACCGGCGGCCGCCCTCTGGAAGGCCAAGTGGCGATCAGCGGCGCGAAGAATGCGGCGCTGCCCGAGATGGCGGCGGCGCTGCTGACCAATCAAGGCGTCATTCTTCACAACGTCCCCCGGGTGCGCGATATCAGTACCCTCCGAAGCCTGATGGAGGAACTCGGGGTCGATTCTTCCGTCACCCATGAAGAACACGGGAACCGAGTCGAGATCGAGGCGCGTCAGCTTTTGAACCCGCTCGCGCCGTACGAACTCGTCAAGCAAATGCGGGCTTCCGTCCTGGTTCTGGGTCCTCTCGTCGCAAGGTTCGGCCACGCCAGGGTTTCGCTTCCAGGCGGGTGCGCCATCGGCGCGCGCCCGGTAAACTTACACCTCAAGGGCCTGGAGCAACTCGGCGCCACAATTAAGATCGAGCACGGTTACATCCATGCTCAGTCCGATGGATTAAAAGGTACGAACTTTTCATTCGATGTGATCTCCGTAACGGGTACGGAAAACCTGATGATGGCAGCCACGCTCGCCGAAGGGGAAACCCTCCTGGAAAATGCCGCGCGGGAACCGGAGGTACAAGACCTCGCCAACCTGCTGAACAAAATGGGGGCTCAGATCGAAGGAGCGGGCACGGGCGAGATTCGCATCCGCGGGGTCAGCCGCCTCCACGGCACTGAGCACAGCATTATCCCCGATCGCATTGAAGCTGCCACTTTCCTTGTGGCGGCAGCCATCACCGGAGGCAGGCTTAGCGTTGCGTGGGTCGAACCCACGCACTTGACGGCAGTTATGGGCAAACTGGCGGAAGCTGGGGTGCGAATCGACAAGGTCGCCAAACCCGTTGGCTCTTTAGAGACGCGTGCAATCCTCACTGCCGAGGGTCCCACTCGCCTGCGCGCTGCGGACGTGACCACTCAAGAATTTCCGGGCTTCCCCACCGACATGCAGGCCCAGTACATGGCCCTCATGACGCAAGCCGAGGGCGCCTCCGTCATTACCGAGACGATTTTTGAGAATCGCTTCCTGCATGCCCTGGAGTTGGCCCGCATGGGTGCGGATATCGCCGTGAATGGGCGGCGCGCGGTGGTCCATGGGCGGACGCCTCTCAGCGGCGCCAAAACTCTGGCGTCGGACCTGCGAGCCAGCGCTTCATTGGTGTTGGCCGGCCTGGCGGCGGAAGGCGAGACCCTGATTGACCGTGTGTATCACATCGACCGCGGCTACGAACGAATCGAAGAGAAACTCACCAGAGTGGGCGCCAAAATTCGAAGAGTTTCCGGGAACTGAATCAGTGAGTCAGTGAATCAGTGAGTCAATGAACGAGTCAGCGAACTTTGCGATTCCACAGTTTACTCACCATCTGAGTCAATGACTCACTGACCCACTGATTCACTGACTCACTGGCATCATCCCTCGATCGTGAAGCTGATGCTGAGCAGAACCACTGCAAGGACGCCCAGCGCGACGAGCACATATTTCAGATCCCGCTCGAGGGCGAAGGTCGCAATAGCCACCAGGATCCGAAAGATGGGTGTCAGCAAGAGGAGAATGATCCCGAATTCCGTGAGGGCCGCGGCATCCAGGTGCATCAGCCGGGGGAGCAAAGCCGGGAGAGCCACGCGATGATAAGTGAGGAGGGAGTTGGCAGGCCCCGCCGCCAGCATCAGGCCCAGGCCCAGCGCCATCACGACGGTCGCTATCAGCGAACCGTAGCGCAGCACCAGCGAAATCGCGTGCTCGCCTTGTCGCTCTGAAAATGGCACGTTGAGTCAACCTCCCAGAACGGCCGAAGCGCCGGAAACCTGCAGTTGCGAGGGCTCTTCTCTCAGCCCGCAAATCCTCCCCGCAGGGCTTTCCACACCATCATGATTGCGAAGTAGAACATGATCGCCGAGAACAGCCGGATCAGCCATCGGCTGGGCGTGCGGCGCATGATGTGCGTCCCCAAGCTGGCGCCCACGTAAACGCCGATGGCAGTGGGCGCGGTGAGAAGCAATTGCACATCGCCGCGTGAGTAATAAATGAAAGCGCTAGCCGCGGCGGTGACCCCAATCATGAAGTTCGAGGTAGCCGTCGCCACCTTGAATGGAACGCCCATGACGAGATACATGATGGGAACTTTGATGGGGCCACCGCCGATCCCCAGCAATCCGGAAACGACCCCAGCCACGCCGGAACCGATCATGCCCAAAGGCCAGCGCCGGATCGTGTAGGAAGCGGTGGCCTCGGGTTCCGTCGCCGAGGCTTTCAGACTGCGCCGAACCATCGTCCCGCCCGCGTAACACAACATCACCGCAAACAGGATAGCCAGGGCTTCCCGATGCAGAGCGGCCGCCACCAGTGCGCCTGCGACTGCACCCACCGTGGTGGCCAACTCCAGAGTCATTCCCAGACGGATGTTACTCAGGCGGTGCTCGACGTAGTTGGCGGCAGCGCCGCTCGAGGTGGCAATGATGCAGCAGAGGCTCGTGCCAATCGCCTGGTGTATCGGCACGCCATAAACCAGGGTCAGGATCGGGATTATGATCAGCCCGCCTCCAATCCCCAACAGCGCACCCATCGTCCCGGCAAATACACCCAGAACGCCGAGTCCCGCGAAAAATTGGGTTGCAGAGTTAGGCATGGAAGTTAAGCGTCGCGCCTGTATTAACCAGGTTATCAACCCGCGACAACGCTCTATTTCCCGGCATTGCACGCGGGGCCGGCGCGACTCGCGCAAGAGATTAGCAAACTTCGCCCCAGACCTGTAAGAAGAAAAACCAGCCCGATCATTTGAGCACATCTTCGACGTGGCCGCAGGGGCGCACGCTGTACGGAGAAGGAGGAAGCGCCGAATCTCCTCATTCCAAAAGGTTTAGTCACCAGCAGGGTAATACTGATCAGACCGAGTTCAAACATCCTTGAATTCTGGTGGGTATGGTACGGAAAGTCGCCTACTTCGCGATAAACAATTTACGTAGAAAGGAGGTAATGACTATGGTAAGCTTTCATGAGCACCCGGCTGGTGGTTTTCCGTGGCCCTATCCGCCAAAGGAGTAAGTTGGTTTGCCAAAGCTTTGGGTGGGGCAGGGCGCGGAAACTCTGCCCACCCAAAGCTGAGTGCAACGGAAAGACAACCTTGTTCCTCGGCCTTCTTTCGCTGCTACTCGAGGGAATAATAATCTGGAGGGCGCGCGCCGGTAAATTTCTCTCGCGATTCCCGCTTTTCTATTCCTACCTGATGCTCGTTTTTATGGGATCCGCCGGCGCCTATGCCGCTCGCTGGCTGTCGCCTCGGTATTACGAGGGCAGCTTCTGGATTTTTTTCATGGTCACGCTGGTGGCGGAGTTCGCCGTCCTAGTGGAAATTTCTGACCACATCTTCAATTCCTATCCTGCCGTTCGCAGTCTAGGTCGCATGCTGACCGGAGCCATTTCGATTGGCTTTTTCGTATTCTACATCGTGCCCGCCCTTGCAGTTCCGGGATCGCCCGGTGGCCACGTCGCGGAACTGGTCAAACGTTCGTCCGTCACGAAAGCCGTGATCATCGTCTGTCTGTTGGCAGTCGCCCGCTCTTTCGATTTGCCAATGAATACGAATACCTCCGGGATGATGGTGGGGCTGGGCCTTTATCTTTCGTCGAACATCGTGAATTTCGAATTGGCCGCCCGCCTGAACCGGGCGCAGTACGGCAGCACATTCGCCATAGTCGGGCCTGTCAGCTACACGCTTTGCCTGCTTGTATGGACGGTGGCCCTATGGCGGTACGAGCCCGCCGTAATCTTCTCTCGTGAAGCCCGTCCCGGCGACGCAACTCTCGTTCCGGACTTGCTCGGGCGGTTCAATAATTCTCTGTCCAGGTTACTAAGGAAATGATCCCTATCTTTGCCTATGCCGCTCTTGCATTTCTGATCCTCGTGTTGGTGGTAGTGTTGGCTCGCCCCGGGCGGCCTCCCGAAGTCGCGGGCGAAAAGGTTGGGCCGACCCGTGTCCCTGACGAATGGGACGTGCGCTGGCTGGACCTCGTGAGGCAGATCTTCGATTCCGCCGATTACCTCTGGCTGCGCGACGAGTTGAGGTTTCCGCGGCTGGCTAAAGCGCTCCTGAGCTCCCGAAAGCGCATGGCGATTTGCTGGCTTAAGGCCTTACGCGCTTCGTTCAACGAACTGGTTCGCACCCCCGATTTTTCTCCAGCCAAAGGCCAGAGCGAGAACGCCCCCGCGGGCTGGCGGCTATCGTGGTTGGCCGTGCGCTTTCAGTTGCTGCTCATCTACGCCTTGCTTGTAGTGCGGCTCTTCGGCCCGTACCACCGGCTCATCCCGGCTCTGAACTGGCGGCGCCTCGTGCCCGAACCTCCGCTCCGCAGCGCGCGCTTCCGCTCTGCCAACTCGCAGAACTTCTGAAGCCGATATCAAGTTTCCTTTCCTCCTCGACGAATCAATTCGTCGGGTTCTTGCACTGGTCCCTCGATTTCGTTCTCCCAACACTCATACTTTGAAGAAGTCGGCCACTCTTCACGCCTTTGGAATGAACCTACTGCACGGGAGGAAAGGGCGGGTTATCACCCACCAACGGGGCTTCTGGCCCTAAAGCAGCATGACGATTTGCCCGACATCACGACAACTGCTTATAAATCAATGGCTTGAAAGGTGTACTTCCTGCCCCATCTTGGCCCTCTTGTTGCTCCGTCTCTGTGGGGATCAGGATGCCAAAAAGGCTTTGCTCCGGAAATCGCATGCTGGCCGAAGGCGCTCTAGCCTCCGGGTGTCGCTTCTTTGCCGGTTACCCCATCACTCCGGCCTCAGAGATCTACGAGGTCATGATGCGTGAACTGCCGGGACGTGCCGGACTTGGTCTCTCCGCGCCGGATGAAATCTCCTCATTGTGTTACTGCGTCGGCGCGAGTCTCCGCGGCCTCAAGGCCATGACGGCGACCTCAGGGCCAGGCTGGGCCTTGATGATTGAAACTGTTCAATACGCTTTGATGACGGAAACTCCGGTGGTCATCGCGCTGGTGCAGCGCCTGGGTCCGAGCACCGGCGGGGCGACGCAGGGCGCGCAGGGGGACGTCTGGCTGGCGGCCTTCTCGACCTCGGGCGGATACACGATTCCGGTGTTTTCTCCCAGCACGGCCGCCGAGTGTTATGAACTTGTGCAACAGGCCTTCGACTGGTCGGAGCGTCTGCGCACGCCTGCGCTCGTGCTCTCGGATAAAGAGGTCGGCATGACCACCGAGGTTGTGGATGACGCCACGCTGGAGAAGATCGCGGTCCACGAACGCCCGCGATCAACCCGCCACCCTTCCCGCGGCGCGTACGCCTTTGATGATCCAGAAGAAGTCCCCACCTTCACCGAGGTGGGCGGCGACGTAAAGGTGACCGTGACGGGTTCCGCGCACGATCAAGCGGGACGTCTCCGCAAGAATTCACCTGAGGTTCTGGAAGTTCTGCAGCACTTGCAGCGCAAAATCGAGGCGCACGCGGAAGAAATGGCTCTCGCCAAGCCCGACCTCGATCCGGACGCGCGCTGCCTGCTGATCAGTTATGGCGTGACGGCGCGCGCCGCCCGCCAAGCCGTGGGCATGCTGCGCCGGGAAGGCTATCCGATTTCGTTCCTGCAAATTCAGACGCTATTTCCGGTCCCCCTCCGGGCGCTGGACTGGGCGGTGGCGAGCGCCCCGTTCGTCTTTGTTGCAGAGGAGAACCTCACCGGCCAGTACCGCGCCGTGCTGGCGCCGCATCTGAGCGGCAAGCAGGTTTTTGGAATTAACAAGATCGGCAGCCTCATCTCACCAACCGAAATTGTGCGAGCCGTACAGGGGGTCATGAGCTGATGGCGGAGTCTGTCTATCTTGCGCCCGACGTGCAACTGCCCTACTGCCGCGGCTGTGGCCACGCCCTGGTGGTTCGACACTTAAGCCGCGCCCTGGAACGCCTCGGCCTTCCGCCGCGTTCCGTAGTTCTGACGACGGACATCGGGTGCGTCGGCCTTGCGGATTCTCTCTTCCCCTACTTGCACACGGTTCACACGACCCACGGCCGCTCCACCGCCTTCGCCACGGGCATGGCCCTGGCGGAGGTAACGTTGGACGAACACCGCTTGAAGCCGATCGTCATGGTGGGCGACGGCGGGGCCATGATCGGCTTGCTGCACCTGGTGCACGCCGCACAGCTCAATGTCGACATCACGGTGCTCGTCCACAATAACTTCCTGTTCGGGATGACCGGCGGACAGCATTCGGCGCTCACACCCCTCAACTGGGTGACCGCCACCACGCCGGAGGGAAACTGGACGCCGCCTCTCGATCTTCTGGCGTTGCTCCGCACGGCTCACGCCGGATTCCTGGCGCGTCAGTACGCCACCGCTGCCGACTTGGATACCACCATCGCGGACGCCATCGACTTCCCGGGATTCTCGCTCGTCGAAGTCGTTGAGTTGTGTACCGCATATGCCACGCGCTGGAATCGCCTGACCGGAAAGACGCTTGACGAGGCCATGCAACGCCAGGGCTATCGGATCGGTGAATTTGAAACGGAACAGGAGCGCCCAACCTTCATCGACCTTTACCGGCACGAACATGGCTCGCACTCGGCGAGCGAGCCAGAGCCGCAGTTCGAGGAAGTGTCGACGCGGGCGCAACTGGAAAAGGAATTGCACCTGGTTGTGGCGGGGACCGCCGGTGAGCGCGTGCAATCCGCCGCCAACCTTCTCTGCCGCGCAGCGCTTGCCGTCGGGCTGTACTCAACGCAGAAGAATGACAACCCGGTTACGCAGGGAACGGGCTTTTCGCTGGCGGAAATCTGCCTCAGCCCACAGCCCATCGAATACACCGGCATGGAAAGTCCTGACGTCGTCGTGATCGCCAGCGGGGATGGCTGGAAGGAACTCCTGGCCAACGGCACGGTGGCGCGCTGCCACGCGGGGACGCTGGTCCTGCTCGACAGCGAAGTGGAGGCTTCACCGAGCGTGGGCCGCACGGTGCGGCTGCCACTGCGCCGCCAAGCAAATCCCAAGCGGGCGGCGTTGGCCGGGCTGGCCGCGTGGATGAGCATGACTTCTGCCTTGCCCGCCGCGGCCTGGGAAGCAGTACTAACGGCGCTGCCCGCCGGCCGGCAAGCGGACACCGCGGAAGCCATCCAGATTGGGCGGCGCCTGGCGGAAAGTGGAAACGGGGCGGTTGCATGATGACAGACTCTCGCGAAGCGGCCCCGGAAATACGTTGGACGAGTTGATGTCTTCATCAGACTGTCCTGTCGGGTTTCCCACGACTCGGGCTTACGGATTCTGAACTCGGACGAACGGTTAAGGTTTTTCTAAAAGACATGGAGTGATGCAATGAGCAGAAACAAAGTAACGATTGACGGCAACGAAGCCGCGGCCTACGTGGCCTATCGGCTGAGCGAGGTCGTCGCGATTTACCCGATTACGCCTTCTTCGCCCATGGGCGAGTGGGCGGACCAGTGGTCGGCGGAAGAGCAGCCGAACCTCTGGGGCACCGTCCCGCGCGTCATCGAGATGCAGAGTGAGGGTGGCGCGGCAGGCGCGCTGCACGGCGCCGTGCAGACCGGCGCGTTGTCCACGACGTTCACGGCTTCGCAGGGCCTGCTGTTGATGATTCCCAATATGTACAAGATCGCGGGCGAACTCACGCCCACGGTGTTTCACGTCTCCGCGCGCACCCTGGCGACGCACGCGCTCTCGATTTTCGGCGACCACAGCGACGTGATGGCGACGCGCCCCACCGGCTTCGCGCTGCTGGCCTCGAACTCAGTGCAGGAGGTGATGGACTCAGCCCTGATCGCGCACGCCGCCACACTGGAGGCGCGCGTTCCTTTCCTCCACTTCTTCGATGGCTTTCGCACTTCGCACGAGGTCGGCAAGGTCGAGCAGCTGAGCAACGACAATATCCGCGCCATGATCGATGAGCGCCTGGTGCAGGCGCA
>JAIQGA010000443.1 GCA_020072925.1 Terriglobia bacterium | reverse complement strand
GGCCAGGCGCTGCACGTCGCTGACGAGCGCATCTGGAATGCTGGCCGTGACTTTCATACGATCAAGTATACGATTCACCATCGTATCAGTCCATCCCTGCATGGTTCGCAAACCTCCCCTCTCAATGAAAAGGGCTTTTGTGCGCGCTGCTTTCGAACGATCATAGTGGTGATGGTCATGTTCACTGGACGTCCTATCGGACCGGGATACCCCTGCCTTGTCGTCGCGGAGCTGGGGACGTCGCACCAGGGGGACCTTGGTCGCGCCCGCGCTCTCATCGACTCCGCGGTGGGCGCGGGAGCCGAGTGCATCAAGTTCCAGCTCGTCCATGCCGAGGAGATCCTCCACCCCCGGTCGGGGATCGTTCCTCTGCCGACGGGCGATGTCGCCCTCTTCGATGCGTTCCGTTCTCTGGAGCGGGGTCTCGACTTCTATGCCGCGCTGAAAGACCACACGGAGGCGGCGGGCGCCTTGTTCCTCTGATCCGCGTTAATGCGGAATAATCGGCAGAATGATCTGCGACGGGTGCGCGCGGTCGTGGTAGATGGTGTTGGTGGCGGTGATCATCCGCCGGTAGTCGCCCAGGGGCTCGCCGGTATTCGGGTTCACGTCGAACCTCGGGAAATTACTGCTCGAGATATCAACTCGAATGCGATGTCCTGCCTTAAAAACATTCGAAGTGGGATAAAGATGAATGAAGAACTGATACACTTCGCCCGGCTTCATCAGCTCCGGTTTTTCAAGGGAATTGCGGAAACGTGCGCGGATGATCCCGTCCTCGAGATTCATGTCGATGCCGCCCGGAAAATCGGGATTAGGAGGATGCACGTCCAGAAGTTTCGCGGTGAAATCCGTATCGACCGCGGAAGAAGACGCCCAGAGTTTCACATCGATGGGTCCAGTCAATTCCACATCGCGCTCCAGCGGCGGCGTCATGAAGACCAGCACGTCGCGCCGCGCGGAGAGTGGCAGCGCGTCCCGGCAGTTCCAGACCTCCGCGCTGCATTTCTGGTCCCACGCGCCTTGAAGCAGAATCCCGTCACCGGAAGAAATGTTGCCGCCGATGGTGGGCACGGGGTGGCGCGGATCGAAATCGTAGCTCGTCGAGCTTGCAGCCTCCGCAGGTTTCTCCGGCGAGAGCGTCCCGTCTCCGTGCAGATAGTAAGGCGTAAACTCGGTGCGCGCCAGCGGCCATTCGTGCTCGTCGCGCCAGACGCCGCCGTGCAGGTGGCGGCCGTCCGAGGTTTTCGCCTCGCTACCGCCACCCATTACAAATATCTTTACGGGCGCGTCTTTCTCGACGCCATTGTCGATCCCTTTCAGCCAGCGGTCGAACCAGCGCCGGTGAAACGCCTGTCGGTCGATCGCCGCGTCCAGCCCGAATTCCACCTGCCCGTGCGCGTGGTGTGCGTGCATGCCATGAATCCACGGGCCAAGAATCATCTTGATGGGACCGCGCTTGCTCTTCGCCAGTGCCGTGTAGCTCATGGTGGTTTGCAGCGCCCAGGAATCGTACCAGCCGCCGATCAGGTAAACCGGGACGTCCCTGTAGCGTGCCACCTGGTCCACGACGTCGAACCCCGGCTGCTTCCAGTACGCGTCGTTCTCGCCGTGTCCTATTGCGTAAATCAACCAGTCCTCGTACTCGGGCGCGAGCTTGAGCGGCGTCGCGCCCTTGCGAATCGGCAGGTCGAGCAGGTATTCGCGCACATGTTTGTGCATGTCTTCGAGCGCCGCCTGCGTAGCGGGATCGCGCGCCTCGCGGCTGCCCAAGGGCGTGGTGAAGAAGACCCAATTCATGAAGCGCAGTTCGAACGCGCCGCCGTTGCGCATGCCGAAATAGCCGGCGTTGGCGACGGCGTCCGCAGGCACCAGCGCTTTGAGGCCCGGAGGGTCGGATTCCGCCATGGCGTGCTGCACCCCGCCCACGTAGGAAGTCCCCATCATCGCGAAGCCACCATCGCTCCACGGCTGGCTTGTCAACCACGCCGCGGTGTCGTGGCCGTCGTTCACATCGTCCGTCATCATGTGCCACACACCTTCGGAGGCGAAGCGGCCGCGCGTGTCCTGGACGAAGTACGCGTAGCCATGCGCGGCGAAATACGCGGCCATGGATTCGGAGCCGTCCTTGTTGTAGGGCGTTCGCTCGAGAATCGCGGGGAACTTTCCTTCCTGCCGCGCGCCGTTCTGGGCCGGAAAGTAGATGTCCGTGGCGAGCCTTACGCCGTCGCGCATTGGCACCATCACGTTTTTGGTAACAACGTAGGAGTTTGCATTGTCCGGCCGCTGCGCGCCGAGCGGCCAGCTCTCCGTAACCAGCACCAGCGCGCCCGCGCACACCGCCAGCAACGCCCAGTGCCCCGTGACTCGGTAAGTTCTCATGACCGCCCTCCGGAGTGAGGGACGCATCGTATCACGCCACGGGTGTTCCGTTGAATGTTGTGACGTAGCGGCGGGCTTCAGCCCGGCACCGCCCGCCTGAAGGCGGCCGCTCCACGAGACCATGCAACGAGGCGCCGCGCCTCCGAATCAAAGAAAT
>JAIQGA010000442.1 GCA_020072925.1 Terriglobia bacterium | reverse complement strand
GGCGGCTGAAACCGTCAGCGCCAACGCCAAAATCGAAACGACCGAGCGAAAGCTCTTCATCTGAATCCTCCTGTTTGGCACTTGTGCCTGAGTGTTGGTTGGCGGTGAGGAGGCTGATGCAACCTGCCCGAACCCGGCCCGACCGGGCGGCGGTTGCATTCCCGGGGAACAGCCCCTAAAATCACTCGGGGTTAAATGAAAAGGGGGAAGCCCTTCGGGCTTCGCGCCTTTCCGAGGATTGTCGCCGCCCAGGCCGCCAAACCGTCGGCGACAGCAATCCATTTAACCCCGTTGAGTTTCTTGTTCGCCCACGACCGGGGGCAGCGCGGGCGTCCTTCTCCCCGATTCTTACTCGCCACGTTCTTTCTGCCTGACTTTCCTTTTAGACGTGGCCGTTGTTTGGTTTGTTAGCCCCGATGCCTTGCCTGCTGGGATTCGTCTAATCCCGAGCCTTGTTCCTGCGTTCAAACATTAATACGCGCCGGGCGCGGAAAGGGTTCGCGAAAATCATGTCAAACGCGGCGATGACCATGCAGATGATATCGACTCGTAAATCTAGTTCGGAGAGGGCATTGCGTGCTGAGACCAGGTTGAGCCCCCTCGCCCGCTGCCACGGCTCGGATGGCTGCCTTCAGCGAGCTGCGTTGACGACCCCAAGGGTGTCCGATATACTCCCTTTGGGTGGTCCTCGCGGAGAAGGAAAGTAGTCGCGGGATTCACGCCGCTTGGCGGGAAGCGTTTCACCCTTCATTTAAGCCCCATGAAACCCAGCCCTCTTATCCGCGAACTGGCCGGCATCGTAGGGCAAAGCGCTGTTCTCTGGCGCCCCGAGGACCTGATGCTCTATGAGTACGACGGGCTTTCCTCGCTCCGGCAGCCGGACGCCGTGGTTTTTCCGCGCACGACTCAAGAGGTGATTCGGATCGTCAAGCTCGCGGGCCGGCATAAAGTGCCCGTCGTGGCGCGGGGCGCTGGAACGGGGCTAAGCGGTGGCGCGGTCGCGGCCGAGGGCGGCGTCCTGGTGGGCTTTGCGCGAATGAAAGAAATTCTCGAAATCGATATCGAGAATCAGCGCGCGCGTGTGCAGCCCGGAGTGGTCAACCTGGACCTCTCGTTGGCCGTATCTGACGATGGCTACTACTTCGCTCCCGACCCCTCGAGCCAGAAGGCTTGCACGATTGGTGGCAACGTCGCGGAGAATTCCGGCGGCCCGCATACCTTGGCGTATGGCGTGACGACAAACCATGTGCTGGGCCTGGAAGTCGTCCTGCCGGATGGCGAGGTCATTCACACCGGCGCCGCGTATTGGGATCGGCCGGCCTACGACCTGACGGGCTTATTCGTGGGCTCGGAAGGCACGCTGGGCATCATCACGGCCATTACGGTCCGCCTCTCGCGCAAACCCGAAGCGGTCAAAACGCTGCTCGGCATTTACGATCGCATCCTCGACGCCACGCGCACGGTGGCGGCGATTACCGCGCGAGGTATTACGCCCGCCGCGCTCGAGATGATGGATGGCTTCACGCTGCGCGCCGTGGAAGAGGCCACTCACGCCGGCTACCCAATGGATTGCGCGGCGGTGCTTTTAATCGAGGTCGAGGGCCTGGCGGAGGCCGCGGAAGACGCGGCGCTGGAGATCGAGGCGGTCTGCCGGGAAAATCACGCGCGCGAGGTGCGCCGCGCCCGCTCGGCTGAGGAGCGCGACTTGCTTTGGAAAGGGCGCAAAAACGCGTTCGGCGCCATCGGGCGCATCAGCCCCAGCTACTATGTTCAGGACGGCGTCATTCCCCGCACACGCCTTCCCGAAATGCTCGAATTCATCGGCGACGTGGAAAAGAAGTACGCGCTCCACATCGGGAACATCTTCCACGCCGGGGACGGGAACCTGCATCCGCTCATCCTGTTTGACGCGCGCGATAAGGACGAGTCGGCCCGCGTGCTTAAGGCGGCGAGCGAGATCATCACCAAGTGCGTCGACATGGGCGGCTCGATCACCGGCGAGCATGGCGTTGGGATTGAGAAGAACGAGCTCATGCCGCTGATTTTTTCCGAGGACGATCTGGATATGATGCGGAGAATAAAGTCCATCTTCAATCCCCTAGGGCAATTCAATCCCGGCAAACTCCTGCCGACCGGCAAGATGTGCGGCGAACTGCGCGTGCAGGTCAGCACGGAGGGCATCCTGTGACCCAGGCCGCCGCCGCGCGTTCGGGACTGGCAATGCTGGTCGGCGAATCGCGCGTGGTGTCGGATCCCGTCGCCTGCGCAGCCCTGGCCGTTGACGGCAAAATCGCCGCTTGTATTGTTTACCCACCTTCCGCCGACAAAGTCGCTGCGGTCCTCAAATACGCCGCGGAACAAAACCTGACAGTTATCCCCTGCCGGAACGGCACCAAACTCAGCGTCGGGAATTCGCCGCGACGTTACGACCTCGCGCTCTCACTTAAAGAGATGAACCAGGTCTGGCACTTCGAGCCCGCCGACCTCACCATGAGCGTCGAGCCGGGAATCAAGTTCGGCAACCTCCAGGATTTCCTGGCGCGGCATGGGCTTTGGCTTCC
>JAIQGA010000169.1 GCA_020072925.1 Terriglobia bacterium | reverse complement strand
GTCTTTAGCCCTTCCTGAAAGCCTGCTCTCAGAATCAACGTGTATTATTGAACTATTTTCGTATAATACTCGCACTCAAGTCTGGTTTTCAACGATATTTCGAGTCGACTTCAGTGATCAACTCTCGCGAAGCCCCGGTGTGCTCGGGGGCTAACAGGACTACGTCGCCCCCGAAAAGGAACCCCTGACTGGAAAAAGGAGAGACGGGTGTAGGAAGCGATCCCGCCTGACCATGATTGTGCTCCTGTTGTAGCTTCAGAACCTCAAACAGAGAAATGATGATCAGCCTATTTCAACAGAGCCAGGTCGGGACCCATCTCACGACTTTTCGCTTAGCAGGTAGACGCTCCGGGCCGCACGCCTAATCACGACCTTTGACGCGATACACGATGACGTGTCACATGCCTGCTTTGGCACTCGCGGAGCCCATCAGGGTCAAAGGAACCGAGACAGGTTTTGCTCCTCCCGTTATTTGCAGGGTCATCCGATTAGCCCCCGCCTTTACCTCGGAGGCGGCGAACGTCAGTTCGTAACTCCGGGCAAGGTTCTGCGCCAAGGCCGTGGGTTCATCGGGCAGCCCGGCGACCTGCCAGCCTTTCGGTATATCCTGAAGCTCAATCCGGACGGTCTTGGCAGCTTCGCTTCGGGCCAGTACCGCCACACCGATGGTCCGCACGGTGTTCGGTTGGATCACCGGGTCCTGCCTGTAGTCCAAGGTCACCTGCAGGTCCGGCTCGGTCCAAACGACCTGATAGGGAGATATTCTCCAAAGCGCGCGTACGTCCGCAGGGCCCGAGGCGAGCAGACGCGCAGCGCCGCGCAGGTCGGTCGCCCGGCCGGCGATAATGATCGGATCACCGTGGAGTGTTAGAACTTTCTTGCTCATGGCCAAAGTCCGGTCGGTCAGCTCGTTCAAGTCCTGCGGAATTGGGAACCCGGCAACGGCAACAGTCTTGATCTTGTCGCCGATGGGTTCACGCCACCGGGCCGGAATGGCTTTGGTCCCGCCGATAATCCCCAGTATAGAGGCGAGGGTCGCGCCCGTGCAGTCCGTGTCGTCTCCGCAGTTGACGGCCGTGCAGATTGATTTGCCGAAATCCCCGTCGCCGTACAGCCATCCGATCATCGTAAAGGCGACATTCCGCGGCGCCTGGAACCAGCCCGTGTCCTCTGTAGCGCGGATCACGTCCTCGCGCGCTTGCAGCCAGTCCTTGCCTGCGTGTTTCGCTTGCACTGCGGCGCGGACGGCCCTGGCCACGCCGCTGCTCTCCGGGATCATAGAGAGTCCAAAAGCGATGAGCTTGTCTCGATCGGGTTCAACGAAAGCAGCGCTCTCGAGAGACGCTGTAAAGATTTCGGCCAGAGTTCCCTCGGCAGCGCCATGGTCCACGCAGGCATCCTCACGGGCCATCTTGGCAGCGAGCGCAGGGTCTCCGGGGGCAAGGCAAGCCCAGATCTCGGAGCGAATCCAGGCCCCATTACTGTGCTTCCACTGCTGGTTGTTGTATTCGCCGGAAAGCGGAGGAAGAAGCCCCAGCTTCATGTTGGCTTTGCCGATCCCGTATTCGTTCCAGTCCACCGGAACATACTTCAACCAGTACTCTCCCAGGATTCGCGCATCCACGCTGGAAGCGTGTTCTTCCATAGCCTTGAGCCAGAGGATTTGCAGATCAAGATCGTCATTCGCTGCCGGTTCCCCGGCCTTGAGGTTCGTATAGAAGGTGATGTTATGGGCCTCCTTCTTCCCTTCAAACGGCATTCCCAGTGTCCCGCCAATGTTTTTTCCCAGCCAGCAGGCATAGATGCGGTCGCGAAGATCGGCTTCGTTCAGCACCACCTTGGATGCACTGCACGCTGGTAACAGCAGGCCAAGAAAGACTAAGACGGCCGCAAGGATTAACCTTCCCGGCTCCCACCGGGCACTCTGATGTCTGGGGCAATCCGAGGGCCCTTGCTCCTGAATACAACCGCATTTTTTTCTCATGACCTCTCTCGCTTTAACGGTTTCGCAATGTTCGAAATCCGGGCAATTACAAGGTCAGCAGCTTCTTATGTTGCATATTCACCCGTTTGAAATGGCTTCCCTACTTCAAATCCTTGACGCTTTCAGGTCGCGCGCAGTCCGCACCTTTGTCCAACCACCGTCGCGCCACTTGCCGGATAGTCGGGAAATCATGCTCCACACCGTGCAGGCAATAGAACACTCGCCCTCCCACCCAACGCTCCTGGTCCTTGTCACTCCACTCCTTCTTAATGTTGTCCCAATTACGAGCTTCGGCATCCATCGGAAGTGGCCTCCTCACAAAACACATACTCAGTGTGTCGATGTGGTAGGGATAGGTCATAATATCTTTGTCGCTCCCGATGACTCCGCCGCTGTTGATCCAGCCGATCGGCCAGTGAATCATTTTGGCGTTGCCCCAGTTGCAGGGCGAGGTATCCGGATGCGAGTTGTCCCAGAGTTCTGTGCGCTCGGCCAGATAGCCGCTCGCATCACCGAAGGCACAATATGCCAGCCCGTCTCGAAACGTCTGGACCGCCGCCTTGCCACGCGAACGCTCAATGTCCAGAAACCATTCGGCGCCCGTCCGCCGCGCGTAGAAAGGCCCGTCCCATTTGGGCTTGTCCGACTTGTCCCAGTAGACGTTGTATTGCTTCTCCGAATAGGCGTCCAGGAGCGCTCCGACCAGATAGTCCCCGTGCTTCTCATCCTTCGGCTGCAGTTCTGAGTAGTGCACGCCGGCCGGAATCGCCGTGAAGAAATCCAGCGAACTGGCGCACTGCGCCTCGTGCCGGTCCGGGTAAAACGTCTGGTACGTCTGCCGTCGCCAGACAATCCCATTCGCATAGGTGACGAAATCGTCCGTGCCTCGCAGAACCGGCGGGTTGCCCTTCTCATCTACATCGAGGTAGGTCCAGCGCACCCAGACGCGTTCCGGGCCGCTCTCAATGATGTCCACGAAGCTGTGTTGTTCCAGGCGGCCATATTGGTTGAACAGCTCGCCCCCAAAGTTCGACTCCCAGAATTGGAAGTTCGGACCGGCGCCCGAGGGCAGCTCGAAATAGGGGCTGTAACTGGCCTCATGCCAGAACACGAACTTGTTGGGCTTGCCCTCCCACACGATGATGATTGCCTTCTTCGGGTTCTGGTCCGCATGGGGCGGGCTTGGGGTCAGAGGCCCTTTATAGTTGCCAAACACATAATCGCTGACCTCCACCGCGCGCACCCCTTGGATCTTCATCTTTGCCAGTTCCGCCACGGTGATCGGCGCCGGCTTCTCGATGATCGGGTCGGGCCCGGCACAACCGTGGGCTTTCGCGCTCCCTGGTCCGTGCGTCTGCGGCGGCGTTGCACCCATGGAACCAGGAAACCCAGCCATCGCCGACGCGGCGGCCCCTGTCGCGACCGCCCCCAAGAAATTGCGTCTCGTTTGTTTACTCGTCCTCATCTCCGCACCTCTCTACTCAAGGAATTTCGATGGACTGCTAACGAGCGACTTCTCCGCCGTGCAAACATGGCTCAAGGCATCGATGGTTCACGTAGTCTCGCCATCCCGCGCGAAGTGGCGGAAAGAGCTTATCTCAATTCATTGTCCGTTGCCTTCGTGGCGTCACTTTTGACCCAACCAATTGGCTGACGGGGCGCTGCCAGTGCGGATGTGGACCCACACCCGCCGCGCTCTGTGGCGGGACAACCGGCAGGATGAGCCGCGAGGGATGGTCGCGATCGTGGTAAATCGTGTTGGTGGCTTTCACCCAGTGTGAAGCGTGCGCTTGATCTTCTCCAGTGTTAAGGTTGCGGTCAAAGCGCGGGAAGTTGCTGCTCGAGATCTCTACGCGCAACCGGTGTCCCTTCAGGAAAACATTTGAGGTGGCCCAGAGGTCGATCTTGAGCTTATGAATCTCGCCGGGGTTCATGAACTCAGCTTTCTCTGGAGAGTCTCGGAAACGAGCTCGCAGGATTCCTTCCGCCAGGTTTTGCGCAAACCCATTCGGCCAGACATCCACCAGCTTGGCGGTGAAGTCCGTGTCCACGGCCAAAGAGCTCGCGTAGAGTTCGGCGCTGACGGGGCCGGTAACCTCAAACTCTTCCTTGAACTCGGGCGTGGAATAAACCAAAACGTCGGCTCGGGACTCGACGGGGCGCTGGTCGTGCGGGCCGGACATAAGGTGCTCGCTGTCACAGCAGAGGATGCCACCAAGGGTCGGCACAGGATCCGCCGGATCATACAAGAAGTGATCAGCCTTTTCGGACTGGGGAGCCAACTCGCTAAGTGTCCCGTCGCCTCGTAGAGAGTTTGCATTTCCCCCCGAGCGGAGATAAAGGGGTGAAATCCGAGCGCGGGCAGGAGGCCAGTCATCTTCTTCCCGGTAGACGTTCTTGCCCATGACAAAGATCTTTACCGGTTTTTCTTTGTCGATCCCGTTTTCCATGCCTTTCAGAAGGAAGTCATACCAGCGAAGCATGATTTCGTCGAGTGCCAACTTTGCGGCGGGGCCGAAATCGACCTCCCCGAGTTTCGGCCCGCTTCCCGCGTGTCCACCGACAATCACCAGCAAGCGCTGGCCGCGCCGGGCCTGGTCGTTACCTCCACGCGCTTTGATTCCCATATAGTTTCGAAGCGTCCCACCCAGGAAGATGTCATACCAACCGCCCACGTGATAGGCGGGAACTGAGATTTTTGAGTGGTGTTCTTCATTCGACCACTGCTTCCAGTAGTCGTCGTAGGCAGGGTGGGCCAGCCAATCCAAGAAATAAGGCGCCAGGTCTTCGGAAGTCCCCAAGTCAAGGAGAGGATAATTCGCGAGTGGAAGCTTCAACGCCCACTGTGCGGAATTGCTATTTTTGCTGACTCGTCGGATGAGGGTGTCCAGAGCCAGACCCGATGCCCACATCTCGTTAAACCATTGCTCAAACGCGCCGCCCTGATAAGTCCACCCCTCGTGGTAGTTGGAGCCGGTAACGAAAGGAAATACTCCGGCCAAGTGTGGCGGGGTTGCAATGGCTGCTTGCATCTGGGTGGCGCCTTCGTAGGACTCACCAAACATGCCCACCTTACCGCTCGAGTAAGGCAAGGCCGCAGCCCATTCTACCGTGTCGTAGCCATCCAGCGACTCATACTTGAAGGGATACCAATCGCCTTGGGAGGTGCAGCGGCCGCGCACGTCCTGAATGATCACTACATAGCCCCGTGCGGCGGCTTCGTAGGCAAAATCCATATCGACATCTTGGAGTATGCTTCGTTTGTCGTAAGGTGTGCGGCGGAGAAGGACGGGGAATTTACCGTTGGCTTTGGGTCGGTAGATATCCGCGTTCAGGATAATGCCGTCGCGCATCTTTACAGCCACGTTGCGCTCAACCTTCACGTCGTAGTGCTCAGCACTGAAGGCGGGTGACAAAACCATGAGCACCCATGCCGCAAGCGTCACCATAATGCCCGATTGGGGTTTCGTAATCACCTCTTCATTTCGAAATCGAATTCTTATTTCAAATCCTTGACGCTTTCAGGCCGCGCGCAGTCCGCGCCTTTATCCAACCATTGCCGCGTTACTTGCCGGATGGTCGAGAAATCCTGCTCGACCCCGTGCAGGCAATAGAACACGCGCCCTCCCACCCAACGTTCCTGGTCCTTGTCGTGCCAGTCCTGGACGATGTTCTCCCACTTACGGGCCTCGGCATTCATCGGGAACGGCTTGGTGACCAGGCACATGCTGACCGGACAGATGCAATAGGGCATGGTCATAATATCCTTGTCGGTGGCGTTCGTGCCGCCGCTATTGATCCAACCAATCGGCCAGTTATTCCACTTAAGATTGCCCCAGCCACACGGTCCGGTGTCCGGATAGGAATTGTCCCAAAGCTGCGTGCGCTGTGCCAGATAGCCGCCCACCTCGCCGAGGGTGCAAAACGCCAAGCCGTCCCGAACCACCTGCACCGCCGCCTTGCCGCGCGACCTCTCAATATCCAGAAACCATTCGGCGCCCGTCCGGCGCGCATAAAAGGGCCCCTTTAGCCTGTCCGTCTTGTCCCAGTAAATGTTGTATTGCTTGTCCGAATAGGCATCGAGGAACGCTGCTACCTGATAATCGCCGTGTTTCTCATCCTTGGGCAGCAGCTTGGAATAATGCACCCCGGCCGGAATCGCCGCAAAAAAATCTAGTGAGCTGGCGCATTGTGCCTCGTGCCGGTCCGGATAGAACGTCTGGTACGTCTGCCGTCGCCAAACAATTCCGTTCGCATAAGTGACGAAATCGTCCGTGCCTCGGAGAACCGGCGGGTTGCCCTTCTCATCCACATCGAGGTAAGTCCAGCGCACCCAGACCCGTTCCGGGCCGCTCTCGATGATATCCACGAAGCTGTGCTGTTCCATGCGGCCATACTGGTTGAACAGTTCGCCGCCAAAGTTCGACTCCCAGAATTGGAAGTTCGGTCCGGCCCCCGAAGGCAGCTCGAAGTAGGGGCTGTAACTGGCTTCATGCCAGAACACGAACTTGTTCGGCTTGCCCTCCCACACGATGATGATCGCCTTCTTGGGGTTCTGATCCGCATGGGGCGGGCTTGGGGTCAGAGGCCCTTTGTAGTTGCCAAACACGTAATCGCTGACCTCCACTGCCCGCACCCCTTCGATCTTCATCTTCGCCAGTTCCGCCATGGTGATCGGCGCTGGCTTGTCGATGATGGGGTCTGGTCCATCACAACCTTGGGCACTTCCCTGAGAATATGGATCTTGTTTTATAGACCCACGAACGGTGGGATGGGGAGGAACTGCTCCTCCAGACGCTTGCCCGCCTCCCAGAACGGCGGCCGTTCCAACGACAACCTGCTGCAAGAACTTACGCCTCAAGGTTGACATGTTTACTTCGTCTCCCTCCGGCTGTCCGTCTCTCTCGATCAGAACATCGCGGACTGCATTTCGCAAAAAAACGCAGCCGACACCCGCAAGTGCCGGCTGCGTTCACAAGCGTCCAAAGTAACAAACTTAGAACAGAAACTTCAGAGAAAGCTGAATCTGTCGCTCGGTGCTTTGTGTGCCAGAGATCCGGCCGAAGCCAGGGTTGCAAGCAGGCAGGGGCTGGCAATAAGTGGCGTTAGGCCCCCCCAAACTCACGTTGTTGAAGAAATTGAAGTACTCGCTGCGAAACTGAAGCGTTTGTTTCTCGCCGTGGAGCGGAAAGTTCTTAAACAAGCCGAAGTCCCAGTTCCCATAGCCCGCCGTCCGTTCCGTGTTGCGTCCCAAGTTGCCATAGGTGTATTGAGCAGGGTTCTGGAAATTGGCCGGGTTGATCCAGCCCAGGGTTTTATCGGTGGGATTAAGAGGCGGAGGCAAGTTTGCGATGCGGTCTGGGAATTGATCTCCACCCCACCCGTTGTTAGCGGAATTGTAGTTAATGAATACAGAATAGGGGGCCCCGCTGTTGTAGTGGGTGATCCCCGTAATCTCCCAGCCGCCCAGCGTCTGGTTAACGAAGCCGTTGGCATTCGAGAGGTATCGCTTGCCTCGTCCAAAGGGTAACTGATAGACATAGCTCACCGTGAGGATGTGGCGAAAATCAAACGGCCCGCTAGCGCGCTGAGCTCGGAGGTTGTTCGGGTCGGGCGGGATGAAACCTGAGGTATTTCCCCCTCCCGTATCATCGATATAGTGGGCCCACGCGTACGAAGTCATGAACTGCAGTCCGTTCGAAAACCTCTTCTCGAGTTTGGCCTGCAAGCCATGGTAAATTGAATTTCCGAAGTTGTTGTCTTCGATCATAAGGGTGGGGTTTTTGGGCCAAGGCGCTACGTGTTGGGGTCCAGGAGGGCCGGCAGGGGCTATGTTGGTGATAAAGAAGGTGGGCATCTTGGTTCCCTTGGTCCCCACATAATCGACCTCCAGCATCAACTCACTCGCCAATTGACGCTGTACGCCCAAGCTCCACTGTTGGGTATAGCTGGTCTTGTCGAGGCGGCCGATGGCGTACACCGAAGCGGCGGGGCCGCCCGGCAGCACGCTGGTATTAGCCGGAAAGAATGTTTCGCCAGGGGTAAGCGCGGATGGCAGCGTGCTGTAATAATTAACCTGAGCTTTCTGCTCCGAGACAGCATAGGGCCACTGACCTCGTATTCCCTGTAGCTCCCAGAGGTAGTTCGTCGCATAAAAAATCCCATAGCTGCTTCGGATAGTGGTCTTCGGGGTCAATGCGTAGGCGAGCCCGAAACGCGGCGCGAAGGTGGTGAAATCCGGGTCGCGGATCGATGGCCGGGCATTTGCGGGCTCTCCAGTTGCCGGGTTGGTTGAAGTCCAAAGGAAACTATTGCTCGTCCTATCGAACATGGAGTTGCGGTTATGCGCGTCGCGGGCCGGCTGGTCCCACTGATAACGGAGGCCAAGATTCAAGGTCAACCGCCTGGTCACCCGTATATCATCCTGGAGATAAAACTCGTATTGCCCCCACCGCCCGTAAAACGCCGTGTCGCCAAGGGTTCGCGTCCCGCCATCCGGCAGCCCCAACAGGAAGGAAGCTAGCGCGTCTCCGGTTGTAGCATGATTCTGTGGATCGGCAGTCACTGCCCCTGAGAAATTGAGGGCGTCCTGATTGAAGTTGTCCGACAAGTTGCGGACATTATCGATGAAAAAACCGGTCTTGAAGGTGTGCCTCCCCTTGACCTTCGAAACATTCAAGATGCCCTGGAGATCCGTCGTGGGCTCGGTGACACCCGTCCCACTCACCCCGGTGTAACCGAAGTTGAACACGGGGTAAACGGGGTGCGAAGCAGTGTGGATCGGCATCCCTTGGAAGGGGTATTGAGCAAGATAGGCTGCTGCCCCCGGCGCCGGGTTTGTAGCGCTTTGAAAGATGTTGGTCCGGTTGACCCCGAGTTTGAAGTCCACCACCAGAGTCGGGGTTGGCACATAGGTCCAACTGGCCACGGCATTGCGGTACTTCATGACGGTCAGGTTCTGCATCACCGGCAAACCCGTGGGGGCTGCTTCAACCACATTGTTGTGAGAATAGCGCGCAAAGAAGCTCAGGTTGTCATGGATCTTGTAATCGGCCCGCGTGTTGATCTGGTACGTGTTCTGCTGAAGCGCGCTGGGGTCAAAATAGTTGCCTTTTCCTCCCAGCGAGATCGTCGAAACCGTGGCTGTGGGGTACATAATCTTGGCGTACGCTAACATCGCAGGATCAATTCGATCCGGGCAGATGACGTTTAGTACGCCGTTGCAGCTTATCTGATCGCGGGCATACACGGGGTTGCCGTTCGCATCCACGCCAACCTGATGCGTCGTGGCGGGGTCGTAGATAGGCAAATGCTCCCGCAGGTCACCCCCGAGTTCCGCCGTCGTGGGAATGGAGGAGTAAATCGAGCTAGCCTGGCGGATCTTCAAACCCTCATAATTGAACAGCCAGAAGGCTTTGTTCCGGCCGTCGTATACATGGGGAATGTAGAGCGGGCCACCGATCACTCCCCCGTATTCATTACGTTTGTAGGGGGCTCGAATGGCAGGGTTGGTCGGCGTGGAATTGTAATTGCGGAACCAAGGGACGGCGTCCAGCTTATCGTTGCGGAGGAATTCAAAGGCCGACCCGTGAAGTTCGTTGGTGCCTGATTTCAGCGCCAAGCTCACGTTGGCTCCGGCGCCCTGGGCGTACTCCGCCGAGGTGACGTTGGTTTGCACCTTGAATTCCTGGATCGCATCGATGGAGGGCTGAAGGCCGAAGACTTTGAACATTTGCTCGTTGTTGTTGATTCCATCGAAGCTCCAACTGTTCTGATCGGGATGGGTGCCGCTGACGCTGGGGCTGGTTCCTCCCGCAGCCGAGAAGGTGGGGGCGTGAGGGACCGAGCCCGGGACCAACAGGATGAGGCTGGTGTAACTTCTGCCATTCAAGGGCAGAGTCACCACGCTCGTGTTATTGATGACCGTCCCGACGGTGCCATTTTGGGTATCCAGCAGCGGGGCCGTCGCCGTCACCTCCACCGTTTGCGTGACTGCGCCGACCTCCATCACGATATTGATGGTCAGCGTCGTAGCCACGGACAGTTCCGTAGCTTTCACTTCGGCGATCTGAAAACCTGCGTGCTCCGCCTTCACGGAGTACATGCCCGGTATAAGCGATTGGACCTGATAGTTGCCGGCCTGATCGGTCTTTGTTTGCCGGGCGACGCCCGTTTGCACATTAGTGACAGTTATGGAAGCATCCGGAACCGCAGCTTGCGAGGCGTCTGTCACCGTACCTGCGATGGTGCCGAACGAGCTCTGGGCACGAAGCGGCGCGGGACCACAGAGCATACCCAAACACAGCACCACACTGATGGACCAGAGGTACCTAAGTAAGGGAACGCGCATCGTCTACCTCCTTAAGATCCCAAATCCGACGCTAGAGGGAAGTGCTTGCATTACGGGATATCTTGTCCGGGCAACGGTGGAGCCCTGCAAGCTCGGGCTTTGCCATCCGGGCTATGAACAGAGTGCGAAAATCAAAATTGTTTCTGAACATAGTATAAAGATGGACAGAGAGTACGGTGAGCACAGCGCCGCTGTCAAGCACTTTCTTGGAGTTTGTTGAAGATTGTTAACGCCCCCCGAAGCTTTGAGGCTCCTTGGGCACGAAAGCCGTTCTTCACCCGACCACGCGTCAAAGGGACGCACAAGGAGAGCAATGATGATGCTGGTTTTTGTTTACTCTGAGAATTTCCAGTACTCGGCGATGGGCGAAGCGGGGACGCTGGGACGCGGCCTGCCCAGAGGGTTGAAAACCACGATCGGGGCGGCCGCGACGCGCGTGTGACTCTCGGCCGTAATACCCTTTACCAAAAGGAACTTGCCGCACCCATCACGTGTCACTCGGCGTATTTTCGTCCAGCAGGACGTCGCAGCCGCCCGCAGTTTGCAGCCTTCCCTCAGTTCCTGGCAATGCCTTGGTCTTTGATTCCCAGAATCGGCTGGCTCTTCCTAGCTGTTTTCCCGGCCGAAGCAAACGCCCGCAAGAGTTCCTTGACTTTAGATTTGACAGCGTTTTTGGCGGCCACAAGGACATCGTTTGGGCCACCCATCCCCAGAAACGGGTGGGGGCTCATGGGTTCGCGGTAGTTGGCCAACTTCTCTCGCACCGCAGCCAGATAGACCTGTTTCAGGGCCGTGCCAAAATTCACCTTGGCTACACCCAACCGAACGCAGCGCTCCGCCATCTCCAGCGGGATGCCGGTTCCCCCATGTAGCACCAGTGGCACGCGCACGGACCTTCCGAGTGTGGCTAGCGCCTCAAGGTCCAACTCAGCTTTGCCCTGCGTCAGGATGTGGACATTGCCCACCGCCACCGACAGGGCATCGATACCTGTTTCTTCCACAAAGGCCTGCGCAACCTCCGGGCTGGTGGGTTCCGGATTCCCGTTTCCCGAGGCGTCCGCCAGGTGTCCTACCTGCGCTTCCACCGAGGCGCCTCTCCGGTGTGCCAGTGTCACCACGCGTTTCACCAAGGGGAGATACTCGCCTATCGCGAAACCTTCGTTCTCAACCATTATGGCGTTGAATCCAAGATCGAGCGCTTCCTCAATCTGTGCAAAGTCGGGTGTCTCGTTCAATATGAAGGCGACCGGAATGCGCGCCTCTCTAATCGCCAGGCCGAACCCCGCGTAAAACGCCAGATTCTCAGCCCGTGTCCTGCCAGGATGCCGCAGAAAACCCCCATTGAAACCGGCGATGATGGGCGAGTGCTCTTCCTCTGCCGCTTCGAGGACGGCTTGTATGGACTCGAGATTCCACGATTCACAGTAACAAACGGCATAGCCGCCGCGCTTCGCATCTGCCAGCAACTCGGACATGGCGACAAGTGACATGCTATCTGAACCCCCTCTGCAGAGCTTTAACAAGTTCCGGCGCACCGACCCCGTAGGTTATCCCGGTCTGCCGGCCGATGGCGGAGCCGCATGAAATACCTGCACGCCGGCCTTGGTTCGAGAGCGCTGCTCTCTCAGGAGTCAGCGTCGAAAACGCGAGGGTCCCTTCGAAGCCCGCAGAAACCGGAAGGCGCGTCCCTTGGGGATTGAGAGCCATATGTGCCGAGAGTCCTTGGGAAAATCGCCGTGGGCCAGGGAGGGAACGCCGTTTCTTTTTTTGCATGAACCTGCGGGATTGTCACGCAGCATTACCTAACACGAGTGCTCAAAAATAGTCAACAGACAAATAAATAAAGTTCACTCCCGGAACTGCTTGATGCACTTAGTTTTCATCGACACCGCCCCTAACATACTTCAGCCACGAGCAACTGGCGAAAGGGGACTGGGATGGCCGATCGTCGACGCGGAGAAGGTTCGCGACGGCGAGGAGAAGGCGTTCGAACACTTGTTCTCTCCCCCCGCTCCTATGGGGCAGATCCTTTTCAGCTTTTTCGGATCATGCTTGGTTGGCGCGGAGCAGGAGTTCATCGATGGTCGTCATTTCACTTCGGCAGGTGGCTTCAACTGAGGATCTAATTGCTCGGCTTTTTTGAACTC
>JAIQGA010000168.1 GCA_020072925.1 Terriglobia bacterium | reverse complement strand
CCACATCAAGGACCTCAAGAAGGGAATCCCGGCCAGCACCAGCTTTGCGAATCCTCATGGAAACCCCTTCACGGAGGTGGGCCGCGGGATCATCAATTGGAAGCGCATCTTCGAAGCCGCCAAGGGCGGAGGACTGAAGCATTACTTCGTCGAGCAGGACGCGTGCGACGATCCACCCCTCGAGGCCATCAAGATCAGCTACGATTATCTGAAGAACCTGACGGTGTAAGTTGTCTTTTGAGCATGGCGTGCTGCCGGCCGGACGCCGATGGGGGACGTCGGCGCCGGTAGTCGTGACCCTTCGAGGGAATTCGATTACTTCTTGGCGCCCATCTGGAAAATAGCGAGCATTTCGGAAATCTTGGTGCGGAAAGCCTCGACTGCGGCGTCTGCGGCTTGCTGTTGCTTCTCTTTCAATTGCTCCGCGAAGAGCGCGGCCATCTCATCATTCTGCTTGCCCAGTTGCACGGCCGAAGCGGCCAGCATTTCATCGCCGAACTTCTGAATACGGGGCTGTAGCGTTTCCCACATTCGGCCTTCCGAACCCTGCAATACTTGTCCCAAGCTTCGCTCCGAATCCTTCAGGTGCGCTTGCACCTGGTCGATGAATCGCGCCAGGGCGGACGTCACCGTGGCATCGGCTTGCTGGCGCACGGTATCCAGGGCCGTATTGGCCTGCTGCTCGACTTGCTGGGGAATCGTTTGCAAGCGGGCCTCGATCTGCGCGTTGAGGTCCTTCAAGCTGATGAAGGTGGCGAAGCTCTGCTTCTTCAGCGCTTCGGAAGCGTCGGCGACGGACTGGTCCGCCGCCGCACGGATTTGGGAAATGGCCTGCTCACGGGCCTCCGCGGATTCTTGCGCGTCCTCCCGCGCCGCCTTCTGCTGGTTGAGGGTCTGGACCGCCTCCTTCAGAAGTTCCTTAGCGGAGGTGCGCACGTCGATGACCGCTTGGGCGGCCGCCTTCTGGAGTTGCGCCTCCAGAGCGGCGCGGCGGCTTTCCAGGCTCTTTTCAACCTGCCCGGCCAGTTCGCGGGCGCCTTTCTCCGCGTGCTCCTGGAGCCCCTTGCGAAGCACGCCGCGGTACTGCTCGAGGCCGGACTTTCCCTCCCGATTCATCGCCTCCACGGTGTTCCTGGTCAAAGCCGCCAGGTTGACTCGCGTCTCGTCCACCAGCGATTTGACGACGGTCTTGAGTTCTCCGCGCAAACCCACCAAGACCTCTTCGGCGTCCTGGCGCAATTGCTGGCGGGAGGCCTCCTGAGCTTCCCTCACCGACGCGGCCTGGAATCCGGCGCGAATTTCCCCGAGTTTGGATTCGAGGGCCGCAACCTCACCCTGCGCATTTTGTTCGAGCCCCTGGACCCGAGAGGCGACACTCTCGGTGTCGGCGAGCGTCTTGCGCTGAATCTCCGCAAGCTGGCGCTGGAGATCTTCGACTTCCGACCGCGAAGCCCGAAGTTGCCCATTGACCGACTCGAGTTGCCGATCCAGCTCGGGCTGTATCTTCTCGGTCGCGGCAGTGATCGACTCCTGAATGAGCGTCTGAGTGTGCGCCGCAACCAATCCGGCAATCTTGTTCAGCCTCAGCTCGAAATCCCGGGCTTGTTTCTCCTTGATTTCGTCGGTCCGGCTGGCGAGCCACGCGAGCGCAGAATCGACTTCCGGGCCGGGGGACAGAGCATCGGTTGTCGAGGCCGGCGCGGGGACAGCCGGAGGTTCCTGCACACCCGCGGGGACCGATGCGACTGCCACGGCCGCTGCGGCCTCTGGTTCCGCCGTCGCGGAGGCGGAAGCCTCCGCCGCTGCCGCCGGCACGCCCACGCCTTCCTGCCAGTTCTCGGGGGGAAACTCAATACCCCACACGTTGCCGGGTTTCACCAGCTCGATTCCGACTTCGAAGGGGTCCCTGGGAGTACGCCGCTCGCTCGACCACACCACAATTCCCGGGACCGCCAGTCCTGCGGAGGGGTTCTCAATAGTCAATTCGCTCCCCGGTAAAAGCTCGTGGACCGTGATGATCCTGGCGCCGTGGTTGTTGAGCGTGACAGCGCGCGTCCTTTCCCGGAACTCCCGGCCACCCGCTTCCTTCCCCCGGAGCGTGATGGGAATGGTCACGGTCAACCGCGTGCTGCGCCGCCTCTCGACACCCTGCCAAATGGCTTTCTCGGGATTCAAATGACTACCCATAGTGCGCGAATTATAGTCAAGGCCCTGGACCAACTCAACTCAAATCGGGAGACGAGTATCCTTTGTATTCCGGCAGCATCCTCAAATCAAGAACGATGCAAATATGCACCAATTATCCCTACGAGAGTGGGAACCAAGGGCGGCAGCGCGTTATCGCAATTGAACCGGCAGCATTCAGAAATGGCCGTCTTAGGACTCGGGCGGCAGGAGCTGGCCCTTCTCCAGGTGCCGTGTAACCGTGGCGTGTTTGGCGGCGCGGGGGTCGTGCGTCACCATAATGATGGTCTTCTTGAACTCGGTGTTCAGGCGCGAAAGGATTTCGAGAACTTCCTCCGCGGAATGCGCGTCCAGGTCGCCGGTGGGCTCGTCGGCAACCAGCAGCGTGGGGTCGGTCACCATGGCGCGGGCAATTGCCACGCGCTGTTCCTGGCCTCCCGAGAGCTGGCGGGGATAATGATGGATGCGGTCTTCCAGGCCCACCAGCTTCAGCACCGCCAGTACGTGCTGCTTACGCTCTTCTCCCGACAGCTTCGTAAGCAGCAAGGGCAGTTCGACGTTCTCATAGGCGGTGAGGACGGGAATCAGATTGAAAGTCTGAAAGACAAATCCAATGTGCACGTTGCGCCAGGCGGCAAGGCGGTCCTCGCTCATTTCGGCGACGTCTTCCCCGAGAACCTGCAACGCTCCATCGGTCGGCCGATCGATGCCCGCAATGATGTTGAGCAGCGTCGTCTTGCCTGAGCCGGAAGGACCCATCAGGCATAGAAAATCCCCGGGCTCGACGGTCAGGTCAATTCTATCCAGGGCTCTTACCTCGAAGGAGTCGCGGCGAAACACCTTGGAGAGCTCGCTGATCTGCACAACCGGTTCGGCCATAGCAATAACCTCGATGGCGGTGGTGGGTCGGACGTTCAGGGTTGAGGGTTAGGAGTCAAGAGCGGTACCAGAGCAAGCACTGCCACTCGACCCTCAACCCTCGACTCTCAAACCTCAACACCCTCTCGACTGTCGACTAATCTCCTACCCTCCCGCTTTCACTTTCACCCGTTGCCCGTCCGTCAGACCCTCGGGGACATGCACCACGATGCGGTCGTTGGGTGATATCCCGTCCGTCACTTCCAGGTGATCGCCCAGCTCGCGCCCGAGCTGTACCTCGCGGAGCCGCGCATGCGAGCCGTCAACAATGAATACAGAATTCTTGCCCTCGCGCTGTAAGAGGGCGCTGCGCGGAATCGAGAGCACTTCGCGGGAAGTATTCTGGCCGGGCTTGGCGGGCGCCAGGAAGGAGACATGCGCGTTCATTTCCGGGCGCAGGTAGGCGTCGGGCTTCAGAATCTTGACGCGCACCTCAATCGTCGCCTTCTGCCGGTTTGCCTCGGGTGCGATTTCCGCCACCACACCCTGGTAGGCGCGGTCGGGATACGCGTCGGCGCTCACGGCGCAAGACTGTGCGGGCGTAATTCTCGGAAAGTCGTTTTGGTTGATATCGAGCTGGACCTGCAGATCGTTCAGATCGGCGACTGCTGCGACCGAAGCTTTAACGCCTCCCGTACCACCCAAGTTCATCGTGGAAACCATCTCGCCTCGTTCCACGAGCCGTTCGAGCACCGTGCCGTCGATGGGCGAGCGAATCAGCGTGGAGTCGAGCATGGTCTGCGCGTACGCAACCGCGGCCTGGGCTTGTGCTGCCTGTGCGCGCGCGTATTCAATCGCTTCAATGCGCGGACCGATCTTCACCAGTTCGTAATTCTTCTGCGCGCTCTCCAGTTGGCCTTTGGTGACCTCGAACTGGGTGCGCGCCAAGTCAAGTTGCGACGGCGAAGCGATTTGCGCCTTCGCCATCGCCTCGGTCCTCTCGAGATTCACCTTGGCGTTCTGGAAATTCGCATTCGCCTGGTCCGTCGCGGCCTTGGCAGCATCAATCTCCTGCGGACGCGACCCGGTTTCGAGCTCTTTCAGCTTCGCCTGCGCCACGCCCAGGTTCGCTTTGGTCTGCGCAAGCTGAGCTTGATACTCGTTGTCTTCCAGGCGGACCAGCACCTGACCTTCTTTGACGCGATCGCCTTTCTCAATCCCGACCCATGCAACCTTTCCCACGACTTTGGAACTGACTTGAATGGGGTGATGCGCAACGATGTATCCGCCCGCCGTCAGCACCACCTCGCCCGCGGTAGTGGCAGCCTCCAGGCCCGGCCGCTGGACTTCGACCTCGGCAGCGCCCGCAAGCGTTCGGTAGAGCGCCAACCCCGCAATCACCACGAGGATCACCGCCGTGCCGGCGTAGAGCACGATTCGCCCCAGGCTCCGGCGCGCGGGCTCGAGCGTCTCCTTCTGCGAGCGGTCGATCTGCAAAACACTCAGGTCCTTGCGCAATGCATCGTCACGCGCCATTTCTTCCTCGCACCCACGGGCTCGTAACCCATCGCGGGCCTGTAGGGCAATCCCCTTCCCCACCCGCACCTACGCTGAGCGCAGGGCGGAGACGATGTTTTCGTGCGCCGCGCGCCAGGCGGGGAAAAACCCGCCAAGAACACCCATGAGCACGGCGAAGATCAGGCCGTTCAACATCAGGCCGGGAGTTACGCGGAAATTGAACGCCACCTCGCTGAAGGTTGCGAAATTCGTGGTTCCCGTGCTGATTCCGTTAAAGAGCAGCGAGACGATGCAGCCCGGCAGCCCGCCCACCACCGCGATCAACGTCGACTCGATCAGGAAGGAAAGCAGGATACTGCCTCGCGAGAAGCCCAGGACGCGCAAGGTCCCGATCTCCGGCGTGCGCCTCGCCACCGCGGCGTACATGGTGTTCATCGCCGCAAAGCACGCGCCCACCGCCATGAGCACGGCGATAAACAGACCCAGCGCCTTGATGGGAGCGGCAAAGCGCGTCTGGCCTTCGTAATACTCCTTCTCCGTGACGGGCTTCAAGTGCAAACGACGGTCGTTGGCGATCAGGTTTTTCAGCCGCTCAACCGCGCCGGCATCGGTGGCGCGGACCATAACCGTCGAGTAGGCATCGCGATCGAAGTCAGTGGCCAGGTCATTGACATCCGCCCAGATCTCGGAATCGTAGGCGGTGCCGCCTGCATCGAAAACGCCCACGACGGTCCAGTAGCCCTTGGCGAACTTCAGCCGGTCGCCCAGGGCGCAATCCTGGAACCGCTCGGCGATGCGCCGGCTCACAATCACCTCGCGCAGACCGGAGCGGAAATACCGGCCCGCCAGCAGCTTGAATTGCGGGCGCAGTGAAGCGCTATTCGGCCCCAGGCCCCGAATCGTCACGTTGGAGCCCTGCGTCTGCCCGCGCCGGGGAAGATTGATGAGCACCAGGAGTTCGGGCGAAACCCACGGTTCGCCCTTCTCGTCCTTGGCGATGCCCTCCAGGTACTTGATCACCTGCAGCGAGTCGCGCGCCACGGAACTCGTGCCCTCCGATTGCGAGCCCTCGCGCATAATGATGAGGTTGAGCGGCTGACCCGTGGTGGAAAGGGATTTCTGCAGCCCCGTTGCCAGCGCCATCAGCGCCACAAACACCAGCACCGTGAGCAGAATGCTCGATGCCGTGAGCAGCGTCGTGGCCCAGCGCACGCGCAGATTGCGGAGGTTGTATTTGATTGGAATGGCCATAGACCTATTTACTCATTGATTCATTTGGTCATTGAGTCATTGAAAAATCATATGTCCAAAACACGGGTCCTGGCGAGTCCATGCGGAGAACGTCGCCCGCTCACAGCATTCACACAATCACTCAATCACCCGATCACTCAATCCGTTTCATCCCACGTACCGCAGGGCTTCAGCGATGTTCGTTTTGGCGGCGCGATAGGCGGGCAAGCCCGCGGCCGCGAGTCCCACGATCAGCGACACGCCCATACAGAAGACCAGCGTTTCCGGCCGCATGCGCATGTCGGCAAAAACAAACTGGCCGATCTGCGAGAGTGCCAGGGAATCGTAGAGGAGCGTGGCGCCTCCCACGCCGAGGAGCGCGCCCGCCAGCGTCACCAGAAGCGACTCGCCCAGGAAAAGCCGGAGGATGTGGCCGGAGCGGAATCCCAGGCTACGCAGCACCGCCGCCTCCGCCGTCCGCTCGCGGATGGACATGCCCATGCTGTTGGCCACAATCAGCAGGATGGCGAAGCCCACTGCCGACCCGATCGCCAGGATAATCAGCCGCACATTCCCCAATAAGGAAACGAAGCTCAGCAGAAACGCGTTCAGCGACTCGGTTTTGGTCTCGGTATCGGTGTTGCGAAAGAGTTTGTCAACGGCCTGTCCGATGCGCGCCGCGTTCTCCGCCCGATCGATCCGGATGAAGTACATACCCACGATATTCGGGCGGCCCATCGCCTCGTTCAGATAATCCCAATGAAACCAGAACTGGTCTTCCGGGCCGCCAGTGAAGATGCCACGCAGGGTCAGTTCGGGCGTGATCCCCCACATGCTGCCGAGCAGCGTAATGCGATCGCCGATTTTCCACTGGTGTTTATCGGCCAGTTGCTTCCCTGCCACCGCCGCTGTGCGCTCCCCCTTGAAAGCCGCGAGTTGCTCGGGGGCAATCCTCGAGGCGGCTTGCACGTCGAAGATGGTGTCCGCATCCACGGCGAAGTTGCCAAACTGGTCGGAGGGATCTTTCCAGTACCCGCCGAACCAGGTCAGGCTCGAGGTGGCCACGACGCCCGGCACCGCCGCGATTCTGGCGCGATGCCCGGCAGTCATAGGAAGTACGATTCCCGCTGCCCGGTGAACCATCATGATAGGAATCGCATCGCCATGTTGCAGCGGCGTCCCAAGAGCCGTGTACACGATCGCCAGCGAGGACAGGAGAAAGAGCGAAACCGCGACACTCGAACCCGTCAGAAAGGAGCGGCGCTTATTTCGCAGCAGGTTTTTCCAGACTAATCGCCACATAAGGTGCGCGTGAATCTCCTTCTTGTACGCGATTTGAGCACGCCTTGTTCCAACGCGCTAGCGGTTCGGGCGATCTCCGACACTTCTGCGACGTTTTGTCCTCTTCAGTTGCGACTTTTGGTCATGGAACCAGAAGCCGAGCTCTCCCCAGGAGCAGGCACGCACGGACTTGTTGTCTGGTCCAACGACGTTCGCCTCCCGGACAAATAATCCCCCGGCGAAACTGGGAGGTCTCGTTGACACGCTAGAAATCTACTAAGGTGGATCATACTTATTGTGTATTACCCGTTTCAGAAATAACCATCCAATGTACGTGCTGATGCCAACTCCTCCTCACCCTACGAACCTCAGCGCCTGGGCGATGCTGGTGCGCGCGGCGAAATAGGCGGGTGCGAGTGTGCTGGCCAGGCTCAGCATCACCGAGAAAGCGAAAGCCAGGGCCACCGTCACGGCGTCGAGCCGGATATAGATGGGCATGGCGCCGCCGATCCTGTAACCGGCCGTCAATTCCAGGAGCAACCAGGCGCAGGCGCAGCCGAGGACCGTCCCGGCAAGCGTAATAGCCAGCGATTCGGCGGCCAGCATGCCCAGCACCTGGCTCAGGCGGAATCCCAGCGCGCGCATGACCGCCAGTTCCGCCGTGCGTTCACGGATGGACATGCCCATGGAATTGGCCAGGATCAGCAGCACGGCAAATAGCACCGCTGCTGAAATCCCCAGCAGTATGGCTTTCACGTTCCCGATCATGCCCACCATATCGAGCACCCACTGGGCCATGGGCTGGGTGCGGGTTTCGATGTCGCTGTTCCGGAACTCGGCGTCGATGGCGCGCATGAGCCGAGGCACGTCTTCGGCGGAGCGGGCGCGCACCCAGAATCCGCCGGGCTTGTTCGGCCGCCCCAGCACTTCGTTCAAGTAGTCCCAATGAAATGCCAGGAGTGAGTCGTCCTCCTCGGAGGTGTAGATGCCCCGCAGGACCAAGTCCAGCGTCACGTGGTAGCCGCCGCTGCGCAGGGTAATCCGGTCACCCAGCTTCCATCCGTATTTGGCGGCCGTGCTCTTGCTGGCAATCATCGCGCCCTTCTCGCGGATGAACGCTTCGCGCTGCTCGGGCGGCAAATGCCAGCTTGGATAGACTCGGAGGTAGGTCGCCGCATCGCACGCCAGCGCGAAAACCAGATCGTCCCGAGGACCATAAACCGTGTCGACCATGTTGATGGGCGAAAGATCGACAATACCTGGCAGGCGACGAATCCGCTCGCCATAACTCAGGGGCAGAGGAATCATCAGCGACGTGCGCGGGGTGACCATCAGGAGGAGATGAAAGCTGGGTGGCATCAAGGGCGATTGGAAGTAGCGATAGACAGCGCAGAAGATTGCAAGAAGGGTAATCGAAATCGCCACGCTCGCTACCGTCAGGGCGCTGCGGCGTCGATTACGCGCGGTATTCTTCCCGATCAGGCGCAGAATCCCCATGGAACTTCCTCGCGCTCCAGAGCGGAGCACGATTGCGCGGGGAACTCACCGGGTCTTGGCTGCGGGAATTGTAACACGAATGCCGAAGGATACGATTATCGGGCGCGCGCTACGGTCATCTAATCTATTGAAGCGTCTCGGGGACAGTCTGGCGAGGCGCTATGGGCATCTTCCAGGAAGGAGAAGAAGATGGGAGTGCAAACGAAACGCGCTTACGAATCGCCCAGCCCGCAGGACGGGTACCGCGTGCTGGTGGATGGGCTTTGGCCGCGCGGGCTGACCAAGGAAAAGCTGCGGGTAGATGAATGGATGCGCGCCATTGCGCCCTCTGCGACGCTCCGCAAATGGTACGGGCACAAGCCGGAAAAGTGGGAAGAGTTTCGTCGGCGCTTTCGCGCGGAACTGGAAAAGCCGCCTCGCAAAGAACTCCTCGACGAGCTGATCAAACGGGCGCGCAAGGAAAAGGTCACGCTGGTGTTCGGGGCGCGCGACGCGCAACACTCGAATGCCACGGTCATTGCGGAAATGATCCGGCAAATATCCGGCGAGTTCCACGCAAGCTGATCCGCCGGATGGTTACGCGGTTTGGCTGCCTAGAGCGGGCGACAATGAGGATTCGCCTGGCAACACCATGACTCTCGAGGCCAGGATCCACAAGAAGGACCGCCCTGGCCAACCCTCCACGCACAAAGCCAAGTTCAAGTTCGCGCTTGTCGGCGTGAGACTGATGCTTCAAAAGGCGCCCGGAGTATCTTGTTGCGAACGATTGGGGTTGATCGAGTCTTTCCGCTTCATTGTCAGAAGAAGTTCGCCCTAGCCAGCGCCGTTCAAAGTGTTTCGAACCTTTACAGCTAGAGCCTCAGGAGTAAAAGGCTTCTGGAGGAAGGCCGTGCCCGCCTCCAGCACGCCGTGTCGCAATATGGCGTCATCGGTGTAGCCGGACATGAAGAGCACTTTCGCCTCAGGGTGTATGGACTCCAGGCGCTCGGCCAACTCGCGACTACCCATTCCAAGCATCACGACGTCAGTCACTAAGAGGTGGCTTGGTCCGCTGTGTCGCTGGCTGATCTCCACCGCCTCATCGCCCCGACTGGCTTCGAGTACCGTGTAGCCGTTCGACTGCAATACCTTGCGAACCAGCGAGCGGACGGCAGCTTCGTCCTCGACCAGAAGGATTGTTTCAGAGCCTTGCAGGGCGGTAGCTAGGGCGGCTGTCGGCTTTGCGGTTTCGACACTTTCCCCAACTCTCGGGAAGTAGATCTTGAACGTCGTTCCGTGTCCCAGCTCGCTATAGATGCAGATATTCCCACCATTCTGCTTGACAATACCGTACACGGTTGAAAGTCCCAGACCCGTCCCCTTCCCCTTTTCCTTGGTGGTGAAAAAAGGTTCAAAAATCCGCGATTGAGTCTCTGCGTCTATGCCGCAGCCTGTGTCGCTTACTGCAAGCATCGTGTAAGGGCCTGGAACTACGGCCAGGTGAGCGCGAGCGTAGCTTTGGTCCAAATCCACATTGGCGGTCTCGATGGTCAATTTGCCGCCGCGCGGCATAGCGTCACGGGCATTCACGATCAGGTTCATGATGACCTGTTCGATATGGCCATGGCCAGCCTTCACCCGACCCAACTTCGGATCCAAATGGGTCGTCAAATCGATGTCGTCGCCGATTAGCCGTTTGAGCATCTTCTCGGTGTCACGGATCACCGCATTCAAGTCGAGCACCTGGGGAACTAATACTTGCTGGCGGCTGAAGGCGAGGAGCTGGCGTGTCAGCGTCGCTGCCCGGTTGCCGGCTTTCTGGATTTCGGCGACATATCCAGCCAGCGGGTCCTCCGGTCGCAGACGCTCAAGGAGCAATTCGCCATAGCCGGTGACGATCGTCAACAGGTTATTGAAATCGTGGGCTACTCCGCCCGCCAGTTGGCCGATTGCCTCCATCTTTTGTGCCTGGAGAAACTGCTGTTCGAGATTCCTGCGCTCGGTCACATCACGGGAAACGACAATGACTTTAGCCACCTCCCCCTTTGCATCTCGGATGACACTCCCCTGCGATTCGATGAAGCGCACGCTCCCATCTTTAAGCAAGAACCGAAATTCTGCTCTCTGCCCAACGCCCGACCGGACTGTTTCCTGAAAAATCTGCTTGATCCTGTCCCGGTCGTCGGGATGAATCTCGTTGAATGAAACCGTCCCCCGAACCGCTTCTGGGTCGCCTAATATTCCTTTATAGGAGGGACTGTTATACACGCGTTTTCCGTCGAGATCGAGGACGGCAATAAGGTCCGCAACGTTTTCCGCGATAAGGCGAAACTGTTCCTCGGTCTGGCGAAGTTGCTCTACCGCCCGCATGCGCTCCGTCATGTTGACAGCAACGCCCCCAAGGAACCGCCGCCCGTGAAGGTCTTGAAATGGGAATGTCGATACCATCCAATGGCCGGAGCCCCCGTCAGGCATGGGAAGAGACTGAGAGACCTGCGTAGGTTGACCCGTCGCCAAAACCATCTCGTCGGCGTGCTGCAACTGCTTCGCTATCTCTTTGGGCCACAGTTCGAAGCTCGTTTTCCCCATCAGGGTCTCGGTCGATGTCTTGAGGAGCTGCTCGAACGTCTTGTTAACATACACATAGCGCCCCGCATCGTCCTTTATGAAAGTCACGGCAGGGGTATTGTCCATAAAGACTTTGAAACGCTCTTCGCTCTCTCGAAGCCTCTCCTCCGCCCGTTTGAGGTCGATTATCTTCATTTCAAGTTCTCGGTTGGAGGTTTCCAACTGTGATGTGCGCTCGACGACACGGCGCTCCAAGTCTTCCTTCAGCCTCTCAATATGTCCTGCCGCCTGCCTGCGCCCGATAAACTGGCCGACTTGGCTGCCCACGGCGGCCATAGCCTGGAGAAGGTCTTCATCAGGTTGTTGGATCTCGCGGCTGAAGAACTCCATGACGCCTAGGATTTCGCCGCTTAACTCGATTGGGAACGCAAAGGCCCCGTGCAGACCCTCCTGGCCGCCGACTTGGGCGTGTGGAGAATCGGCGTCCAGGATAACGTCCGGAATCCACACGGGCTTGCCCATGGCCCAAACGCGGCCTGGCAACCCAAGGCCCCGCGCAAAGGTGGTTCGACGACTGAGAGCCTCAAATTGGGGGAATCCAGTTGAGGGTCTATGCCAGACCTCGAGGCAGCGCAAGAGCTCAGATCGGGAATCCACAATCCAGAACAGGCCTAGTTCCCATCCCAGCTTGTCGCAGACGCCTGCCAGGATTTTGGATGAAGCTTCAGCAAGCGTTGAGGATTCCTCCAGGGCGCGGGCCGTAGCGTACTGCATCGCCAGCCGGGATTCCGCTCGTTTGCGTGCCGTAATGTCGCGCGCAATCCCGTAAATCAGTTGTTGCTCCGGTAAGGGAGTTGCGTTCCACAAAAGCCACTTGTATGAGCGATCCTTGGCGAGGTAACGATTCTCAAAAGAAATGGTAACCCGTCCCGCGATAAGTTTTTGCGCTTCGGCGAGGGTCGCTTCACGGTCCTCGGGGTGGACAAATTCAATGTAGGGCCTTGCCAGGAGTTCCTCAATTGAAAAGCCAAGGGTCTTCTCCCAGGCGGGATTGAGACGCTTGAAGTATCCATCGAACCCGGCGACGCACAGCATGTCAACGGACAAGACAAAAAAGCGCTCGTGCTCTCCAGGTTGTGCTCTAGGGTCAGTCTCCTCGGTAGCTGACCATGCCATGGTATGCCTCCTCACTCACCTGCCGTGCCCCTGATGGTTCTGCCCACCAAAAGCCGCCAGAAGACTTTGCCGCCCTCCCGGGCGATTCAGTGCTTTTGGGCCGAACCGTCGAAACCTAGAGCCTGCTCGGGAGCTGACAAAAAGACCTGCGCGACATCGGGATCAAATTGCCGTTCGGCCCCAAGCTCGATCTCGGCCCGTGCCGCCAAGTATGGCAGGGCATGTCGATAAGGGCCGTCCGAGGTCACCGCTTTGCTATTTCGGGGCAGCAAACCGTCACGCGCCGCGAATGCCCTGCCGTCTCGTTGCCCCGCAAGTCCGGCGCTCCACCGAGCTTTAGTTCCAAAGCTTCGCTGCCGCTTGCGGCAATTCTGCAACCAAGTCCCCGCTGCGAGAGCCTTTCTTTGAGCCGCAGGGGTATGGCCAGCTCGTCGTCAACGAGCAATAAGTTCTCACGTCGTGGAGTCGTCTCACCCATATGAGAACCGAATTTCAAGCTGCGTTAGTTTTCCCTGCACCCGTAGAGCAGGGGATAATAATTATATCATACCAGGAGGGCCACCTTCGGCCATTCCGCTGGTTTCCACCCACCGCGGACGGGCGCGACCTTGATCTTCGGCTACCGGAACGGAATCACCTCATTACGCAAGCGGCTCGGTTCAGTGAGATCCCGACAACCTCAATTCGACGTAACGATCAATCGTGAGCTCAAGTCGCTGAGTGGCGGGGAACCGCCTGACGCGCCGTGCGCAAGATCGCCAAACACTTCGCCATCAGTCAGGGGTAATCCGCGGCCGTGCTCGAAACAGCGGGCCCCCGTGATGTCGGGAACATCGAAGATGACCCCAAAAGCGACAGTAAGTTCGATTATTCGGGAACAAACAGAGGTAAGATAATCGCCGAGTTATTTACTTTCTTTTTGATAAGGTGCTAATATACACTCGCCGTGCACTCGCAGGAAACTCACCTTCGCAAATACCCACGGACACTTGTGAATTTTCCTGCAGAATGCTCGCTGGAGGAAGATACATTCCCGGCCCGAGCTTTGAACCTCGGAGGCGGTGGACTCTTTCTGAGCATGCCCCGGCAATTGGCTCCAGGGAAAGCGTTGTCGGTTCGCTTCCGTCCCGCCAAGCACCTTCCCGCCGTGGAAGCAAGCGGCAGAGTCATCTATCAACTCGCCGACCAAGGAGTCGGTATCGAGTTCACGGAGATAAAGCCCGAAGATCGGCAAAGGCTTTTGCGGCTGATCTTGCGTTGGAAAGGCGCCAAGCGCAAATATCCCCGGAAGCCGTTTGTTGCGCAAATCGAGCATGAAGCGGGCGTTATCCTTGGGGTCTCAAGCGACCTCAGTGTGGGGGGTATGTTCATTAAAACCAAGGAACCGCTAGCCGAAGGTTCCAACCTCAAAATGCGTTTCTACCTGAATGGTGGCCCCATGGTCAGGGTGGCCGCGAGGGTTCGTTACGTAGTTAAAGGCATGGGCGTGGGAGTTCAATTCATCGACCTCTTGCCTGCCGACCAAAGCCGCATCGACGTGTATGTGACGAAGGGCGAGTCAAGCACGGAAGACTCCAACTGAAAGCGACTTCCTGCTTGCGTCGCTCACGTGATCCCCGAATGCACAAACTGGGGTTTAGCTGCTTGAGCCGCCTGGTTGCTGGGTCGATGATCCGCTGGATAGATTGGACACGGACCAGTGGAGGCGAGAGTTGGTCGGCGCTTTCCAGTTGCTTGCTAAACAGACCAGAAAGGGGGGCTCTTCACTGCCTCAATCACCCCGGCGAACGATGACGCGATGGCCTGTCATGCCGGCAATGGCGCTGCAAGGCCCTCATTGCTGCCAGCCCCCGCCCAGGGCACTGTAAATCTGCACCAGGGAGAGCATTTCATTCAGCCTCGCTTGGGAAAGAGCCAGCTCAGCGGCCAGGTAGTTGGTTTCGTTGGTCAGGACTTCGAGGTAAGCGGTCGAGCCACCATCGTAGCGTACGTGCGCCAGCCGGGCGGAGTCCTGCGCGGCGGCGGCCAGGAGTTCTTGTTGTTCCCGCGTTTCGCGTGTCTTTTGGTAGCCCACCAAAGCGTCAGAAACATCCCGAAACGCATTCTGAATCGTCTGCTGATACGCCAGCAAGGCTTGTCGCTGCTGTGCTTCCGCCAGCCGGACATTGGCCTGTAACTTGCCAGCGGTGAAAAGCGGCTGAGTGACGGAAGCGGTGGCATTCCAGTTGCCCGCAGGCTTCGCGAACAGGTCGGCCAAACCTGAGCTCAGGAATCCAGCCGTTCCGGTCAGGGAGATAGTGGGAAAGTAGGCGGCCCGTGCTACTCCGATCTGGGCATTGGCAGCGATCAATTGCTGCTCAGCTTCTTGAATGTCGGGACGGCGTTCGAGCAACGCGGAGGGCAGCCCCGCGGGAACAACGGGCGGGCGCGCCTGTTCGGTCAGGCTGCGCCCTCGAGTGATGGGCCCGGGGTTTTTGGCAAGTAGAAGGCTGAGGTAGTTCTCTTCTTGTTCGATCTGCCGTTCGAGATCCGGGACGGCAGCCGAGGCCACATAGACAAGCTGCTCCGCCTGCCGCACGTCCACCATCGAAGCAGCCCCTTGATCCGCGAGGAGCTTCGTCAGCCGCAATGATTCCTGACGGGAGGCGAGGGTGCGCTGGGTGATTTCGACTTCGAGATCGAGCGCCCTGAGCCGGAAGTAGGCACTGGCAACATTGGCGACGAGGGTGCTTGCCACAGCCCGCTTTCCCCACTCTGTCTGGGCCAGATTGGCGCGAGCAGCCTCAGTGGCCCTTCGGTACTTTCCCCAGAAGTCTATGTCCCACGACGCCGCTCCCCCCACCTGCATGTAATCCCAGCGATAGGCGCCGAAAAAGGGGCTGGCGGCCTGGCGCTCCGTCGTGCCGCCGACCCCAACTCCCGCCAACGGGTACTGATCGGAACGTGCGATTCGGAGTTGCGCTTGTGCCGCCAGCACGCGTTCTGCGGCGATGCGCAGGTCGAAGTTCTGTTCAAGTGCCGTCCGAATGAGTGACTGAAGCTGCTCATCCTGGAAAACCGTCCACCATTTGGCATCCCCCAGCGATTCGGAGGGACCTTGCGCCGGGGCGGTTCCCCGATATTCCCCCGGGACGCTAGCCTTGGGACGCTGATAATTCGGCCCGACCGTGCAGGCACTCAACAGGAAAACCGGAACCGAGATAAAGAAACACCTTGGCAAGCGCCTCATGCGAGCTGTCCCCCCTTCGCGTCACCGGCTTCAGGTTGCTGCTGGGGGTGGCGGCTCAGCCGGGAAGAGAGGCCCTCGACCACCGCGAACGTAACCGGGATCAGGAAGATTGCAATCAAGGAGGCGGCAGACATGCCACCGATTACTACGGTTCCCAGAATGCGGCGTCCCGACGCCCCGGATCCTTGGGCCGTCCAGAGCGGGACGCACCCCA
>JAIQGA010000167.1 GCA_020072925.1 Terriglobia bacterium | reverse complement strand
CTAGCAACGATACTTTCATCGAAACGCCTCCTGCTCCCGCTGGGCGTATTACTCCACGGCGGCACATCGCGGCATACCAAGTCATCAGCCGCGTCCATGACGGGTAGGTGCTATCTTCCTCCTTCAGGACTACTATCGGAGCGAGACGCGAAGTGCGCAGCGCGGGCAGCAGGCCGAAAATTACGGCGGTGAGAATCGTGATACTCAACGTCACTAAAAGCACGGAAGAGTTCACGTGGCCACTCAGCGTAAGGGGAAGACTTGTCGGCGGGATAAAGCGCCCGAACGCCCCGGCGGTAAAAAGGGTGAGGGCCAGGGAAATGGCGCCTCCCGCCAGGGCGAGCAGCAGACTCTCCACCAGGAGTTGGCGCACGAGGCGCCAGCGGCTCGCGCCCAATGAGAGGCGAATCGCTACCTCGCGCCGCCGCGCCACGGAGCGCACCAGCAGCAGGTTGGCGACGTTGGCGCAGGCCAGCAACAACAACACCGCCGCAAGCGCCAGCAACAGCGGCAGTGTTTTGTACATGTAAACGTTGGCGCCAAATGGCGACCGCCAGAGCGGGTCCAGGGTGATCTGGTTGGGGCCTTGATGCACATCGGGAGAGTGCTCGGCAATCTGCTGCATCAGCAGATTCAGTTCCGCTTCCACTTGCCGACGATCGAAGCCCGGCCTGATCCTTCCGAGAACATTGAGCCAGAACGAGCCTCGGTCCGCCTGTCGATTCGAGCCCCAAACGAACGGGTCCATCACCAGCGGAATCCACGCGTCCGCTCGCAGCCCGGTCTTGCATCCCTGAAAGCCCGGAGGAGCGACGCCGATAATTGTGTAAGGGTGACGATTGATCTGGATGGTCTTCCCGATGATGGAGCGGTCCGCGCCGAAATGGCTCTGCCACAGCGCGTGGCTGATGACCACCTCCGGCGCGCCATTAGGCTTATCCTCCGCACTCGGTAAAAAACCGCGGCCGAGCACGGGCCGCACGCCCAGCACATCGAAATAATTCGCCGAGGTCAGCGCGCCGTAAATGCGCTCCGGCTTGCCGTTGCCCGTGAGCGCCATGAAATCGTCGTGATACCCCAGCAGGCCGGAAAGACTCTGGGCGTGCTCGCGCAGGTCGCGGTAATCCAGGTAGGAGAACGGCGGAGAGGGATGCTCGCTCCTTTCTCCTCTCATCACCGAGACCAAGTCGCTGGTGCGGGTAACGCCGGGAATGGGGTTGAGCAGAGTCGAGTTGATCCAACTAAAAATGGTGCTGGTGGCGCCAATGCCCAACGCCAAGGTCAGCGCGGCCACCAACGTAAAGCCGGGGTCCTTACCCAGCATCCTCGCGCCATAACGAATGTCCCGTAAGAGCGTCTGCAAAGTGGGAGACCTCCGCGTAGCAGCGAGCATGTACCATGCCATTCAGGCTATCGACTATTTGTCGTCCTCAAATGGCAAAGCCGGGGGGATGCGCTGGGAGGGTGCCTATCCAGGTTTCTCGAACTGGCCCGGCCCTTCACCTTCAATGGCAAGTATTCGGTTGTACAGGCGCTTCCGCGCGTCTTGGACTGATTCGTAGTCGATGAAGTTGAATTGACGGACGTCGAAATGCAATTTTTCGCCGTCCAGTTCCTTCTTATCGCACATCCAAATTACCGTTCGCCCTAAACCAAGCATTATCCCGGCCTCGAAATAGACGCCGTACCGCTGACCGGTGAAGTCTGCAACCATGAAGCGTGACCGCCTTATCTGAGCGATAATCTCGTCGTCAATGCGGTTCACGTGTTCGTGTCTGTCGATTCGGAGAGGATCGTACCCGGATTCTCTAATCGCTGGAGCAATTGCCTCATCGTAGATTAGGCTCATGCTTTCCTGAAACCACATCGCGACGAACACCCTGTTTGACGTAGGCCCACTCTTCCTGATTTGTTCCAGGCGCTCCCACCCGCTCGACGTCAGATAGAAGCCTTCAAGAGTGCCGTCGACGTAACCGCGCCTTTGGAGTTCTCTTGTAAGAAAGTTCACCTCGCCAGCGTTCTTCGCAATGACCAGCGGGTAATCCTTTGCCGGGTCGAACGTTGTGTATTCTCCGAGCCCAGCGCTCATCCGTCCCATGCGTTCCAGTAAGCTGTCGAGCTTCTCCGGAGGTGTGTACTGCGGTATCATACTTATCAACTTCGTGATGTTATTGGATGAAATCGTTGGCGGTTCGGCTCCTCTTGGCACTCTCCTGCAAAATGCCGAAAGCGGTGCCTTCTGTGTTGGCTCCAACCCATTAATCACGACCATGTCCGTAATGCTGAACCGTCCGCACCGCACGCAATCGACGTACCAGGCGTCGCGCCCACCACGGTCACGCCACATGGAATTGGGAGGAGCATCACAAAGTGGGCAGTTAGGTTCTGTTGGTTGTATTCCCATTCGGGTTCTCCCTTCAGTCGCGGGCAGTGCGTCAACAGATAACCCTCAGTCGTGGCACGAGGCTCATTGCTTGCCCCCCTGGGCTGCCACCGCGTTCGCCCCTGCTGGTTGGTCGCAGACACACTGCCCGAATTCCGTGTTGGGGGATACGCAGCATTAATGCGCGGATCGGGTATTGTTAGGAGCAACAGTAATGCTTCGACCGAGGGTATGCAAGGAGTTCCGCAGGTCTTGCGACTTGACGTCTGGCGCTGACAATGTGAGAGGATTCCTCATCGAATCAGCGGAATGTCGGTCGGATGTTTTCACTGTCAACTGTCGACTGTCAACTCGATTTGTCTTTCCCCGCCGGCTTCTTCGACTTGGCCATAAAGAACAGCATAGTCGCGAGCCCGACAAAGATCATGAGCGCGGCGAGGTCGCTATTGGCGAAAGATGGAAACCAGCGCGGACCGACCGCCAGCGCTTCCGCCTTCTTCATCCCGACGACGACGGCCAGCGCCAGTCCCCCGAGCGCGCCGCCCGCAATCAGCCCGGAGCTGAAGAGCGCGCCGCTGCCCGTCTCGGACTCTTCCTCGGTGGTCTTAGTGATGCGCTGCACGAGCCTTCCAGCGTCACGACGATAAACGCGCCGAACAGCACCAGGGACCAGGGCAGGCGCCGGTTGAGGATGCCGTTAATCACCACGCTCATCAGTGTGGCCTGCGGCGCGGGATAATCGAGCGAGCCGATTCCCTGCACTTCCTGGTAATCGATCTCGCGGTTGGTGGGATTGTAGTAATAGCGGCCATCGGGGACGGTGCGCGAGCCAATCACGGAGAGAACCTGGAATTCCTGCCCCTCATAGTTGATCAGGCCCTGCGGTTTCATGTCCGGCGTGACTTCGACGTTGGCGATGGTGACGCGATTGACGCGCGTGGCGCTCTTGTTGAGGAGCTTGAGAGTCACGCCCACCACCAGCACCGACGTCAAAACACCCACCAGGAATCCAATTTCCTGGCGGCTGGGCGTGCCGCCTACCAGGTAGCCGGTCTTGAGCGACTGCACGGTGGCGCCGGCGCAGGCTGCCGCGATGCAGATCACGCCGCCAACGCTCAGCGCGATGGAGGAGTAAACGTTCCCCGTCCAGCCCACCACCACGAAAATCAGGCAGGTGAACATCAGCGTGGCGATGGTCATGCCGGAGACCGGATTCGAAGAGCTACCAATCAGGCCCACGATGCGCGCGGAGACGGTGGCAAAGAAAAACCCGAAGATCACAATCAGGATGGACGACACCACATTGCCGTGCGCGCCGGGATTGATGTGGAAGGCGAGCAGCGCCCAGACCACCACAATCATGATGGCCGTGCCGATAAGCACCGCGGAGAGCGGAAGATCGCGCGCCGTGCGCTCCGCAGTGGCGAGTTCGCCGCGCTTGCTCTGGGTGAGTTGCTTGAATGCCGCGCGGAAGGAGCTGACGATGGTGGGCAAGGTGCGCGCCAGCGTAATCAGTCCTGCCATGGTCACGGCGCCCGCGCCGATGTACCGAATGTACGCTCGCCACACGTCGAGCGGAGACATCTGTGAAATCGGCACCGTGCCGGGATAAATCGGCTCCGGAATGTGCGCGCCGAAGAATTTGATGACCGGGATCAGCACCAGCCAGGAAATCACACCGCCGGCGAACATCGTCCCGGCCACTCGAGGCCCAATGATGTAACCGACGCCGAGATACTCCGGGGTGATCTCGCCCGCCAGTGTCGAGCCGGGATACCAGCGCGGATGCCACTCCGGCTGCGCCTTCCAGAACGAGAGCCCGCCCGTCTCACCCATCAGGAACTTGTAGACCAGACCAAGGCCCGCGCCGGCAAAGACTTTGCCCGCCTGGATGCCGCGCTCTTCGCCGCTGATGAGAACGTCGGCGCAAGCTTTGCCTTCCGGAAACAGCAGGTTGCCGTGCTCCTTCACCACCAGCGGCGGACGCAACGGCACCACGAAAAGCGCGCCGAGCAAACCACCGGCGAGCGCCAGCAGGAAGACATTCCAGTAATCAAGTTGGAAACCCAGAAAAATGAGCGCCGGCAGCGTGAAGGCCACGCCCGCGGCGATGGACTCGCCCGCCGAGCCCACCGTCTGCACCATGTTGTTTTCAAGGATGGTGGACTTCCCCAGCCACTTGAAAATGCTGACGGAGAGCACCGCGACGGGAATCGAGGCGCTGACCGTCAGGCCGGCTTTCAGGGCCAGGTAAACCGACACCGCGCCGAAGATCACGCCCAGGATGGCCCCCAGCGCCACGGCGCGAGTGGTGAACTCGGGCATCACTACGCCGGGCGCCACATAGGGCCGAAAGGCAGGCTCGGTGGAAGTCTTCGTCGAAGGCTCAGCCATGGCGCTCACTCCTGGTTCTGCGGAAAGGGCAGTAAGGGATTCGAATTCGCATGCGAGGGATAACGGGAGTGATCAAGAATTCTCGAGACGATCATCGGCCCGGTCGTAACGCCTTGTATGCTGCCGTGGGCATACCTTAACCGCCCAGCTTGGCGCGGGCTTTTTCATTGACGCGCTTGCCGTCGGCGTTCTTGCCGGCGAGCTTCGCCATGGCGGCCTTCATAACTTTTCCCAGGTCCTTGGCGCTGGTGGCGCCCGTTTCCGCGATCGCCGCAGCCACCGCGGCATCGATGTCCTCGTCGCCTGCCGCCGCGGGAAGATACGCTTCGACAATCTTCACTTCGGATTCTTCCTTGGTGGCCAGGTCTTCCCTGCCGCCCTTGTGGAAGGCCTCGGCAGATTCGCGCCGCTGTTTCACCAGCGTGCGGAGCACCGCCACCGCCTCCGGATCGCCCAGGGGCTTGCCCAGTTCAATCTGTTTGTTTTTGAGCGCCGCCTTCATCATGCGCAGGACGGAGAGCCTCAACTCCTCCTTCGCCTTCATGGCAGCGATCAGATCCTTGTCAATCTGCTCGACCAGGGTCATGGGAACCCCCAAATTCCCCGCGACTATACCATAAACGCCCTTCAGGAAAAGCGAGGTTTGCGGAGACAGCAGGCCTGAAGGCGTCAGCACTGGCCTGCGGGTTGACTGGGACGTTACAGCTTGAATTCGCCCGCCGCTCCATTTAGAATGCTTTCAGTCCGGGGAAATTTAATCGAGGCTAATGGGACATTGAGCGACCTCAGCGGAAGCGTTGTCTCCCACTACCGAATACTTGAAAAGCTCGGCGGCGGGGGCATGGGAGTGGTGTACAAGGCCGAAGACACGACGCTCGGCCGGCTGGTGGCGCTCAAGTTTCTGCCTGTAGCGCCGTCCCCACCGGCGACTGTAGCGCCGGCGTCCTCGCCGGTTGCGGCGATGGGGACATCGTCGGGACAGTCCGATTCGATTGCCCTGGAGCGCTTCAAGCGCGAGGCGCGCGCGGCCGCGGCGCTTAACCATCCGAACATTTGCACGATTTACGAAATCGGCGAACACGAAGGCCAGCCCTTCATCGCCATGGAGTTGCTGGAAGGTCAGACGCTGAAGCATCGGCTCTCTGGAACAGGGGTCTATGACCCCCGATCCACCGGTCATAGACCGGCGCTACTGCTAGATGAACTACTCGATCTGGCGATGCAGATCGCCGATGCCCTGGACGCGGCGCATCAAAAAGGCATCATCCATCGTGACATCAAGCCGGCGAACCTATTCATCACGCAGCGTGGGCAAGCAAAGATCCTGGATTTCGGTCTCGCGAAGCTGACGCCCGTGGGGGCACGCCATGGCTTGCCCCTACCGGACGGCTCGGAAGGCATTGCCGCCACCGCCACGGTCGAGCCCGAATACCTGACTTCCCCTGGCGTCGCCATGGGCACGGTGGCGTACATGTCGCCGGAGCAGGCGCGCGGGGAGCAACTCGATTCGCGCACCGATCTCTTCAGTTTCGGCGCGGTGCTCTACGAGATGGCCACGGGGCGGCAACCATTTTCCGGTACGACCAGCGCGGTGATCTTCCATCAAATTCTTGCGGAAGCGCCCGCGCCGCCGCTGCGCTTGAATCCCGACCTGCCGTCGAAGTTCGAGGAGATCCTCGCCAAGGCGCTCGAGAAGAGCCGCGATGTGCGCTATCAGACCGCCGCCGACCTGCGCGCTGACCTGAAACGCCTGAAGCGCGACACGGATTCTGGCCGCTCCGCGGCGGTGGCTGCAGTTTCCGCGCCCGCGCCCGCAGTCACACCGAAGACGCCCTCGGCGGGAGTTCCCGCCTTCACGCCTCCACCCTCAGCGTCGGCAGAGGCTTTCGGAGCGCCTGCTCAGCCTGCTCGCGCGGCGCGAGGTAAATGGGCCGCGGCGGCAATGGTGGTTGTCGTCCTGACGGCGGCAGTTTTCTTCTACCTGCATCGCAAGCCCGCGTTGACGGAAAAGGATTCCATCCTGCTGACGGACTTCGTCAACACCACCGGTGATTCGGTCTTCGACGGCACGCTGAAGCAGGCGCTGGCGGTCCAACTGGGTCAATCCCCTTATCTGAATGTTTTCCCGGACGCGCGCGTGCGGGATGCCTTGCGCTTCATGGGTCGCTCGCCCGACGAGCGCGTGACGAGCGATGTGGGCCGGGAAATTTGCCAGCGGGAAGGACTCAAGGCGATCCTCACGGGCACCATTGCCGGCCTGGGCAGCCAGTACGTCATCACATTGAATGCGGTGAATGCCCGCACCGGCGATTCCCTCGCCGAGGCCCAAGTCCAGGCGGAGTCCAAGGAAAAAGTCCTTGCTGCTTTGGGCAAAGGCGTGTCGGAACTCCGTGGCAAGTTGGGCGAATCGCTTGCTTCGATTCAGAAGTTCGACAAGCCGCTTGAGCAGGCCACCACGTCGTCTCTCGAGGCGCTGAAAGCTTTTTCCCTCGGTCAAGAGCAGCACCAAAAACTCAACGATCAAGAAGCGATTCCCTTTCTCAAGCGGGCCATTGAATTGGACCCTAACTTCGCGTGGGCGTACGCCACCCTGGGGACCGTTTACAATAATCTGGACGAGACCACGCTCGCCGCCGAGAATCTGAAGAAGGCCTTCGACCTCAAGGATCGGGTCAGTGAGCGGGAGAAGTTTTACATCGCCTCCCACTATTACGATTTCGGCACCGGAGATCTGAACAAGACGATCGAGACTTATCAACTCTGGAAGCAGACTTATCCGCGCGATGCGGTTCCCTGTGACAACCTCTCCCTGAAGTACAGCCAGATGGGGCAATACGAGAAAGCCGTTGCTGAGGCCCAGGCTGCCCAACAGATCGATCCCAAGGACCGCTACGCCTACCAGAACCTTGCGTCGGCCTTCATCGGCCTCAATCGTTTCGAGGAAGGCAAGACGGTCGCGGGGGAGGCCATTGCCCAGAAGGTCGACTCCTGGCCGCTCCACCTGCTTCTTTGGGTGGTCGCATACGGCCAAAACAACCCGGCGGAGATGCAACAACAGCTTGATTACGCCAAGGGCAAGCCCATTGAGAGTTTCTTCCTCTTTTTCCAAAGTGGCGCGTTAGCCTCCTCAGGCAAGCTCGGGAAGGCACGCGATACCATCCGGCAGGCCGTCGTGATGGCGCGGGGTGCGGGCTTCCAGGAGATGGCCGGGAACCTGGCAGCCTCCGGGGCATTGGTGGAAGCGGAATTTGAGAACCACCGCGAGGCCCGGGATCAGGCGGACGCCGCCCTGGCGATTTCCCAAAGCGCGGCCACAAAGGCCTACGCGGCGATCGTCCTGGCGATGGCCGGCGACGCGCCGAAAGCCCAACCCTTGCTCGACGAGCTAGCGAAGCGTTTCCCCCAGGACACGATGATGAACGCCGTGTTGCTCCCCACGGTGCGCGCGGCCCTCGAAGTCAACCGCGGGGACGGCGCCAAGGCGGTCCGACTCCTGGAAAGCGCCCTTCCTTACGAACTCGGCAGCGGGCCGAACGCAGCGAATTTGCTCCCCGCTTATATCCGCGGTGTGGCCTATATCCGTGCGCAGCAGGGGGCGCAGGCGGCCGCCGAGTTCCAGAAGATCCTCGACCACCCGGGCGTTACCTCCGGGGCTCCCATTTATCCGCTGGCGCGCCTGGGCCTGGCGCGCGCTTACGCACTGTCCGGCGACAAGCAAAAGAGCCGCACCGCCTTCCAGGATTTCCTGGCGCTGTGGAAGGATGCCGACCCCGACATTCCAATCTTCCAGCAGGCGAAGGCGGAGTACGCGAAACTACAGTGACGAGCAACGAGCGGGAGAGAAGTTGATAGTCGATAGTCAACGGTCCACAGTTTCTGAAAAACGGATATCGAAAGCCGCCTTCCAGGAGACAATTACTCCTGGAGCCCCACGGAATTCCTAACCCATTGAAGCCGTTGAGGTGGAAGGGCAAGGATGGGCGAGTCAATGACCTGGTCGCTCAGGCCGCTCGTCGGCTCGGTAGTAGTCATCGAATAGGCCCGGGTAGAAGCACCTGGGAGTGGCAATTCGAGGAGCGCGCATTGCGGAGCGGCGCCGACGGGCTGAAACCTCCCGGAAAATTCCTTCACATCATCATCTACGCAGTCGCGCTAAGTAAGAATCTTCCCGCGACACTGGGCCTCGCGGCCGACGCGTGCGACGGCGAAATCGAATCGGTGCTGAAGCGGGCCCTCGACTCGAACCGCCTCTCCCTGGTGGAGGCGCGCGTGGAGTATCGCGAGCGAACGCGATACTTTCAAGGCGCCTCCGCCGCGGTCATGGGCCGGCTGCCTTTCCCAGAGAAACTGCGCCTGGCGGGCCGGGTCCTGTGGCGATGGTTATTGCAATCTCTTCGGTAGGCCATTCGGCGCGCTGCCCGCCGACAGGGCCGACCGCCGAGGTGCAATCCGAGGGGCGCGAGGTCGATATGCGGGTTGACAGAGCGCGCCGCGCGTGCAAGACTTGAAGAGTCGATATCGGGCCGGCAGCATGCTCGTCGCCCGCGCGTCCATGAGCAGAGCGCGTCCGCCGTGCCCTCCGAGCGTGCGCCCGTAGCTCAGCTGGATAGAGCACTTGCCTACGAAGCAAGGGGTCGGGTGTTCGAATCACCCCGGGCGTACCAAACCTTTCCAGAAGAATCACTTAGCTTCATGATCAGGTCCGTCAAAACATGTATATTGGCATCCAAGATTCCGTTCCTCAGTAATCGCGGTTGATGAAATCAAAAGACTTGCGGGCGGAGAGGGCACCTGCGCGAATAGCAGGCGAGCGAGTTCTGAGATCTCTACGGAAGTGGCACTTATCCTCTTAAGATCAGAACAATTGGTCTCTCGGGTGGGCTGAACGGTCAGCGAGCGCTGTGCCAACTACTGTGCGTAAACTCGATTCAGATCTCTTTGCTGCGGAGATAATCTGAGCTGAGGCGGGAGCTAGAAATCACAAGGAATACTTCCGAGGTGAACACTACAGTTCCAGAGGTGCCGTGTGCCCACATTAGTATGGCGGTCTCATGGCCCGACGGCGCGCAAAACAGACGACGTTCAAGCCCTGCTCGGGCAAACGACCGGGCGATCTCCTCGCGGGATTGCGAGAAGTGAGCCGGGCCTTCAGAGTGTAAAGGTATTATTGTTGCGTCGGGGAGACTGTTCGCGAATTCGGTTCCCTCTTATGCGATCAGAGTCAAGTGCCTCGGCCCAACCTCCAGGACACGTGCTGGACCCATAAGCAGGAAGACCACCTTGACCGAGAATCGCCTGCATATTTCGACCAATCCTTCAGTGTCTCCCGAAATATAAAACATGTTGTCGGGTGCGTCAGCAATTGAAAGAACGAACCTAGTGACAGGGCCGCGGTCGTGGTCAGTTGGGTCGTGCCGCGCAGGAATTGCGGTCACTCGGAGAACCTTAGCGCCGGAGGCCGGTACTTCTATGTTCTTCCAAGGAGCAAGTCCGGTCGCATGGTGGCTCAAACGAGCAGCCTCAGCGAGTGTGGTTAGCACCCGACTCGTGCTCTTCAGGAAATCTACTCGTGCGCGATCGAGAATGTCAAATTATGGTCGTGGGTAAGCGGCACGATGTCGATACAGCCAAGCGCTTCAGAGGAAAGCGCCAGACTCGCGGTCTTAGGACGTGTGTAAACACCTAAGTCGTAAGCTGTAACGGACTGGGCGATACGGCGGATTCTGGAGGCCAAGGCCTTACGCCGGGAGGCGTTGAGGGATTCAACGTGAAATTGGCCGGGTTTGTGATGCCACCACCGGAGGGAGCGACGCCACCCCATTGACCCTTCGGAAGGCCCAGGATGTTGCCAAGTCCCAAATCACACACCCCTCTCGAATATTCAAGACCTTAGGAGTGCCCGTTGAACGAGCCCGAAAGGCCCCTTCCAGGATTGCCGTGACAGGGACGATTGGGGGCGGAATTGCCAGGAGGCTAGAATGTTTGCACAGGATCAACTGGTAATCTGAAGGAAACCATCTATCCAGGTGAAATCCTTAATGCAAACCAATACAAACGCACAGAGTCGGGTGACATTCGCTGGAGCGGCGGTGTCCTCGTCGCCGCCAAATGCGCCGGTGAGGACACCGGCGCTACGGCCATGGGCTACATCTCCAAGTGCGTTTATATTGGTCTTCTCCTCTATCCCGCACGCGAGAGTCGGCACGGCATTCTTGGACCAACCTTACATTACTCCGCCTGACAGCGCTCATTGACGTTCCAGAGGCGCAGCGGCGCCGCACTTCGGGTGGCAGTATTCTGGAAATTTTGCCCTTATCATGGAATCAATTACCGTTTCCTTGCTTCTCAGCCCGGTCAGCTACTCGCTCGATTCCTCGATAGTTCAGTGTCTTACTTAGGATTCAGTTACTGGAACACAACTTGCTGAAGTAGAAGGCGGGGAAATCTGCAAGTAAGTCGGTCGGCCCCTGGTGTGCCCAAATCCCTGTAAAAGACGGTGGAGGTACTCTGATGATTGAAGCAACCGAGCGGTGGAGTTCAAACCCCGCGTTCGTACTCGACGACAGCCGGAACCACCAGCTCGACGCCGAGTTGGAAAGGGACCAGGCTGATGAGATACCTGCCTACCATCGACGCAAATCGGCGGGCATCTGGACGGCAATGGCCTCGCTTGCCCTCGCGCTGGCGGTCCTGGCGGCGTACGGATACGCGGTATTGGACAACGATAACCTCCAATTGTCCCAGCTTCCCAGACTGGCGAAATCTCTTTCGGCGGTTAGCCTGCATTCATTGGACCTTGAACGGAGGCTCCAAGACGTGTCGGAGTATCAAAAAGGTCTCACGGCTCGAATGCAGAAGGCCGATGTCGCATGGCAGTCAGGTTTGGACGCCGCTCGGGCGCAACCTGCGGGGCTCGTCGCGGGACTGCGCGTGGAATTTAGGAGGGAGTTGGACTCGAGGTCGAGTGTCCTCAAAGCTCAGATCGCGCGAATGGCCAGCGATCAGGATGCTAGCCGTGCCCAATTGGCGGAAGTCGAGCAGGAACTCGCCCGCACTCGACAAGAGCTTGCGTCTGTGCGGCGGTCGCAGGCCCAAGAACTCGCCGAGCTTCGCCGGGAGCAGAACGTAAGCCACTTCGAAATAACCTCCATTAACAACCTCCTCGCAACCAATCAGGTTGGCTTCGCGATCCAGAAGGGTCAGCCGGCAGGGGTCGTCCCGGGCGTTTCGCTCAATCTTACCGGAACCGACGTTCGCCATCAACGCTTCGATGGCTGGATTGGATTCCAGCCGCAGGGGCGGACTCTCCAAATGCGCGCTCAGGAAGTACAGCAGCCCTTCGTGTTCTTTCCGAACCCGGGCGGCCGGGCCTACGAATTGGTAGTGACTCAGGTGGATCCCGGGAAGGTGACAGGATACCTGCTGGTTCCTGCGGGGGCTAACAAAGAAACCCTTGCTTCTTATGTTGGTCCCGACCCAGCGACAACAGGCGAGCAGCCGCAGAACTCCACCCTGCGCTAATCCAAAACTTCAATCGGCTGTGGTGACCCGCCTGGGGTAGCAAACTGCTTCACTGAACGCTCCAGTATGTATCCCACTGATCCAATGTCCAATATTGGCTGAACCAGACAAAATACGGCTGGTTCGGGTCGGAAAGGTAGTACGTAGTGTTCTGGAAGCGGTTGCCCCAACTTGTGTACACTGAATCATCAAGAGTGGCTGCCTTGACGATACCGGCTGCCGAGTTTACTTGCTGCGTGACGATATTATCGTGAACGTAGAGGTTCTGCAGGACATAGGGGAGTCCGTCCGGTCCGTTTCCCCGGACAGCCTGAATGCCCCCAATCCCGTTCATGCAGTTCGTGACCGTATTGCCATAGACTTCCACATCGGAAGAGTTCGAGAGCAAGATCCCCGCCCCGTACCAGAAGGTGTTCCCGTTGGAGGAGAAACCGTCGTCTTCAATGAGATTGTTCCGAATGGTGGCATGATAGCTGATTTCCTGAATGATGCCTCCTCCCAGGTTTCTCGCCGTGTGGTTATTTTCATAATCGACATAGTCATTGTTGATATCAGTCCAGAGTCCCGGCCCGACATTGTCATGGGCATAATTCTGCCGAATCGTAAGGTTCGTCGAGTAGGTGAATTTGTCTCCTCCGGCTTCCCACCTCCAGTCGTAGCCCGCATAGTTATCGTGATTGGCTTTTCACTTCACTGCGTTGCTGGAAGGGTTCACGGGAAGAAGAAAAGCAATTTTGATTTCACAGCCTCGGCACCGCATCAGAGGTGGTGCAACGCAATGTGCGTCATTAAATGAGAAGTTGTCCAACTTGTCAAGAAAAGCGTTGATCTGGATGTACAAACTTCCATCTGCATTGAAATTTGTTCCCCCTGCAGAATCGCCGCCATTTCGCGCTCTGCGGGTTAACCTTGACGCAATCAGTGGCTTAACGAGCACGCTGGCTAAGGAACTTGGCGTGCACTCCATAGCTTACGAAGGGGCAAGGTCATACAGGTAAGGTTGGGCTGCGATTACAGGAAATCACACCCCGCCACTCTGAGGGGGTTCGCTAAAGGTCATCGCCGTGGCGCTCGCGAGCTTGGAGCGACCGCACCAGATCACGGGAAAGCGGAGAAGCAGTTGCCAAGTGAATCTCTCAAGCAACCAAACGAATCCTTCCCCCGATCCAAGCAATATGAAACATCAACGAGGTCATCTTTAAGGCCGTCAATGCCTATGTACAGAACAGTCCGCAGAGCAATGCGAAAGGGAACTTGCCGTAGCGCAGCGCGGCGTGCAGAGCTCGAATGCTGCGGGCCCATGGTCTATGGGCCAATCGAAAGCATCAGGGCGACAAGTCAGGCTTGAAACTTGCTGGACACGAGACGGGTGCGTGGGGGTTATGGCCCCCACGCACCCTAAGCCATAACGTCTGCCGCGTGGAAACGGAGAGTCCGTCATGGCGTACATGGAAGTTAGCACAAGCTCATACTACCTTCAAGGCGGCCAATGCCGGCATACTCCTCACAGTTTCCTGGATAGGAGACTCAGCGAGCGACGCCTAACCTGCGTCGTGCTATCTCCCGTCGGCGACGCTCCGTGGCGGGCGGCCGACGTGCCCTGGAGAATGCTCCGGCGCTCCGACGGAACTTAAGGCCCCATCTTCGCTGGAGGCTAAGGGGCGCCTCCCATTCCCAGGCAAAAGAAGGATTTATGGCTAACAAAATCTTTGTTGTTGGCGTATTCCTTGTGCCCCTCACTTTCACAGGAACTGTAAAGCTCGCGGCTCGCCAAAAAGACGATCGTGCGCCGACTCCGGATCCTGTTGAGAAGGTTCTCAGCTCGGGCACGGATCACCTCCCGGCGAAAGAAGGCGATCAGGACGCTGCTCTTCAGCGCCGAAATCCGCGGTACCGCGTGGAAAACGGTGACACTATAACGCTGGCCTTCGCGTTCACCCCCGAATTTAACCAGACCGTAACGGTTCAACCCGACGGATTCATCACTCTTCAGAGCGTCGGTGACGTTCACGTCCAGGGGAAGACGATACCGGAAATCAGAGTTGACCTGCAGAAGATCTACAGCAAGATTCTTCGCGACCCGGTTATTTCTGTCTCACTGAAGGACTTTGACAAGCCCTACTTCCTTGCGTTGGGGCAAGTCGAACGCCCGGGGAAGTATGACTTGCGCGGTGACATAACCGTGGCGGAGGCCGTAAGCATAGCGGGCGGGTTGACGGAGAAAGCGAAGCACTCGAATGTGCTGGTTTTCCGCCGGGTTTCGGACAATTGGGTTTCAGTCAGAAAGCTTGACCTGAAGCACATGCTCGGTTCAGGGAACCTGAGCGAGGACCTGCAGCTCCGTCCAGGCGACATGGTGTACGTGCCCCAAAACCGGATTTCAAAAATCAAGCCATTTATTCCCTACTCATCATTGACCATGGGGATGTTTAAGCCCATTCCCTAATCTCACAAGGAGAAGTGCAATGCACGGACAAAGCATTACCACTTATTGCACGCTGCGCCGCGCTCCCAATACCCCGCGTGAAGTCGTCGGGATCATTTTTCGGCATCGGCGATTGGTGGTCCTCTCGTTCCTGGCAACCTTCGCCGGCGTAGTGATTGCGACGGTGCTGTTTGGAATGAAGTACGAGGCTCAGACCGAAATCCTGGTCAAGCGCCAACGCCCGGCCGACCTCGTCACCACCGAAGAGGTTACGAATAACAGCGCAGTGGACGACTTGGCGAGGGCTCGTGAGATCAACACCGAGGTGGAACTGCTCAAAAGCAGAGACCTGTTGCAACAAGTCGTCAAAGCGAGCCTTCTCGACGGTGCAGCCGCGCCTTTTTGGAGTGCCTGGATTCCATCCTGGGGCGCCCACAATCGGGATCAAGAGGCGGCGAAGGCCGTGCGCCGTCTCGAAGAGAAGCTTCAAGTGAACGCTCTCCCCGATTCCAACATCATTCAGGTGAAGTACGCGATATTGGTGCGTTGCCCAGCGCGATGTTCACTAGGATGACCAACTCGTTGACCGTGACCGAGCCGGCGCTATTGCAGTCGCCCACGCAGGGAGCCCCGCTGGGCGTTGGCGTGGGCACTCCGCCGGCGTTCGCATCTCAGTCCGACGTCGCGGCGACAGATCGGCGCATTGGAGCGCTTGAGCATGAGTTGTCTGCCACGCCTTCTCGCTTGCCTACCGCGCAGACCACCTCTCAAAACCCCGAGCTCCTTGCGAATCTGAAGACGTCCCTGCAAAACTTGGAAATCCAGCGGACCGACTTGTTAGAAAAATTCCAACCCGATTACCGGCCGGTGAAGGAAGTCGAAAAACAGATCGCACAAGTTCAGACCATGATAGCTGCGGCGGAAAGGAATCCTCTGCGGCAACAAACGACGGACCAGAATTCGACCTACCAGATGCTCCAGGGAGAACTTGCCAAGGCCAAGGCGGAGCGTGCGTCCTTGCACGCAAAAGCCAGTGCCACAGCTCCGGTTGTCTCGACGTACAGCAGGGAGGCACTGCTGCTTGACCAGAAGAACCTCCAGCGTGGGGATCTGCTTCGCGATGTGAAGACGGCCGAACAGAATTATCTCCTCTATCTGAACAAGGGCGAGCAGGCGCGGATTTCCGACGCCTTGGACAAGAGACAAATCCTGAATGTGGCGGTTGCGGAGGCCGCAACCGTGCCGGCGCTCCCCATCAACTCTCCCTGGCTCCTGGTCCTGGCGGGGGGAATTCTTGCAGTTATGATCAGCGCGGGCTCAGCGTTCACAGTGGACTACTTCGATACCTCCTTCCGGACCCCCGACGAAGTCGTCAAATATCTCGACGTACCCGTCCTCGCTGCGTTCCCAAAGAATGGCCACGCGCCGAGATTTGCCCTGCCGCCCGCAGAGCCCGGCGAATCGATTTCCAATCCTGGAAAAGGCAGGACGCGCTTGTTTTCCTGGAGACGCAGTAACGGCCACTAGGAGATGCTCATGTTCCTGCGATACTACGGTCTCCGCGAGCAACCCTTCGGCATGACGCCCGACCCTCGCTTCCTGTGCTCGAGCGTCTCACACCAGGAAGCCTTTGCCTCCCTGGTCTATGCCATCGAAACGGGGCGAGGGTTCGCGGCGCTCATTGCCAAACCGGGAATGGGTAAGACGACTCTGTTGTTTCAGCTTATGGAACGGCTGCGAGGCTCCGCGAGCACCGCATTCCTATTTCAATCCCACGAGGACTCGCGGGGGTTCTTGTCCAGTCTGATTGCCGACCTGGGGCTTGATCCCAACGAGCAGGACTTGAGCTCGTTACAAAGGCAGCTCGACGATGTGTTGGTCCGTGAAGCACACGCGGGAAGGCGGTTCGTCCTGGTCATTGACGAAGCTCAGAACCTGGCAGATTCCGTGCTGGAATCCGTGCGGATGTTGTCGAATTTCGAAACACCACAGGCCAAACTCATCCACATCGTCTTATCGGGCCAGCCGGAATTGGCGAATAAGCTGATGCGCCCTGAACTCGCCCAGTTGAGGCAACGCGTGTCGGTCATCGCTCATTTGAATTCTCTCACGGAGCCCGAGGTCGCCCATTACATCGGTCATCGGCTTAAGGTGGCGGGCTACCACGGCGCGCCCCTGTTCACCAAGGAAGCGCTCGCTATCATCGCCAACCGCAGCGAAGGCATTCCGCGCAACATTAACAATCTTTGCTTTCATGCCCTTTCGTTGGGCTTTGCCAAGGGACAGAAGCGCATCGATCGCTCGATCATGGCGGAAGTCCTTTTGGATTTGAACATGAGGCGGCTAGGGGAGCGTCCCCTTTACGACCCGAATCCGGAAACTGAACCGGGGGGCAACCAGACGGCCAGCCGATCCGAGGCGGGCAGGATTTCTCCGCGCGAGAGTGACTCCCTTTCTATCGACGAAGTCCCTCTCACGCCCGCTACCCTGCCGCGGTCCCAGAAAAGAGGTTCGGGGAGTCCCTTTCTTTGGGCTGCGGGAATCCTCGTGGCGATTCTCTGCGCTGGATTCTATTGGAACTCACCGTTTGTGAAAAGCCGACGCGCGATGATCGGGCAGTCCGTTTCCGGAGTGATTCAGGAATCGAAACAGGCTGCGGACATGCCCTCACCGGCGGCCCAGTCCCCAGCCAAACCTGCTCCTCAACCCTCTGCGGAAGCCGATTCCCAACTCAACGATTTGGCAACCGAGCGGAACTCTAAGCCGAAGTTCCCCGGATAATCGTCGCTGAATTGTGGGTCAACGCTCTGATTTTGGAAGGGTTGGGGGGAGCTTTGGACGTCGGAAATGTTCCCATGTATATATTGATATTCCTCTTGACATGCCGATACCATGTG
>JAIQGA010000166.1 GCA_020072925.1 Terriglobia bacterium | reverse complement strand
GGCTGATGAGCGTTCAGGACATCAATAACCAGAATCGCGACTACGTGGACTACGTTCGAGATGCTACGCAAGACCAGGAGCAGACTCTCGAGGCTGGCTTGAGGAAGATAGTCGAAAGTGTGGGGAACACGGCAGCCTCGGGCAGCAAGGAACCCACTGAAACCGTTCTTGCCGTCTTCCAGCCTCTATCCTGGAACGCCACGGGGCTGGTCGGCGTTCCGAAGAATGCGGATTGGGCGGGTGCGAGCGCGCTGCGCGACGCGGCTTCGGGAAAGGAATACGCCATCCAGTGGGGCGAAGAGGGCGGCGTAGTGGCCGCTTCCCTTCCCCCGGTCGGCATGGCCGTGTTTGAGCCCGTCCCCGGCGAGGCGGCGCCTGCTTCGCCCGAGCCCACAACCTCCGTGACTCTCGATAACAAGTTCTACCGGCTGGAACTCCGCGGCAGCGATGGCGCGATCGCTCACTTGATCGACCGCGAATCGGGAAGGGAGATCATTAACACGGCGGCGCACGACGCCTTCAACCAACTGGTCCGTGCGGTGGGATTTGAACGAGCCGCGCAACCCGACAATCCTCTCGCTTTTCGTGCTGTGCGCGGACCAGTCTATGACGCGCTAGAGGTGCTGCGGACCGCCAGCTACGAGCCGGTTACTGAGTATCGCCTCTACCACGATGTCAAGCGGGTCGAAATTCGCAATTTGCTCGACCGCTCGCGCCTGCCCATCGTTGCAGGAGGGGACAAACCGAACACCTACCAATTCTGTTTTCCGATTTTCACAGGTACGGCGATCGAGTCGCTGCAATATGAGAACGGCAGCGGACTGGTCACCCTTCCTCAGGACTACCTTCCGGGAGCTCGAAAGGATGCGGTCGTCAGTCACGGCCTCATTTTCGCGGCGGGTAATTTCCGCGTCGCGCTCTCTTCTCCTCAGGCGTTTTACTGGAATCTTCCTAACCTGGAACGGCAATCCTGGAAGCTCTGGGACAACACCGTGCTTTCAACGGTCTGGCGAAAGGAGGACGCGGGCGACACCCGCGATTATGGCGTTTACCTTTTTCCCACGGTCGAGCCGGGACTTCCCGACCTGCGCTGGTTTGTGTATGACCTGACTTCCTGGACAGGCCCCGCCGATCAAGGCGAAGCCTACCGAAAAATCTGGGAACCCATCATGGCTCCGATCGCGACTGCGGCAACCATGACGCGCGGCGCGGCCGCGGGCGTGGCAGGCCCCCTGTTCGCGACGAACGAGTCGGACGTTGTGATTCTGGCCGCGGAGACCGCGCTAGCGCAGCCCGGAGCCGTAGTCCTCCGCCTTCAGAACCTTGTCGGCGAGAAGCGCCTCGCCCGGATCAAGCTGCCGGTCGGGGGCCTTGAGGCAACCACAGTGGATTTGGCGGAGAAGCCCGTCGGCGCGGGCCACCTGGAGGTGAAGGGCGATGAACTTGAGGTCGAGGTAGGCAGTCATGGCACCGTATCGATTCTCTTATCACGCCCCGCGAAATGAAGCGCCCGCTACCGGCCCATGGCGGCTGACTCACAAGATCAAGGCGCGACGCTTCCTGCCGCTGGTCATCATTCTAAGCTTCGGTGCGGCCGTAATATCCTGCGGCGGCAATTCGAGTGGCGGAGGAACGCCACCGCCACCGCCGCCTCCTCCTACCTACATTGGCATTCCCGATCAGCAGTTCAACCAACTGTTCACCCAGAATGGGCCGGGATGGACCGGCGGAGACAGCACGTACTCTCTGCCGTTGCCGGACGGGCGAGTGTTGTGGATGTTTTCCGACAGCTACTTCGGAACTGTGGACTCCACAACACGCACTCGCGCCACCTATCTATTCAATGCCCACAACTCCTTGGTGACGACCAGCGCGAGCGGACAGGATTTCACCACTCTATATCCACCGGGCGCCAGCGCCGAGGAGGCGGCTTCATATTTTGTTCCCGCAGTTTCCTCGAACTGGTTCTGGGTGGGAGCAGGTTTGGTGCAAACCGCGCAAAACCAACTCCAAATGTTTCTGCTGGAATGGGAAGCGGGCCCAACGCCGGGCAGTTTCCAGTTCGTCGGCAACACCGTCGTTAATCTTTCGCTTCCTGACCTCACAGTCATCTCATATCAACCGTTAAATACGCCCACGACCATCGAATGGGGATCCAGCGTGCTCTTGGATGGAGACTGGCTTTATATCTATGGCATCGAGGATCTTGGAGCGGTGAAGTATCCGCATGTGGCAAGGACTACCCCGGACCAAATCGCCAACCCCTCCGCATGGACCCACTGGAATGGCGTGGACTGGGTGTCGGACGAAGCAAGCTCGGCGCGTCTGCTGACCGACAGCATCAGCAACGAGTACAGCATCAGCAAGATCAATGGCTCGTACCTGCTCGTGGCCATGGACACCAGCCCCGCCTATGGAACCTGGAAGAACATCGTAACTTATTCATCTACTTCTCCCACGGGTCCGTGGGGGAAACGCACGGTCGTCTACTCGACGCCTGAGACCGGCCAAGGCAATCTGGTGACTTACAACCCCCGAGCACATCCAGAATTCACCGCCAACGACCAGCTATTAATCTCTTACAACGTTAACAGTCTGGTTCCCCAGGACCTGGTGCACGCGGATGACTACCGTCCGAAGTTTATCCGCGTGCCACTGGCGGGATTGCTTTGAGGAGCAATACTGAGAGGGTCTGAATGCAGCACGGAACAAAGAGCAAACCTTCAGTGGGAATCGCCGGCCCCTTCGACTTTGTGTTCTCGCTCGGCGATATTCAGGGCACGCTGCTGGCGGACTTGCTGGAGGCGCAAGTACTCGCGCTGATGAAGATTGGCCTCCGCGTTTTTCCCCGCTGCCAGCAAAAGCCGATAGAGCTGGTAATGGGCGCTCTCCTCCAGTTCTCCCTTGATCCCCAAGGCTAAGGCCTTCTGGAAATTTGCAATGGCCTCCGGGGAGCGTTTCTCCTGCCGGGCGACCCGTCCCAGGACGTAGAACGCGGGCGCAAAATCGGCCTGGAGCTTCAGCGCGGAGTGCGCGGCCTGGTCAGCCTCCGCGATGTTCCCCGTGTCGACCAGGACATCGGCGAGCTTGTACCAAACGCGCGGTGCGCTGGGATTCTGTTGAAGCTCGGCGCGGTATTCGTTAATGGCCCCGGGGAGTTGTTGCTGCTGTCGCGCGATGTCGCCCAGCGCTTCGTGGATCCCCGTCAGTCGTGGCGCCGATTTCTGCACCAGGTTGTATTCGCGTTTGGCATCGTCCAAGCGGTTGGATTGCACGTAACCTTCCGCTAGCACTTGATGGATGCGGACGGAATCAGGATTGGCCGCGACCAGGCGCTCGTAGGTGGATTTCCAGAGCTGAAGATAAACCTCCTGAAGCTGGTACAGGCCGTCGTCATCCTTCGGCCGAAGCTTCGTTTCCTCCTCAAGATTTTCGGCCGCAGCCCGCAGGTCGCCGCCGCCAGCTTGAGCCAGCCCCAGCCAGTAGAGGCTCTCCGCGTCATCGGGCTTGAGCCGGACCGCTTCCGCCAGCGCTTTCTGTGCCATCTCGTAGTGTCCCCACAAATACGCGTCAATCCCGAGATAGAGGTGCGCGGGGAAAAGGCTGGGATCCAATGAGGCCGCCGCCGCGAATTCCTTGGTGGACGCGGCGTATTCACGCTGGTCGTGGCGCACGAGCCCCAGGTTCAGGTACGCCACCGCCAACCCCGGCGCGCGCTTGAGGACGCGCTCGTAGGCGGCCGCCGCTTCCTCCAGCTTGCCGGCGCGACGCAACTCGCGTCCTTGCTCGAAATCCCGGATGACCGCGGGATCGTGGGCCCAGTCCCCCGTTTGCGTCGGCAGGTTTGCCTGCGCGGCCATTCCCCACGCAAATCCGCACAGGAGTACTGCTGAGAGCGCAGCTTTGCCAAAAAAGGGCATGAAATGAGACCTCATATGAGGATTTGTCAAACTCCGACCCGACCTCGATGATTCACTCGCCGTTAGGCACGGCATAGTTCGAAAGTATACCGCAACCGTCTTGAACCGCACGGCTGACCATCGGTTGACCATCCATTTCTAAAGGGCTAGCTTGGGGGCGCGGGAGTCGAAGTTCTAACTCGATGAGGAAAAAGCCGCCGCCCATGTCATTCTGAGTGATGCGAGTGGATAGCCATGCTATTCTCACAAACCGATGGTCAATCGATAAGCAGATTGGCTAACCGCGGCGGACTCTGATCGGCGCTTACAGAGCGCCGCGACAAAGGCCGTGGGCGACCCAGAAGAGGAGTTAGGTATGATTAAACCTGTTATGACCATTCTATGGATGGCGCTGCCGGGCGCCCTGTTGTTCGCCGGCGAAGGGGGCACTATGTTCCAATTCAACGACCAGCGCTTTGAACTCAAGCACGCATACGCTTTCGAGATGGAGACCCCGGACTTTGAAGCCATGACACCCGAGGATTTCCAGGGCGGGCCGGAAAAGATGAAGTGGAAGAAGGCGCTCGCCATCGCGCTCAGCGACCAGACCTTCGACGCCGAGGCTCTGGCGAAGGCAGATCCGCCGTTCGAAGCCCTCGACCGGATGGTGGAAGGGGGTGCGGTCATGGTCACCGTGGCGGCGGGAAAGAAGGGGGGCGTCGACCTGGTGCGCGTTTCTCTACCGCGCAGTACGACCGCGTTGGAACTCGACACGAAAACCGCTGAGCTTACGCTCGAAGGCCCCAAGGCGGGCAAGCTGAGCGGGCGACTCGTGATCAAGGGCGACCGCAAAATGCACGAGTTCGACCCGGAACATATTCCCTTTGTCGAAGCCGACATCGGCTTTACAGCCGTTGCTCCCTCTCGCTAATCGCGACGCGCGTATGCAGTGAGCCCAGTCCGGCACAGGCGCGGGGCGTGGCCCGTTACTGGCAGGCCCGAATGCCCGAGTCGGCGAGGGTTTGTCCGTCAAGAGGGATGGTACGCCCGCTGGCGCCACCCCAAGTGGGATCGGAGGCGTCGCGCCCGGCGCGTTGTGTCGGGGGAAAAACGTCACCTTGAAGAGCATAGAATATCAAACACCTGAAAGGGAGGAAGACTCGCTGGCCGAGTCTTCCGCCCATCAGGGGTCAACAGGCGACAAATCAGAAGTTTGGCTCGATGTTGTGCTGGGCACACAGGAGCCTGGCCTTGAAGGTGGTGATGAAGGGGTCCTCGCTGAGCTTTACGAGGACAGAAGCCCCGCGCGACTCCTTGGTGATGACGGGGGAGGCTCCCGGAATGAGAGCCTCCTTGGGGACGCGGTAGAGGTCGCCGCTGCCCCGCTCGACGTAGGCGCCGGCCTCGTTGATAGATTCGCAGGTCGTCTCCGAAAGCATGAGTCTCCGGGTTCCCTGCGCAGACTGAGTTACAAACTCTTCACTTCTTGGCATTTCGATACCCTCCTATGCAAATGATAATGCATTGAATTCGAGTCTGGGCAAGCCAATACATGGGTCACCCTTCGTACGTGTCGGGGAAACGGCGGCGCGGAGCCGGCGGGGACGAATCGAGGAAGGAGGCGAACGAGGAACTGAGCAAAACCCGACTAATGCTTGCAGTGCAAACTGACGCTTATCTGCGGGTATAGCCTTGAGCACGAACCCGAGCAAGCCGTACAGAGCCCCAGGCCACCTAACTCCTGGCCCGAAACAACGACAGACTACGCCCCGCGTACTGAAGTGTCAAGAATTCTATTCTCCCAATTATCAGGTCTTTAGCCTAGGAGTGCCACCGCACCAGCATGAACACTGGTTGAAATGAATTCGGCTTTTGCAAGCCTTTGCAGATTTAGGCGATGCGTGTCTCATTGAGAGAAGAGACACCCGGGCAATTACGACCTTGGCGGGCTCTACCGTCCACGAAACTCCTCCCGCGCCACAGGGAGAGTTTCCGTTGCCGTAGCCGGGTGTTTATTGCCCCTGAACATGGGGTTTCGCCCGATTGCAATCAACTTCCTGCGCATAGGAATGACGACACTCTTGGTATGGTAGTATCAAGGATAGCCGCAGGTTATCGCGGCGGCTTTGACAGGGAAGCGCCGGGGATGCGATGAACCATCAAGTCGAACAGGCACTAGAAATCCTGAAGTCGGGAGACCCGCAAGGGTTCGAGCAGGCGCTCGCTTCGCTCCAGAGCGCGGTGTACGGCTTCGGCATGAAGGTCTGCGGGAACCGCGAGGACGCCGAAGATACGGCGCAGGAAACGCTGCTGCGCCTGGCGCGGCAGCTCAAGGAATTTCCCAACGCCCGAGCGCTCGCCGTGTGGCTCTACAAGGTGGCCAAAACACAGTGCCTGATGAGCCGGCGCAAGAGCAAGTTCGCGCCCGCGCAGATGCTTTCCCTGGACGCGCTGATGCCTCCCGAGGCGGAGCGCGCGCACGGCGGGCCAAAGCCCTGGCAGATTACCCCCGAAGAAGCGCTCCTGCAGCGGGAGCTTCGCGACCACCTCGAGCAAGCGGTCCTTTCTCTACCCAAGCCCTATCGGCTGGTCCTGATCCTGCGCGATATGGAACAGTTGGAAACCCGCGAAGTCGCCGAGGTCATGGGCATTTCGGAAGAGACCACCAAAATGCGCCTGCATCGCGCGCGGGTCTACTTGCGGAATGCGCTGGCAAAGGATGTCAAGCGAGGAAGCGTAGAGGCGGGCTTCAGCCCGGCACCTGCCGGCCCGAAAGAAGGCGCCGCTCCGCGCCGAGCCGAATGGGGAAACAACCGTGGCTGAACGTCGCTGCAAGGAAATCTTCGCCGCGCTTTCCGCCTACCTGGACGGAGAACTAGGAGTGAAGGATTGCCGTACGCTGGAACGCCACCTGCAGGGCTGCGAGCCTTGCCTCGCCTACCTCGACTCACTCAAGACGACGATACAGGTCTGCCGCGGATACCGCGTGACCAAAATTCCCCACCCCTCGGCCCGCGTCACCACCGCCCTGCGCAAGACACTCCGGAAGTAGGGGAGCAGCTTTACGCTGCTCCGAAGGTGTGAAAGGATCGCGCTGTAGCGGCGGTCTATGACCGCCGTCATCGGCGCTCATAGAGCGCCGCAACAAAGTGGGAGTCTGATCTCTTTACACCATCTCTCTTGCAGGCGCGGCATCACTTCCCGGTGGGTGGCAGGCGGTCCTTCTGCGCCTTGATGCGAATCAGGCTGAAAGGCTTTTGCTTGACGGTATCGGTGAACTGCTTCAGGTTCTGGCTGGAGACGCGGATGTTCTCCAGGGTCTCGTCCAGGTTGCCGCGGTTGCTGTTCAGCGTTTCGTCGAGGTCGCCGATCATGCGCTGGGCGTCGGCGAGAGAAGTCTGAAGCTGCAGCAAAGAATCGTGAATTTCCTTGCGGTTCTCGACCACCACCTGATCGAGATGGCCCGCCAGGACGTTGGTCTTATCGATGGTGGCGCTGGCGTTGTCGATGGTCGGGCCGATCTTGGCGCTGGCCGTCTCCAGGTTCGCCAGGGTCCTGTCCACGCGCGGGCGCGAGTCCTTGAGCAGCGAGTCGGCGTTGGCCAGAACCGAGTTGAAGTGCTGGCGGTTCTCTTCGCCGGTGATGGAATTGATGTTGTTGATCAACTGATTGGCGTTATCGGCGAGGACCAAGAACCGATCGTCGAGGTCGTTGACCAGCTTATTGGCATTAAGAGTGATATTATTCACATTGTTAAAGACGTCCGCGAGCTGCACGATCTCGACGCTGGGGATTTCGCTTCCGGGCGCAAGGCGGGGGGCCTCGCGCGTGCCCGGCGACACTTCCACATAGTTTTCCCCCAGAAATCCCAGGGTGGAGATGCGGGCTCGGGAATTGGTGCGCACGGGCGTTCCCTCGTCCACCAGCAGCCGGACGCGGATGCGCGTCGAGTCCTCCGGATCGATGCGGGCGGACTGGACCGCCCCCACCTTGAACCCGCCGAAGCGCACGAAGCTGCCGGGCTCCAGGCCTCCCGCGAACTTGAAGTAGGTCGTGTACGTCACCTTTTTCTTGCGCAGCAGGTTGACGCCGCCGACGAATACCAGCGCGGTCAGAAACAACACCACCGCCACCACCACCACGACTCCGACTTTGATTTCTTCACCGGGGCGCGCCATGTCTAACACCTCACTCGAGGATTCTGCGGGCGACCGGATCCCGCCGCCACAAGATGCCGGGGCTGCGAAAGGCCGCCGCTACTCGCCGGACTGAGTCAACGTGCGCAAATAAGCCTGCGCGTCGATGGCCTCTTCTTCCGGCGTGCGATTCAAGAACTGCTGGACCTTGGGATGCGTGCTCGCCTTGATCTCGTCGGGCGTGCCCACGGCGATCACCTCGCCGCGATCCATCACCGTGATGCGGTCCGCGATAAGAAAGGCGCTGGCCATTTCGTGCGTCACCACCACGATGGTCATGCGGAAGGCGCGCTTGAGCTTGAGGATCAGGGCATCGATCCCGGCCGCGGTGACAGGGTCGAGGCCCGCCGAGGGCTCGTCGAACAGCAGGATTTCCGGGTCCATGGCCAAGGCCCGCGCCAGGCCCGCGCGCTTCTTCATGCCGCCGCTCAACTGCGCGGGCATGTAATTCTCAAAGCCGTTGAGACCCACCAGATCCAGCTTAATCCGCGTCATGATGCGGATGGTCGAATCCTCCAACTGGGTCAGCTCACAGAGGGGGAGCGAGACATTCTCCTCGATGGTCATGGAGTTGAACAGTGCCGCACTCTGGAACAGCATGCCGATTTTGTGCCGCAACAGATCGAAGCGCTCCTCGGGCATGTGGCAAATGTCGTGGGTCTTGATGAAGATGTGCCCGGAGGTCGGCAACTCCAGCCGGATGATGTGGCGAATGAGCGTGGACTTGCCCGTGCCGCTGCCGCCCAGGATCACCATTGTCTCCCCGGCCTGGATGTCCAGGTTGACGCGGTTGAGGATGCGGCGTTCGCCATAATAGGTGACGAGGTCCACCACGCGGATCATCGGCCCTTCGAAGTCGTGCGCCATGCGCTAACTCGTGTAATAGAAGATCGCGGTAAAAACAACATCCGCGAAGATAATCAGAAAGATCGAAACGACCACGGCGGAGGTGGTGGACTTGCCCACGCCCTCGGCGCCGCCGCGCACCGTAAAGCCTTCGTAGCAACCCACCTCCGTGATGATCAGCCCGAAGACCAGGCTCTTGATCAGCCCCGTAGTGATGTCGCGCATCACCAGGGCATCGCGCGTCGCGCTCAGAAACATCGCGAAGGTCTGGTCGAGCTGATAAATCTCGAAGATGCCGCCGCCCAGAATGCCGGCCAGATCGGAAACCAGCGTCAGGCAGGGCATCATGACGAGCAATGCGAGGTATTTGGGAACGACCAGATAGCGCACGATGTTCAGGCCCATGACCTCGAGCGCATCGATTTCCTCCGAGACTTTCATCGTGCCGATCTCGGCGGCGAAGGCCGAACCCGAGCGGCCCGCAATGATGATGGCCGTGATGAGCGGGCCCAGCTCGCGGGTCATCGAGACGCCGACCAGCGCGGTCACGTAGTACGTAGCGCCAAATTTTTCGAGCTGGTAGGCGCCCTGCAACCCCAGCACCACGCCGATGAACAGCGAGATCAGGGAAACAATCGGAATGGAATTGACGCCCGCCAGGACCATCTGGTGGAAGGCGTTGTCCCACTTGATCTCCCGTCCCTTGAAGGGCGCGACGAAGGTCCAGTACACGGCCTCGGAGGTGAGATCGTAGAGCCCGCTCAAGTAGCGCAGGAAGGCGAGGGTGTTGCGACCAATGAGGGCCAGAACGCCGGTCATAGTCGACCATGAATGGGTGCTGGAATAAGCCCGTTTAGAGCCCGCCGAAAGGTTGCACTGACCCGATCTTCTCCAGCGCCTCTTGTTCGGTCTCGAAAAGGTTGAAGACCTTGTGAAGGCGCGCCAGCTCCAGAACGGAGCGCGCGTTGCTGCGCAAGCTGTACAGTCCGAAGCGCGTTTTGGTGGTCCGGGAAAGCTGCAACCCCTCAACGAGCGTGGCGATGCCCGAGCTGTCGATATACCCGACCTCGCCCATGTTGACCAGGACGCTCTTCGCGCCGCCCCGGATCTGGCCCAGCAAGGCCTCGCGCAAACGGGGAGAAGAATAGAGGTCTACGTCCCCGGAACAATCGATGATGGCGACATCCTCCACATTGCGGACCTGGACTTTCATCTCAGTGGGCAACCTCGCGTTGGCGGTACTTGATCATTCTGAGCCGATTTCCCTCGGCGAAGTCCGGGTCGTAGGAACAGTCGTCCATGAAGCAGTTCATGAAGTACGTCCCCAATCCTCCCGGCCGAACGTCGTCCAGAGGGCGATGCCGGATCTGGTCCAGACACACCTTCGGCCCCCAATCTTCCAGCACGAATTCGAGGCGGTCGGGAAAAGTCCGGATTTCGAGAGCCAGGCGAGCGTCCTCCCGCCCCCCATAGGTATGGCGGATCACGTTCGCGGCGGCTTCGCTGACCGCCAGGGCCAGCCGCTCCGCTTCCGGCTCAGGCACTCCGGCTTCCAGAGCGCGACATCTTACCACACCCCGAAGAATCTGAAGCAGGCGCGGCTCGCTGGTGAGGTCAATTCTCATGCGGCCGGCACCTCAGGCCGCGCGCCGAACCGGGAGAGGGAATGTCGGGCCGAAGCCATCGTTGCGTCAGACTTGATCCTGCGTTTTGTAATCGCACACCTCGCGGCAATCGCGGCAATAGTATTGGCCATCTTCGCAGAGGCGCACATGATAGTCCGAGTGGCAGAACGCGCAGTACTTGGGACACGTGCACTTCTCTTCCGATTGCTCGCAGACGATACAGCGAAATTCCTTGTAGACCATAAGGCCCTCGCATCGCAGGGATCTTCGGCCTTGCGAGTCGAGCGTATTCTCCGCTAGAGCGGGAACAAATGCAACGCGGGAAAGAAGAGTCGAAAATCGAAGGTCAAAGGTCGAAAACAAATCTAGTCCTTGCCAGGCGGGTTCTTGGTCCGCTTCCAGTTGCGGATTGCCTCGAGCCTTTCTTTCAGCCTTTTCTCCAGGCCTTCATCGGTGGGGCGGTAGTAGCGTCGCTCCCGGAGATTGTCCGGGAGGCATTGCATGTCCGTGAGGCGTTCGGGAGCGTTGTGGGCGTACTGGTACTCCTTGCCATAGCCGAAGTTGGCCATCAAGCCCGTCACGGGATTGCGCAAGTGCAACGGCACGGGTTCGGCGAGGGTCTTCTGCGCGTCCTGCTGAACTTCGCCGTAGCCGACGTAAAGCGCATTCGATTTCGGCGCGAGGGCGAGATACACGGCGGCTTCGGCGAGCGCGAGATTTCCCTCCGGCATGCCCACAAAATGCGCGGCCTGCATGGCGGCCACGGCCACGCCCAGCGCCTGCGGATCGGCCAGGCCGATGTCTTCCGACGCCATGCGGATCAGGCGGCGGGCGATGTAGAGCGGGTCTTCGCCCGCTTCCAGCATGCGGCCCAGCCAGTAGAGCGTCGCGTGCGGATCGGAGTTGCGAACGGACTTGTGCAGCGCCGAAATCAGGTTGTAGTGCTCTTCACCGGCCTTGTCGTAGAGGAGCATCTTGCGCTGAATCGCATCCTCAATAACCGCCTCGGTGAGAATCGCCTGGCCCTGCTCGTCGTGGGGCGCCGCGGCGACCGCAGTCTCAAGCGTGTTGTATGCGGCGCGGGCGTCGCCATTCGCGAACACGGCGATCTGCCGTAACAATTCCTCCGAGACCTGGAGGTGTTGCGAGCCCAACCCGCGCCGCTCGTCGGCCAGGGCACGGCGGAGCAGCGTCACCACTTCATCGGTGGAAAGGGCCGACAACATGTAAACCTTGGCCCGCGAAAGCAGCGCCGCGATGACCTCGAAGGAAGGATTTTCCGTGGTCGCGCCAATCAAGACGATGTCGCCGCGCTCGACGTAAGGGAGGAAAGCGTCCTGCTGCGCTTTGTTGAAGCGGTGAATCTCGTCGATGAAAAGGACGGTCCGGCGCCCGTAATGGCGCGCCTTTTCCGCCGCGGCCATGACTTCCTTGATTTCCTTGATGCCCGCGAGGACAGCGCTGAACTTGACGAAATCGCGTGACATGGTAATCGGTGCCGACGGTCGGATCGGGGACGGGGTAGTCCGTGCTTACGAACTGCGCGCCGCTGCTGATGGCGGCGTCGCGCACGGACGTGTCGTTGGCTCGCGCCTCGACGGTGTCGGCGTCGGCGCGTGTGCGCACGATGTAGCCGGCGCGCACCGTTTGCTGAATCCGGTCATAGTCGGGAACCGCGTCGTTGATCTCGACGAAGGCGGCGTCGGGGTCACCGGGCTCGGCATTCGTGAAGAGGATGCGTCCAGTGAGCGACGGATGACCGGCAATGTACGCGTCACGCTTGGATGCGTTGTCGAGCGTCAACAGCACCCGGCCGCGGCTCCGCCCGAGCGTGGGCCAGCCGTCGGTGAGAATCGCTTGTTCGAGGGTGGCGCGCTGTCCACGCACCTCGTCGGGCGTGATGACTTTCGTCGGCGGCAACACCGAACGGATCTCGGCGTCGAGCGCGTCGAACTCGGTGGTGCCAATGGGAACCGGCACTGCGGCGCCAGC
>JAIQGA010000165.1 GCA_020072925.1 Terriglobia bacterium | reverse complement strand
GTCAGATCAACAGTCAATGCGTTTTATCCCAACCGACTTCACCATTCAAATGCCCGATTATCACCAGTTAGGAGATTGGTGCGGAGTTGCTGGGCGGCCCCGGCTCCGCCACCTTTGAATCGAACTGCCCCGGCCGCGTGGCGGCGACGGGATGATCGAGCGCGTCGGTCCAATGCAGGAGGTCGGTCGAAGAGGCGACACCCACTTCGCCTCCAGTGTCGCTGGCGCCGCCCAGGTAATACATCCAGTACTTGCCGTTGATCTTCTCCGGGACTATGGCGCCCGACTTGGTCCAAGCGGTATTCCATCTGCCTTTGTAGGCTGGCAGGATCACTCCCTGCCGAGTCCAGTGGATCAAGTCCTTGGAAGTGGCCAGGCACAACTGAGCGTCCCGCTTGTCTTTCCCCACCCCATTCACATTGTTATAACCCGTATAAGTCATGTAATAGGTATCGCCGATCTTTACGATGCGGGGGTCTTCGGTACCGCCGCCCTTCTCATAGGGCGCTTCGGGGCCGAAGACGGGCTTCGACCAGCGCTCGAAATGGACGCCATCTTCACTCGTCGCATAACCCAGGGTCGAAGTTCCTTTCTTATCCTGGGCCCTGTACAGCATCACGATTTTCCCATCCTTTTCCACGACAGCAGGGTTGAACGTGCCGGCGGATTCGAATCCTGTACCTTGCGGCGAGATCACGGGGCGGGACGAAAGCCTTTTCCAGGCTCCGAAGGGCAAAGTGAAGCGCGCGGCCGCGAGGAGTCCTGTGGCCACAATCAGCGTGAGGCCAAGCCCGAACAGGTAGGGCCGATTTGCTTTCTCTCTCCTCATCGTTGTGGGCCTCCTTTCGCTTCGAACGGCCCGAGGCATTCCCGGGCACCCCGAGTTGGACCTCAGTATTCCGCCTTAATACGCAAGTGCTTTCCTGCGCCGACTTGTATCGTCCCCGCCACGTTCTTTCCCTCGGCCGTAAGCTTGACGGGAGCGCCGCGAGCGACGGGAATGGCGACCTCCGCGGTCCGGTCCGTCGGCGTAGGATTGAATAGAATGAAACTGAGCTCGCGAGCAGGGAACGCGGCGGCATCAAGTGCGTCGAGCAAATCCAGGTTGACCAGCAGGAGTTCACGGTCCTGCACGGACCCCAGCGCTTCAAACATCAGGTACAGCCACAGGACCTCACCGCTTCCGTAAATTTCCTTTCCCACCACGCCCGTTTGTCCGCCCAGTTCGAGCGTGCCAAGATTTTCGTAGGGGATAAAGGGCAACAGCGACGACTTTCCCGCTGCGGTGTGGCAGGCATCGAAGTAGTAGAAGTTGTTGCGGCGCTGCTGGTCCATGAAGCGCAGCAAGACATCCAGCACCAAACCGCGCTTCATGATGCCCGTCCAGGGCAGCATCGCTTCGACGTTTTCCTTGAAGGCTGGATACAGAATCGACGCCGCGGCCTGCGCCATGCCGCGAATATCGTGGGTTTTCTGGCTGGGGTCGCTGTACCAGTAGAACATGCGCAATTGCTCGTAAAGCAGGTAGCGCGCGGCCTCGGTCATGCCGAGTTCTGCTGCCGCCAGCGCCCCGAACGCCAATTCCTGTGGTTCATGGAAAAGGCTCGCGGCTCGCACCGTGGTCAAGACCTCGACGGCTCGGCGCGCCTCGTCTCGGTACTTCGCTTCTCCGGTCAGGCGATGCGCGACCAGCCCGCCCCACGCGTAAAGTCCTCCCACAGCGTAATTCGTCCCCGCGCCGCGCTGATCCAGACTGTCGGTGTGGTAATAAATGGGAAAGAGGTAATCGTAACGATGCGCCATTCGCGTGGCGGTGTCGTAGGCGCTGAGAAAGTTGTTGACCAGTTGCTTTGATCCCGCGAGAGAGCCAATTACCGGGTACTTGATAAGACTGTTTTCAAACGGGTACCAGGAATCTGCCACCTCGTTTTCGCCGCGGATGAAATCATTGCTGATGCTGCGCGTGTCGGCATGGTAAAAAAGCGGCAGGCTTTCGAGCAGGTCATTCACGACTTGCTGGTACGCGCCATCGTGATGAATTTTCAAGTAGAGCAGGGAAGGCCACAACACATCGGCCATGGTCATCAGCTCGAAGTTCTTCCCGGTTTCATGCCATAGTTCGGAAGTTGCCTTTACATACGCGCGCAGGCCGCGATGGCCGTTCACGGTGATGAGGGCCACGTCGGGCTGCTGGACGTCGCGAACCATGCCTGCCGCAAAATCCTTCCAGCTTGTCGCACACTTCGGCCACGCGAGCTTCTCCTGGAACAGCGGCGCGAGCGCTTCCATCCAGCGCGCCACGGCCGCCTGCTCCGGGATCAAGTCCTCGAACCGTCGCTGCAAAAGGAAGTAAGTGAAGCGCACGTCTCCTGCCGGCAGGATGTTGCCCGTGGCCTGGCTGGCAATCAAGCCCATTCCTAATCGTTGATTCCCGTTGCGTTCCAAAACCGACACCGTGGTGCAGCGGTAGCCGAGGAATCGCGGGATATTGTCAAGCGACATCCAACCCATGTCGCTCAGATCGAAATACATCATCGTCTCAATTCCGCGGTTGGCGTCCTGGAGGTAAACGGCCGGGAGATCGTTGCCCGCCGCACCCAGCGAGTTGCGCGCGGGCTGCTCGAGAAGAATCCGCCGCCAGCTTGCCGACTGGCCTTCCATCATTGTCGAGGTGGAACTGAGCCAGAGGATGATTTGCGGTTCCAGCACTTCGCCTTGCCGGAGCCGCAAGTCGCGGGGAAGGTGCAGCGTGGTCGAGATTCGGAACCAGGGCGAGCCGGAAGGGTTGCTGACTTCCACGTTCCACGGGTAACTGAGGCGCGTGCCATCTGATGCCTGGGCTTCGGCGATTCCGTGGAACTGCAACGTCCGGTCCACGGCTCCCTGCGGCACCTGTTCGGAGTCTCCTTTCAACTGGAAGCTGGGCCCGGAAACGAAGGGATTTGATGCCAGTGACGCGTCTAGCCAATTTCCTTTCGCGTCACGAACAAAACTCTGATAGGTCAGCGCATCATCGTGTTTGGCTACGACGAGGCGCTGTTCGGGATTGGAAAGTTCCCAAGTGGTCGTGGCACCTTCCGCCGCGGGAGCGGACCGGCCCGCCGCACCCTCGGCGGAAATGATGGAAACCGGCAGCCACGCGACGGGGGTGGCAAAGGCTGCGGCTGCTTTAAGGAAATGGCGCCTCTTCATAACGAAGTACCTGAATTCGGACAGCATCCCTGAAGACCGCGAAAGCCGGCGGACACAAGAGGCTGATCGTCAAGCGGAGAGGAAACCACCGTGCCGGCGGTGTGAGCTGGTAGCGCAAAGTCCGGCGGCACGGTGGTGCAACAGGTCAGTAAGTGATCCTCAGGCCGAACTGAATCGTGCGAGGACCGCTGGCAGCAGTAACCGCGCCGAAGCCGCACGAGAACGGTCCGGGACAGTTGGCCGGATCCGACCCGGCGGCCTGGAACGGCGTTCCCAGCGGAGTGGCGAATCCGCCCGGCGCCTGGTAGATGTGGCGGTTGAAGATGTTGAAGAACTCGGCTCGGAAGTCGAGAGTCGCCTTCTCGCCGAACAGCCGGGTCTTCTTGCCGAAGGTGATGTCCTCATTCCTTCCCCCGAACGTCCGGGCGTGGTCCAAGGAGCGCGGCTCGTTTCCAAAGGTGAAAGGAGCAGGGACGGCAAAAGCACTGGGATTGAAGAACGGTGTGCTGGCCGGCTGGAAGTTGCCGCTCTTGTTCGTTTGAGGAACGCCCTGAAGGACATTGACCCGGGCGATTCCCGTGAATTCGCAACCCGCAAACAGCACGGCTCCTGCCGTGCCGCTGCAAGGGGCGTAGACAGCGGTTGGTATGCCGGAGTTGTAATGCAGGATGCCGCCCACGTACCAGCCGGATACGAGCCGATCAGCGGCTCCCGCATTGCTCAGGTAGCGTTTTCCGCGCCCGATGGGGAGATCCTGGAAGAAGCTCACCACAAGCGATTGCGGGGTATCGAGCTCGCTGACGGCTTTCTCCACGCGTCGGTTATACGAGTTCTGGCCGATATAAGCGTTCGTTCCGATGAATCCCGAAACACCGGGGCCCATCGAGTCCGCGTCGGTGATGTTCTTGGAAATCGTATAGGAGACCAGGAAGCTCAGGCCCTCCGAGAAGCGCTTGGTGACGCTCGTCTGCATTGAGTGATAAGTGGAATTCCCGGTTCGGTCGGGGGTGAAAGAGTTGTCTTCCTGGTTGAAGTCGCCGTACTGCGGGAAGGGGCGCAACGCCTGGCCGATGCTTCCGGAGAAACCCGCATAAGGCAAGTGTACGCCCGCGGCAGCCGAATTGGGGCAGGTCCCGGCCGCCAGGCAACCGGCGTCCATCGTCAGTTCATTCCCCAGCCCCAGCCAGGAGGGATTCACCTGGTTCGGGATAATGTTCAGCGCGGGCAGGTGAGTTCCTTTCGATCCTACATAAGCCACGGAAATCATCATGGTGCTGGAGAGCTGTCGCTGCACGTCCAGGTTCCAGGATTGGATGTCGCCCGGGCGACCGCTCCCCGGCGGGACCAGGACGACTCCGCTGTTGCCGTTCTGGCCATCGGGGGTGAAGGGTCCGGATGGCGGCAACAGGTTCGGGAAGCCGCTGTCGATTTGGAACGGCACGACGGGAGGCGAGGCCAACGTTTCGCGGTTAAAGAAACCCAGGCTGTCCTGGTCGGCGAACGAGCCTTCCTTCAGCGGTTCGTAGAAGATCCCGTAGCCGCCGCGGATAACGGTTTTGTCGTTCAGGCTGTAGGCGAAACCCACGCGCGGCCCGAAGCCTTTCGCATAGGTATTCTGGGGCCGATTGCGGCCGTTGCGCCCCGTTCCGGTCCCGAAGTACGTATAGGCGCCAAGAATCCCTCCCGCACCAGGATTGGCAAGGGTGGGATCGACCATGGAGAAACGGTTGAAGGCCTCGGAGGCCGGGATGTCGTAGTCATAGCGCAGGCCCAGGTTCAGGGTCAGGCGCGAGGTGACCTTGTAGTTGTCCTGAACGTAGAAGGCGTAATTCTTGTATCGAACCCCGCTGAATTGGCCATAGTTCAGAACTCCGCGATGCACCAGGCCGAACAACGAGCTGGCCACTGCGTCGCCACAGGATACCCCCGGGTGGGCCGCTTGGAAGGCTGGCGAACCGCAACTCGCCCCACTCGTTTCGGTGGGATCGAAATCGAACTCGCCTGAAGAGGTGGTCAAGCGGCGCATGTTGTATTGCAGGGCGCGCAACTCCCCGCCAAATTTGAAATTGTGCTTGCCGTGAATCCAGCTTACGGAATCATCCACCTGATAGACATTGTCCGCGAATTGCGAGGCCCCGCAATTGTTCAGAACCTGGAAGTAGGGGCTGGAATTGAACTGGATGCAGGGGAATGTCGTGTTCTGAACTCCCGTGAGACCCAGCTTCTGCGGATAATTCTGCCCGATGCCATTCGAAAGTTCGCCGCGATAGCGTCGGCTAAACCCGATCAGGAAGTGGTTCAGCAGAGTGGGGGTTAAGATGTACTCGTGGCTAAACCGCGTGTACCGAGTGTTCTGGGGTGTGTGACTTCCCTGCAACAGGTCTTGGGGCACAAAGTAGCCGGTATTGGTGTTGTCCCAGTCGAACCCGAAGGAGATTCGCTGCTTGTCCGAGATGATCTGGTCGATCTTCAGGTCCCACAGGTTGGCCGTGGTTCTGGATTGGGAGCTCTCAACGATGTTGTTGGTGATTCCCGAATTCGCCGGTGGCGGGAGAAGATTAAATACGTTCGTCATCACCGAACTGGCTTTGAAATTCGGGTCGTTGGCCAGGTTATTCCCGGGAACAAACGCGCCGGTACTGGGATCGAACAACTGGCCTCCGCTCGCCCCACCTCCGGGGGCACAGAATCCGCTGGCGTCGTACGTGGGACAGAGCGCGGAGAAATCGCCCTTCCGGAAGGCCGTGGTGGGGTAGCTGGTGACGTTCGTTCCTGCCGTGCTGAACCGGAATCCCTCGTAGTCGAACATGAAGAAGGTCTTGTTGTGGCCGTCATAGATTTTGGGCAACACCACCGGGCCCGAAACCAGGAACCCGAAATCGTTCTGTGTGTCCAACGGCTTCGGGCAGACCGGATTGCCGTTGCAGGCGGTGTTATTCGTCCAGCCGCTGGCATCGAGCACCCGGTTGCGCAGGAAATTGTAAATGGAGCCGTGGAGCTGGTTCGTGCCGGACTTCACGCTCAGGTTGACAATCGAATCGCCAGACTGGCCGTACTCGGCGGAAAAGTTGCTCCGCAGGACGGTGAACTCCTGGAGGGCCTCGGGCGAGATGCCCTTGTTCTGCTGGGTATTGGGCGAGACCAGTGATATAGAAACGCCATCCACCAGGATGTCGGTGCCGCCTTCCTGCCCGCCGTTCAGCTTGTAGTCGTCAGTGCTGTTCGAGCCGGGGTTGTTGCCCACGTCTCCCACAAATCCCGGAACCAGGGTGATGAACTGGACGGGGTTGCGCATCGTGCCTCCGACTTCCAGCGGGAGGTTGGCAATCAGTTGCGTCTGCACGTTGGTCGTGACGCTCGACGTGGAAGTCTGGATAAGCGGAGCGCCGCCCTTAACGGTGACAGTTTGGGTCACCGCCCCCAACGTCAGGCTGATGTCCAGGTTGGTAGTGGTAGCGATTTGAACGGCTACGCCGGGGCGGTCGGCTTTGCTGAACCCCTGAAGCTCCGCGGTGATGGTGTAATTGCCGGGAGGCAGATTGGGGATAGAGTACAGGCCTGCTTCCGTCGTCTTAACGCTGACGGCAAGCCCCGTGGCCTCGTTTGTTGCCGCGATAGTCGCCCCGGCCACCGCAGCGCCGGAGGGATCGACCACGCTCCCGGAAATACTTCCGTTGTTGTTTTGCGCTGGTAGATAAGCCGCCGTGAGCAAAACGCACAGCAATGTCCGCAAAACGTTCTTCATCGGTGCCTCCTCAAGGTTCCCACGAGAACCATCCCTAAGGCCGTAGGAAGGGGCTTCGTTCTTGACGACTTAGGCTGAATCGAGCCTGCTGACTGAGCGGGTGCCCAGCCGCAAAGCTACGCCCAGCCAAGCGGAGCCGTCCCCCCAACCGTGCCGACCCTAGCTAACGAGACCCTTCGACCCAACGTAATGTCAAACGTTGCAGTCGCAAAGAAGGCCCAAGTTCTTTGGTTGCGCACACGCCCTGAAAAAAGCGAACCACCAATCGAGCCCGGATTCCTCCGGTATAGTGCCAATCAACTCAGGATAAAGACCTAAAGCCCAAAGCTACGAACAGCCTTCTTCGCGCACACTACACACTATACTGCGGCAATTCTTAGCCGCCCCGAGGACCGTCTGTAAAGGGCCTCACCATGTGAATACATTGTTATGCGCTTGTTAAGTCGGTTGCTATCTCTAACCCGCCTTGTTAGAATACTTTTCATTCGAACAACGGCGGGCTGTTAAGAGATGGGCGCCTGCCGCCCGATTGCCAATTTGGCAGGGGCTTGGGATTCTGCTCAGCGTTTTCTCCACGTCTACTGAGGGTCGGTAGCATGGGCGCCACCGGGCAGCAAGAAATCCGCAAGGATGACTTGGCAGAGGACGAGCGCTGGCAGTTGGTGGAGCGAATTGCGGCCAGCCCCGCCTTCCACAAGTCAGCTCGTGTGCGAGACCTACTGCTTTACCTGACCGAACGCACTCTGCACGGTTACTGGAATCAGCTTTCAGAACAGAAAATTGGGCACGCGGTTTTCGGCAAGCCGGTGAACTACAGCCCCTTAGAGGATAGTTCCGTGCGTGTCCATGTACGCCAGTTACGGCTAAGGCTGCACGAATACTTCGATTCCGTGGGGCGGTCCGAGCCCATCATTGTGGAGATTCCCAAAGGCAGTTACGTGCCTGTTTTCCGCAGCGTCCAGGTGGAAGGCGCCCCCGGGCAGGGTCTGCGGGATCGAGGCCCTTCTAAACGTTGGGCCCTCGCCGTACTGATTCCCTGGCTCCTTTGCGCCATTCTTGCAGCCGCTTGTCTGGTCCTGGTGTTCCGCCTGCATGCCGCGCGCAACGCTGCGGCGTCGCCAGCGGCAGCGGCTTCTCCGCCGTGGCCACTTTCCCAGATTTTCGATGCCCAGCACCGGACCTGCATCGTGGTCGCCGATGTGAATTACGGCATGCTGCGTATCATCTCTCATCGGCCCGGATCGCTGGAGGACTACCTGAAGCCGGATTTCCCTCAGGGTTTCGTACCTTCTCGCATCGGCCGCGAATCCGCGCCGATCATGAATTACATTTCCGACTCGGTGCTCACCTCATTTGCGGACGTGGCCGTCCTCACGTCTTTGCTGAATAACGCGGAGGGGTACCGCGACCGCGTCTTTGTCCGGTCGGCGCGGGACTTGCGCCTGCGGGACCTGGACGAGGGCAACTTCGTCTTCCTGGGCAGTCCCGGTTCGAATCCCTGGGTGCAACTGTTCGAGGGCCGCCTTAACTTTCAGGAAACGGAGGGCGCCGTCGGAGAAAGCCCCAAGGCGTTCCTCAACAAGGACCCGCGACCCGGGGAGAAGAAGGCTTACGAGGGGCTGCGTTTTACCGGCACTACCGGCGAGGACTATGCCGACATCGCACTTCTTCCGAGCAACGAGCGCGATGGAAGTATTCTGATCCTGCAGGGACTTCAGCAGGAGGGGACGGAAGCCGCGGGCCGATTTCTCGCCAGCCCCGATCACCGGCGGGCACTACGGGAAGCGTTGGGGCTCGCGGCGGATCCCAAGGGAAAAATCTGGTTTGAGGCCCTAATCCGCACCAAGGCTGTGGACGGAGCGCCCAACTCCGAGAAAATCATCGCGGCGCGAGTCGTTCATTAGCGCATGCATATCGGTCATCCAACCCTAAAGCTTGGCGCTCTGGCGGTGCTGGTCCTATCCCTATCGCCAGGTTCCCTACGTCCAGGTCAGAGTTCCGTGGAGGCTCTTCTGCACCAGGCACGGGTCTACGAGAAGCAGGAGAATTTTGCCGCGGCGGAAGACCAGTATAGGCTGGCGCTCAACCTCGACCCGAACAATCTGGAGACACTCAAGCGGCTCGGCGTCCTCTATCAAACGGAACTGAAGTTCCCGGCATCCGTAGACGCATTCCAGAAGGTCCTTGCATCGCAGCCGCAGTATCCCGAGGTGAATTTCTATCTGGGTGTTTCGTATTACGCGTTGAATCAATTCTCCAACGCCATTGACAGCTTTCATCGCGAACTTGCCACCGCCCATCCTCATCCGAAATGCCGGTACTACCTGGCACTCGCCCTGCAGTCCGGGGGGAAGATCGCCGAGGCGATCACCACGCTGGACCAGGTCGTGGCTGAGAATCCCCGCGACGCCGACGCTCTCTACCAACTCGCACGGATCTATAAGAACGCTTCGGTGCGCGCGATCCAGATGTTGCACGATCTCGACCCCGACTCCTTTCAACTTCACGCCTTGATGGGTGAAGTTTACTCCGACGAGGAGCGCTATCCGGAAGCCATTGAGGAGTATCGCGCGGCGCTAACCAAGCACCCGGACGCCTCGGGTCTTCACTACTCAATTGGAATCGCTTACTGGGCGCAGAACCTGCTCGCTCCGGCGAAGGCGGAATTCCTCCACGCGCTTAAGGAAGCTCCCGACGACCCCATGACCAATCTTTACCTCGGCGACATAGGGACGCGCGAAAAACAGTTTGGCGAGGCGCTGCTCTATTTGCGAATCGCTGAAAGAGGCCAGCCCCGCATGGCTCAGGTGCACCTTCTGCTCGGCAAGTGCTATCGCGGGATGAACGAATCGGAGAAGGCTCGGGACGAATTGAATAAGGCCGGCGAACTGGCCCCGACTGACCCTCAGCCACATTACCTTCTTTCGCAGGTCTACCGCGAATTGAATGATCCTGCCGCCAGCGCGCGCGAGCTGGCGCTGTTCGAGAAGTTGTCGAAGGAAGAAAAAGAGAAAAACCTGAGGAGCGCCCAGCGCTCGTTCAAGAGCCCTCCCGACGCGGCTCAGTGAGGATTTGCCGGCGGGACTCGAAACGCCGGCAGGAAGAAATCCGCCATCTCCTCTCCTTCTGCTTTGGGCAGTGCCCCGGCTTCAATCTGGCGAAGATATTTCTGCGCTTCCTGCGGATTCCGGTCCATCGCGTATGCCTGGGCAAGCAGACGCCGCGCGGGAGCATTATTCGGATCAAGCCGCAATGCCTCCCGGAGCTCGGCGACGGCGGGCCGGTCCTGGCGCAATCGGAGTTCGACTTTGCCCAGCCACTGATGGGCTTCGGCGCTGCGAGGATTCAATCGAACCGCCTCCTGGAGTTCCCGCAGCGCTGCGTCCGGCTGCCCGGCGCGGTCGAGCGCGATGCCGCGAAAGTAAGCAAGGAGAAAACTCGGCCCCAGTCGCTCCCGCACCCGGGCGAGTTCCTCGGCGGCTTGCTGCGGGCGGCTGGTGCGGAGCAAGACCTGCGCCAGGCCAATCGCGCTGGTCGGATAAGGGTCCTCCTCGTCGACCAGTTTGCGAAACTCCGCTTCGGCCTCATGGTAGCGCGCTGCTTTGAGATAAGCGGCGCCCAAGCGCAAGTGCAGAGCGTAGGAGCGCGGATTGTGTTTCAATCCTTCCTGTGCGGCGGCCACGGCGTCCACGTAGGCCTGGCGTTCCATGAGTTCCCGCGTCAGGTCGAGCCAGCGCTCTTCTTCGCGCGGCGCAAGCTCCGCGGCTTGGCGGAAGGCGCGCAACGCGTCTTCATGCTTGCCGGCCTGAGCGTCGGCAGCGCCCAATACGATCCACACGGGAGCGGAGTCCTCAGATTTCGCCAGGTCTGACGCCAGCGCTGCCGCTCGACTCGCGTCCCCTGCCAGCAAGTTGGCCAAGGCGAGATCGAACTGCGCCCAGCTTGCATTCCCATTTCGTCGCGCGAGGTCTTGGAAAGTTTCGAGGGCCCGTGGCCTCTCCCGCGCGGCGAACAGGAGTGTGCCCAGTCGAACCCGGTTCGCGTCATCGATTGCGGCGTCTGACGGCAGGCGGCGAAGAATATTTCGCGCTTCTTGCGTACGGTGCGCGCCAAGGTAAGCAGCGCTCAAATTGAGAAGGAAGTTCGCCTCCTGCGGCCACAAATTCCGCGCGCGCTCCAGATGTGAAATGGCCTCCGAGAATTGGCCCGATTCCAGTTCAACGCGGCCGAGGTAGTAGTGCGCGTAGGTGTCGTTGGGCGAGAGTTTCAAAGCTGCGGCCAGCGCCTCGCGCGCGGCTTCAAGATGGCCGCGGGACCATTCCAGATAGCCGAGGTTGCGATAGGCCTCGGCCATCCTCGGATCGAGGCGAACCGCTTCCCGATACTCTGCCGCCGCTTCGTCGCCCCGGCCCAGGCGCGACAGGGCGATCCCGCGAAAATTCCTCACCCTTGCATCGGTGGGCGCAGCCTTTTCCGCCTGCGACAATTGTTCCAGAGCAACGTCCAGTTGATTCTGCTGCAGGGCTTCGAGCCCGCGACGAAATGCCTCCGGCTCCTGCGCGGCCAGGAGCGCCGGCAGCAGAAGCAGCGGGAATGTGAGCTTGATGACCGGCATCAGGGTTGCTTCAGTACCGCCTCGGCTGCGGCCAGCCGCGCCGTGCGCTCTTCATTCTTGCGACGCGTCTCCTGGTTGAGCGCGTCGGAGGCGGCGAACTCCCTGGCCGCGTCTGCGCTCCGGCCCAGCGCCTGATAAACCTTGGCGAGCTGATAATGGATCTTCCCGTCGCGATCCTGCGCCGAGGCCCGCTGCAATTCCGCCTCCGCCTGCCGGTACCGCTTTAGTTGAGAGTAGGCGATACCGAGGAATTGGTGGACCTCCGGGTAGGCCGGGTCGATCTCCTCCACTTGTCGAAGGTACTTCAAGGCCTTATCAGGCTGGTGCTCATAAAGATAGGTATTGCCAAGATCGAATAGTGCGCCACTATGGCGAGGATTCAAGGCAAGTTCGGCCTTAAACTCCTGCCTTGCTTCCTCCACTTTGTATCCCTTCCAGAGCAAATGGCCGACTTGATAGTGGAGGTTCGGCAGGCCGGGCTTCTGGGCGAGGGCGGCGCGATATTCGGCGATGGCTTTCGCGTCGTCCTCGCGCGCCGTGTACATATCCCCGAGTAACTCGTGAATTCTGTACGAGTCCGGGGCGGTTTGGGCCAGCCGAAGGTAAGTCGCCAGCGCCAACTTTTTGAAGCACCTCGCGCGCCAATAAAGCGCGTCCGGAATTTGCGCTTTGGACGCAGAGAGTCCATTCAAAACCTGAACGGCCTCACCGGGCTGTTCTTCTTCAAACAGCCCACGGGCCACGTCCAGTCGCAGGCCTGTGGGCGTGTCAGGCCTCAGGACACGCTGGGCGCATGCGGCGACCTCCTTCAAGTGGTCTTCGTGGAGCCATCCGCGCAATGAAGCTGTCGTGCAAGGCAGGGTGGCACCGGAGGGAGTCGGCTCGTGAGCAGCCAGTTCCGGCACGCTTCCTGTCCTTGACTCAGAGGCCAGGAAGGCAGACGCCAGCCGCGCCGCCGGCGTCAACTGCTCGGCGAACCGTGGCCGCAGGGATTCCAATTTGACGCGCGGTGAGTCCGGCAAGCGTTCCTGGGCTGTGTCGCCATATCCGTACTCGCGGAGTCCCAGAATCGCCGCAACGCGCTGAGGATCGATGGCGAGAGCCT
>JAIQGA010000002.1 GCA_020072925.1 Terriglobia bacterium | reverse complement strand
TCCCTGCCTCGCCCTCCTTCAAAACCGCAATGATCTGTTCCTCCGTGAATCGGCTCTTCTTCATCGTGAGTTCTCCTCTCGGCTTTTATACCCGAGAACTCACATTCCCACTGGACCAGTTTTCGGGGGGCAGGTCATGTTCGTCGTTTTTGATTCTCAAGAGATGAGCAATGTCCGAAACGATCTTCGCGTCCAGATACAAGTAAGCGGTGGAGATGAGGTCAAGTGGCGTGTCGGTCTTCCAGGGAAGCCAATCTCCAATTCCCAGCCCCGGCGTTACGCCATCTTTTTCGTATCGCGAGAAGAAGTCAACGTATCGGCGGAGGCGCGGGTAGTGGCGCTCAAGGAGGCGTGTATCACCGCAATATTGGTATAGATTCCACGTAATTACAGGATATGCAGCATCCCAAGGCGGTGTGATGGGCCCCGACCACTCGCCATTTCCCCAACCCCCGCTCGGCACTATCACAGGGAGGCCGCCGTCCGCGCGCTGGGCGTCTGCCAAGTCGTCCAGCCACTTCGAGTAGAATGAGGCTGATTTGAAATTCATCAGACCCATTTCCGAGGCCAGTTGAGCATCACCGGTCCAACCGTTCTTTTCACGTTGCGGACAATCGGTGGGGATGCTCTGCGCGTTACTCAAATAAGCCCATCGGGTTGCCTGTTGAATCTTGTTTATCACGTTATTCGAACAGGCGAATTCACCTGCGTTCTCAAAAGCCGTGTGAGCAAAGCGACCGCGAAAGTTCTCAAGGGTCGGCCTTCCAGGAAAGCCAGTCACTTCCACATACTGAAAGCCGCTGTAGGAGAAACGCTGTTCCCACACTTCTTCATCAATGCCCTTGCATATATAGGTGTCCTGCTGAAAGGGCTGGGGAGGATCTGTCTTTGCCATGAAAGTATCGATGGGGGCGGTGTCCAGCGTCCCATCTTTATGCAGAATCTCTCCATAGCGCATGGTAATCATCGTGCCTGCAGCCGCGCGTACTCGCAACTGCGTATGCCCGGAGAAATTCTGCCCCATGTCCACAACGTATCTTCCGGGCTTAGGTTCGGAAATCGAAATGGGTGCCAGAGTCTCAGTAATTGCAATCGGAGGACACCGGCGGGCCACTAGTTTCCCAGACGGAGGGGGCATTATCAAAGCCGACGACCAGTCCGTATCATCAAAACCCGGAGTACTCCAACCCGGCATTTCCTGGCGTGCATCATAGATTTCTCCTGTGTAGATGCCATCGTGAGAAATAGGACCTGTACCGGCTTTCCAGGAAGCGTCACTTTTGATGAATTGTGATCGGCCATCTTTATACTCGATTGCGATCAGCAACCGTAGTCTTGGTCGCCCTCGCCAGGAGGCCGTGTGGAAATGCCAGATAGCAAGATCGTGTACGTCGTACCAGCCGGTTCCCAGAATGGCCCCGACCGCGTTTCTCCCCTGCGCGACAAGCCCTGCGATGTCGTAAGTAGCGTAAAGGACACGGCTATTGAAATTAGTATAGGCAGGGTCTCGTTCGATCTCGCCGCCAACCTTCTTCCCGTTCAAATGCAGTTCAGCATAGGCGAGTCCGGACGCGAATAAGTATGCGCTGCGTACCGCCCCGGTGACGACGAACTCCCGCCTCAGGAAAGGAGCAGGCTTCGGAGCCGGAAGGGGCAAGAGTTTCGAGGAAGGCTGCCGCCCGCTAGTGACGTCTTCATACCAATACCAAATGCGGCCCGTGTCCTCAAGAATGTCGTCGTAGCCAATCCATTCGCTATTCTGCCATTCAGCCTCATTCTGCAGGCCCATCGTCCAGTGCGCAATCGGGCTCCAACCCGAAGCAATGTCTGCACTATCCCAAACCCGTACCTTCCACCAGTATCGTTGCCGTGAGCGCAGCACCCTTCCCCGATAAGGGACTTGTGCAGTCTGGTCGGACTGCACCTTGCCCGAGTCCCAAAGGTCGGCTTTGCCGCGGGCGAGGAGATCCGTGCTCGACGCGACGAGAATCTGGTAGGCACTTTGCTTCCAGGAACGTGCCTCAGTCTGGACGACCCAGCTTAGTCGCGGTGCAGTATCATCGACCCCGAGCGGGTTTACTGTGTACTCGCAACGAAGGTTGGCCACAGCGAGACCATTCGGAGTAGCGCGGATATCGTCCGGCAGGTCGACGCCATTGAGTCCCTCGCCCGGAAAAGCGAACGCGGAGTTTGCGAGGCCACCCGCAGCCAGTTTCATGAGCGTACGCCGGGAAAGTTTGTTCCTGTTCATATTGGAGCCGCCATGTACCGAAAATGGATTCTCTCCTTGCGCGTGGAGTATTTCGAATTTCGCAGTGGTGACTGCGATACCCAGGAAAGGGTTACGCAGCTACTGTGAGCGTCATCGCATGCCCCTCATCCAAGCGGATTTCTTCACCATGAACAGTTACGGTCAGGTGACCGTCCTGCCGGACCTGGTGCGAAAGAGCTTTGCGTCCTATGAGCAGCTTCAACCTACATTCCAAGGTGCGACATCCTTCAGGATTCCGTTGCTGAGGGCTTCGCCCCGAGGGCCTTTGCGGCGCGACGTGCTGGAAATGGGCTTCGTGATGCCAGCGGGTCCAATTTCCAGCCGGACACCTTCACTTACTGGCACTTCAATAGACCCAAGTTTGTTGCCATTGACGCCAAGCTCGTACTTGCCGGGGGCTAAACCCTCAAGCCTGACTTGGATCGGGTAAGTGAAGTTGAAGGCGGCGGGTAAGAGAGCCAATTGATTTACGAGTTCAATGCGGATGAGCTTCTTTTGAAGCTCGAATGACTTGATGTAAATACCGTCTACTCCGACGCTGACCTTCTTTTCGAAATCAAGGTATGCACCGCCCAAACGGCGCAGGAGTGTTGCTGCTGCGGCCAAGCCACCACCTTCACCCCAATCAAACCCTGACCGAAGAGGATTCTGGGGAAGGCCTTCGTGATCTATGTTCTCAGGTTCTATCCCGAACGGATATCGCGGATAACGGAAGATATCGTTTTCAATGTGCCGGGGGTGATTAATGATCGCAAATGAGGCGCGCACCGCTGCTACACCGCGTTCGAGAAGATCCTGCCGGCCTGCGAGCTGTCCAAGGCGCGCGAGCGCTTCACCAAACAACGACTGCCTCATATCCAGCCACTCTGCGTCGCTGTTCTGGCTCCTGAACCCACCGAAGACATAAGCACTGATCATGAAGTGCGGCTGCCACACCGCTTGGAACAATCCCGCATAGTCCGCCACAGCCTCTGCATTGCGGAGATAATCCGAATTCCCGGTCGCCTCATAAAGTGAGGCAAAGCCATCGATGGCCCAAAGCATCGAGAGCGTACACTGCGGCCATTGGCCTGTATAGCTGTCAAAAAAGTTTTCGGGCTTGATCGAGCAGGAATAAAAGGTTTCGAAGTCGTACCAGCGTTGCTGCGGTAGGATTTCCTTTTTCAGGAAGGTCGCAATACGCTCCGCAGCATCGAGGTACTTTTTCTCCCGCGTTGCCTGGTACAGTTCGCACAGAAACCAAATGTGTATTCCTCCTTCGCCGTTGAACCGCAATTCAGAGATTGGCCCTAAATCGCTTTTCAGCATGGCCGGGATGCAGGCGTTGTCGCCTAGATGGTCAATTAGAAAGTCTCCGTAAGGGCGCAAGTAGGGAAGAATTCGGGAATCCTCCTCACACAGTCGTCGGTAGTGGAGCAGGTAAACTCCCGTTTTACTGGCTGCCGCAGTCTGGTAGAGATCGCTGCTCGTATTCCAGAAATTCGTCGGGAGGTCCTTGGGCCTCCAGGATGAAGGGAAAATCCAGTCTGTCTTGAAGTCAGCCGGGAATTTCCAATAACATCCGTACCAACGCTTATCACTATAACGAAATATAGAAGGGAAAATCCCCTGTTTCTGAGGGGCGGTCAAGGCCAGGTTGACTATCCGGCGCGCCTTTTCGATCAGCGATGGGTCGGTTTGTTTTCCCCACCAGTACATCCCCACGGCATCCCGAGCGCAGTTCCACCACGGACTAAATTGAATGTCGTTGTACCACTGCGCGGGCGTGGCGCGAACGCCTCCCACCTGGTTGCCATCCAGATCAAACTCCAACCACGTGACCAGGCTGCCGGAATCCGCGGGATCATAAGCAAGGTCCTGGGAATAGCGCTTGGCATCCTGAGCGCTGTCGCCCTTATAAGCGAACGCCGCCGGATAGCAGACTTTCGCATATTCGATAAAAGGCATGGCCTGGGGACGTGGCTGCCGCAGAAACTCTCTGCCGTATTGCTGCCATAGAAACTGGCTGATCGACTGGTACCCCCGGGAGGGAGGCGCCTCGGCGCGAAGAAACAAATCAAACCCATATCGTAGTTGATTTGTTGATAGTTCGCGCACCATGGTACCTTTCTTGTTCTCATGGCGCCAGAACATGTGTTGCTCGATGATGAAATCCGCAAAGCCGAAGGCGAACAAGGGAGCGGTAGTAAGGCCCGACTTCAAATCCAGGTCCATAATTGTGGGCATGGATATCTTTGCAGGATCCTGGGGAATCCGAAACCCGCGAGTGCCCTCCAACGGCCTCGCCCCCTTGGCATAAAATACTCCCTGATTGAGGAGGTCCAGGTCCGGCACTAACGCCGTCATATACCCGTTTTTCTGAATAATCGTCGAAGGCGCATCAAAAATCCTGTCGCCGATGACGTCATCCGCCGCCCGCTTCAGACAAGGTACATGGGTGAAATCAGGTGGGCCTCCGGCGGCGAATTCAAACAGCGAAAGCAGATATTCCAGCCGAGGCGGGGTCTGTCCAAAACGAGCATCGACTTGGATGTGGAAGTGGTCTTGATCGGCCGCCAAAGATACAATCTGCTCAAGCTGATTATTGCCCAGAGCGCCCGAGAGGCTTACGGAGGTCTCGTGTTGTGTCTTCTTCACAACCTTTATAGTGTTGAAGGCGTCGGCGGCAAGCAGGCGGTACTCTTTGGCCACGTCCGCGTCGCCGTAGAGGGGACAGACATCCTTAGGGCGGGGATTAGGAGGATGAAAGGCTTTGGCTAGCACCACCCAGGCGCCGGTGCTGGCCTTTGCCGAATATTCCTGCTCAATGCCTCCTGGTCCTTTGAAAAAGCGAGCACGCAGCCATCCGTTGCTAAATTCCAGGGAATCGGATGATTCCTTAACGTTTAACGAACTGCCGAACGCAAGGACTGGAAAACGCGGGGTTGTCAAGGCAGCAGCCGAGCCAACTGCACCGCCCAATGCCTTGATAAGCTGCCTCCTCGAGAGCTGTCTCATTTGTTCTCCTTGAGGGCAGAACACTCGAACTTATGGACCGAGCTACATTCGAAGTTTAACTGCGCTACGACGTGCTTGAAACCTCAACCGATAACTGGTCTCCCTCTTTGAGAACTACTTGGCGCGTGAGAGTAAGGGCAACGTTCCGGCCCTCACGCCGGACGGAGTGGTCCAACGACGAATCCCCAATTCTGACAGAGGACTTTTTCACTTCAGTTTTTCCGGCGGTCACGATCACAGAGCGACAAGCCAGTTCTCCATGGACAACCGAAATCGTAAGGCCCGTGCTCTCTTGCTGCATTGCACTGGAGAAAGTCCCCCAAGCGGCGGCTGTCGACCAAAAAGAAGCGAATTTTTCAGGACTGATCCGGGGCTGGACGACGACGCTCCCCTCCGCCCCGTGGTAAAGGAAACCGCTCAGAGCAAGTATGGACGACCAGCTCGCCATCGCCCGCGCGTAGTGGTACCCGCACTCCGCTTCGTCCCAAGGGTTCCTTTTTTCTCCGTCGTATCGCCGGCGGATGTTTTCGATCAACTCCAATCCTTGAGGAATCATGTCCATGTAGAGCATGAGAATGGCAGCGGAATACTCAAATCCCGTCATAACCTCAGCGAAATAAGGGAAAGGAACCTGCGGCCGCCCTCCGTGCGGGTAGTCGCAGATCACCAGAGCCGCCTCGTCATTCAGCGCGAATACCCTTTGCACGGATTGGTGATCTTTGAGAGTACGCTTGTAGTTGTATTTGTATATAGATTGGAGAGTGGCGAGGATGTGATCTGGGTCCAACAATAACCCAAGCCCAGCCACTTGTGCGAAATACTGACCGACGAGTTGGTCTACAAGGCAACCTTCCCCTAGCTGAAAGGTGGGATGCTCCGTATCCACTGTACCCATTCCCACTTGAAGACCCTTCGCAATATCTTCCTTACGGACGGCCCCCACCTTTTGCACGTAAAACTCGCCGTTAAAGAGATGGGCATCAATCCATTTGCTTCCGCTCTCGAAGAGCCTGTGGTAATCCTCCGCAGCCTTATCATCTCCGACGGCCCGCGCCATCTCCTCTGTGGCACGTAAAGCCCCCAAATACCAAATGCCACAAAGAGGGTTCGGGCCCACAAACTCGACATCGTAAGTATTGTGCTGGACCCCCTCCATCACCCCGTCGCGATTTGCGTCCCAGCCGCCGGCGATCCAGGCAAATTCCAGAGCCCGTTTTGCCGAGGGCCACCATTTTCGCAGCCACGGGGCATCACCAGACAGGCGCCAGTCCAGGTAGAGTTTCATCAGCGTCCCCATTTGGCCGTCCGCGGCGGCATGACCCCAATGTTCGATTTCGCCAGGCAATAAACGACGGAAGTCCATCCGCCCATCCTTGTCGGTCGAAAAACCAAACTGCTGTTCGCGCAAAGATCGTGAAAGGCCCGGAAAGAGATGCGCCGTGACGGTCTCGTAATTCCAGACATGCGTACAACTTCCGAAACAGCACCCGCCTTTTTGATTGCATCCTTCGAAGCCATGAAAATGTCCATCGGACGTTCGAAAACAAGTGGGCGACACCAGTGTCGACAGATTCGACATGGCAGCGTCCTTGATGGCTCCCGGGAGCGTGGTTTCGCGGATGGCCGCGACGAATTGCCGTGTACCCGTTTCCAGTTTGGTCAACTTGGATGCGACATAATCGACGACTTCCCAGGCATCACGAAATCGCGTCGAATAGAAATTGCCGATCACGTCCTGTTCATGGCCGTTGGGCGCACTCCATCCGCACCTGGCGGGAGTTCGATTGGGGAAATGCCAAGTCAACAAGAAGGTGTATTCTCGCTTGTCTCCACTGGGTATTTCCTGCGCAAGGCAGAGCGATCCCACCGCCGTCCGAACCGCGCTTTCGGGTCCTAGCTCACCATCCGCCGAGAAATCATCCCAGAAGAGCAAAGCGCTCTCCCACCATCGAGCGCTGGGCCAACCCCGTAAGTAGCTGACTTTTCCCGTATCCGCCCCGAGGATCGAGAGCGCAAAGGTGCCGGCAAGCGGATCGCCGGTCGGCAGGAACGGGTTTCGCATCAGAAGACCTTCCACGTCCTTGCCCTTCCGGTACTCATTCGCACGCCCGTAGGCTCCGGTAAAATCCACATCTTTCGTTCGCTGTTCCCCGATTGGATTCTCGATAGTGAGCGCAATTGAGGTTTTGAGTTTCGAAGTGGTGGGATTGTTAACTCGGTAGCGGAGCACGACTGCGGGCAATCCCGAATCGTCCGCGTCTAACGGAATGAAGGGCGAGAAGGCTTCGAGTGAGACGTTAACCGGTAGCCCAGAGTCCTCAAAATCTATCCGGGCCATGGGAAACTCGCCGGTAAACGTGCAGGACTCAAGGCGAGGAAGTCCGGGCACATTTGCGAAACCGAGGCCGGTGGGACCTTCATACGGGGGCAAGATGCGCGCCTCGAGAATGCGCGCCAACGGTGCTTGATTCGGCCTTTCGGTCCAAATGGACGGAAACGCATACTGCGGGGAATTACCCTTTTCGGCCCGATTGAAAATCTCCCAGTCCCGGAGTTGCCCGCGCCCTCCCAGACCGATGCTTCCCGCCCCCACGCCCCCCAGGGGAAACGAAACCATCTTAAGCTGGCTTCCCCTTAATGTACGAGGGTATTCAACTTGCCCAGGGAATGCACGATCCTCCCTGGCAACTTCATTCGACGCCTCCGGGAACGTTACTCCCACTTTGTCAAGCCACGCTGTAGCCCCTGCGCCAAGCGACACCGTCTTCAGGAACCGCCGTCGGCCCTTTTTGCGTCCATTTCGCTCTTCAGGTGTTTTCATGCGCCGTGCCCTCCATTCAGTTTTGGAGACGGATTCTCCCTGCCCCTTTTGCGCATTGCTTGCCGGTCTGGCAACGGGTTGACCAGCGTGATTATGATCAACTTAGCCTCTGTCTCGCCCACGAAACAGCTACGATTTGACTCGAAGGTTGACACCTGCGGCAGTGCATCCGGACACCTTCTCCTCTTTGCGAGGCTCGCTATCGCGGCCAACGTCCTTCGAGGCTCGGAAATTTCGGAAAGGGTGCGTGAGGCTCTCGTTGATACCAATAGGCCACTGACGCCACGTCATCGGCGAGCGGTTGATACTGGCCGTTGGGCCACCAACCCAGTGCCTGTATCGTGGCACGAAAATCGCTCTGGAAGCAGATGGGATCCATAACGTGCCAGCGGTAGAGACTCCATAGGCGTGGGCCATTCCCCTCTTCGCGCTTGAGGGTGTTGCCGGTATACGCAGTCGTGTAGATTTCAGGGAACCCATAGCTACCGCCGAAGTAATCCTCGGTTCCGGTTCCGCAGATCGTCGGAAACTGCTTATCCCCATCGATGTAAAACTTGACTTCGCCTTCCCCGAACCACCCGCCCGATAATTGAGACCAGGCAAGAAACGTGCCGACGTAGCGGCCCTCCCCTTTTACTCCGTCAACGATCGTGTGCTGAGGCAAGGATCGCGTTGTTGCGGCCCGACGCCATTGGGCGTGAAAGTAGCCCGTCTCCTGAGGAATATTCGTCAAGGCATAGTCGATCTGATAGGTAAGCAGGCTTAAGTCTCTGGATAATTCGTTGGAAAAGGTGATCTTGGCATGGCGACGGAATGGCATCGGCCAATAGCAGTTGAGAGCCGATGTGGGATTTACGATCACGGCAAGAGAATTCACGGGCGCAAACCGATCATTGCCTACAGCGAAGAAGTCCGTTAAGGGGACCTCGACGGAAGGCGTGTCCTCATCGTCCCAGTAGAATCGGAGCACGCACGCCCTTCCATTCCCTTCCCATTTCGCTTCAGTCGCCATCCAGATGTGCTGAATCACACCCGGCCCGTCCACATCCATGATCGTGATTGTTTCACCGGCCTTCGGCTTAAGAAAAGGACTCACTTTCCAGCCTTGGCCCAGTTTCTCGGCCGCTCTGGAGAAAGGAAGGTTCGGATCGTTGGGCCTGGGTATAGCCCTGGCCCCCATACCTTTCGCGCCAGTAGGGTTTTCAGGGGATATCTGGCGGCTCTGTGCCCGGATTAATGAAGGCAACGTCCCCAAGCCCTGATTTTGCCAGTGTGCTTGGTCGGTTTCCTGATAAGCCGCCGCGCGCCTTGCCAGCGGCAAGCCCGATGCCGCAAAAAGAGTCTTCAAGAATCCGCCCCGTGAGATCCTGCCCATATCACCTCCCAGATCGCAAATTGCGCAGTTTCCTGGCGGCCGCGGGTCGCAGTCGATTGAATAAAGTGCACCGGATCGTCACAGCTTTGTTCGAAAAGTCTCTAAGCCTCTTTGATCAGGATATGCTTCGTCTCCCGTGACGAAAAATGGATGGGAATGCCAGAATAGATCTGACCCTGACTGTAAACTTTGCCGTCCACCACGGCCCTCTGGTGCGGGTAGTCGAGCAACTTAAGAAGGTATATCTGCTCCTTCAAGATCATGTTCCGCGCCACGATTTCAATGCCATTTGATCGTTGGAGAACCTGGAGGTTGTCCAATGAATCCAGTGCTCCACCGTATCTCCACTTGAAGCTGTAGCAGATGCTCCCATACTTCTGGAGAATCTCTCCCACGGGCAATGCCTCAGCCAGCATATACATACTGAGAATGGCCGCGTGTTTGGTGGTCCAATTGCCTTTGAACGGCCATGCCGGCAGAACGTCTTCTGTCCCTCCACCGAGACAATGCGAATCAAATCCGACGTTAGGATTGAAGGCGCGGATGATTCCCCTTCCCGGTCCCTGATAGTTTTCATTCAGCCATTGCCGCTTGGTTTCAGTTAAAGTGCTCTCGGTTCCCTGATGAAGAAGCGCCCTGGCTCTCTCAAACCACTCCTTTTCTCCCGTCACGTTCCAGAGCTTGAGAAATTCTTCCGCGCCTTGATCAAACACCAGGTTGTTGGTGCTGAATTTGATGTCAACCGGCGTGCCGCCGATCGTTCTATAGTCGAAATGGCCAAGGGGAAGATTTCGATAGCGATCAAAATTAACATTGTATGCGTACTGCCATGTAGAAAACGAATTCGCACATTGCACGGCTCCCTCGAGCCACTTAGGGTCGTGCGTCACCTCGTAAAGGTAATTCATTGCGGCAAACGCTGCGTGACTCCCCCGCTTGTCGATATTGAAAAAATCCATTTCAGAACCTGAGAAGGTCCCATATCGTGCCAGGACTAGAAGGATCTGGTCACCGATCTTCTTCGCGTAATCGAGATACTTGGCTTGGCCAGACAACTGGTAAAACGCGACCAGTGCCCAAACCAGGTAGGTAAAGGTTGTAGGCCCCCCTTCCGATGGTTTGGGGTAGACCACCCGCTCGGGTCGATTCCAGTATTGAGTGTGCGGTGATGCCGACCAATAGAGAACGTCTATATTTCTAATCCCTGCCCTGCCGGTTCTGCCGTTAATACGCCCCGGAATGTCGCCATCAGGGTATAGATCCGGGATCTTATCCAGTGAGGACTGTACCGCCTCAACCCATTTTCTCTTATCGGCAATTCCCGCGTCCTTTAGTAGCCGGTAACATTTGATATACCAATAGAGGCTTTCTCCTAGAGGGCACATGTCAATGTTTTCCATTTGTCCGTATGTGCCAAATCCCCCACCTGCGCTGAGGGGGTCTCCTCCGCCGTAAAACCCCCCTTTTTCGAAGTACACGGAATACAGAATACCCAATGGCGACATTCCATGGTCTACAAAGAAATCCATCGTGTCTTCCGCCACCCGGCGGGCTGCACTCTGAGAGGTGCGGAGGTATTCCTTGAAAGCGGTGTAGGAAGCCAAACCTGCCATGCCCGACCAGGAAAAACCGGCGTAATTGTGAAAGTAGGGTTTGGGGACGTATTCTTCACTGAATTCGAAGTTTTTTCCGAGAACCCAGCGGCCCACGAAGAAAACTCGATAACTTCGGCCCCCCATCACCACTTCCTGCATCAAGGCCCGCGGATCGAGCATCGATTTAGTTCTCAACTCGTAATCTTCAGCCAAGGAGTGGGGAGGATTTGTGGGTGATTTCGGAAAGAGCGTGGACCATCCTATCCTGATAACCTGGCCGTAGCCCTGACGGGTGCTTAAGGTGTCAGGGAAGATCTCTTTGCGGGCCGAGTAATAATAGAGAGTCTTCATGACCTCAAGTCCGTTTTCAACAGTCAGGCGGGTGTCGGCATCTAAGAACAATCTTCTCCCGAACTGGGTGGATTCCGGCAGCAAATAGACCGCTTCAAAACGGTTTGTTGAATGATTTTCCTGAAGTCGCACGCTCATTTTTGGCTCGGTGCCGCTGGGTTGGGGCTCGACCCATCCGCCCACTACCCAATTCTTATCTTCGACCGAAAAACCTCCCGGAAGGGTTAGCGTGTCTTCAGGAAAGTCTTCACCCAGGTAATGGCACCTTTCGGCGGTCAAATTTCCGTTGTAGAGAACGCCAGGATGCAGATAGTACTCGCATTCTTGAATGGCAATGGGCGTTCTCAGGATGGTTTCGAACTTGACTCCTTCAAGCGGTTCACCACGATAGCGCCATTGTTGGTCACATTTGCAAAGCCCACTTCCCACCTGGGCGGCACGCAACGCAAGCGAAAACTCCCCTACCTTCTGACCATGTTGGGTGACGATGAATTGCCGGGTTTGCTCCTCACCCGCGCGGAGTGAAATGGCAACGCGGGCAGGCTGGATTTGATACTGAGGCGTCCTGACGCGCTCGAAGTCGAAGTTGTGTTCCCGATCGTAACCTTCGGAAACGCGATTTCCCTGGGCGTCCGTCTGGCGAATGTCATCGAGAAGAATGAATCCGTAGTCGTCCTCGGGAAAGGAAACGGCGGCGTGGTTCCCCCATCTTTCGACTGGCGCGTAGTCAAGAATTTGCAAATACGCTTGTCGCCCTTTCCATGCTGAGACGTCCCACTGTTTGCGAACGAGCTTAAGATTGCGGTCCCCCGCCGCGGTTCGCACTTTTTGAAAGTCCTGCGGCTTGCTTTCGACAAACAGGTTTATGCAAGTCTGGCCTTCAAAGTCGCCGCCGCCGATCAAGAAATCAATCCTCTCGCCCTTGATTTCGAAAAGGTCCGATTGCAACTCGCCGATGAACGTTCCAAGATTCCTATTTTTCGAATTGACGAGGCGTCGGCCTTCGAAGCCCGTTATCAGAGCCTGGCCCGGAAAGCTGCCGGTTGCCGGCTCTGTTCCGAAGGCCTGTCCATAGTAAGTGGTTTCATTGAAAGAACAAGCGGGGGTGGCGGGCAGCCCGTCGTTTTCTCCGTGCATTCCGTAGGGGTTGGAAACGACGGTCCATCGGTCGTAAAGGTTTTCTCGGATATCAACACGCACGCTAAAGTCAACTTGTAGATCCACTGAGGGGGCCTGACTCCTGTCGCCAAGCGCGTTAGTATCTTTGCCTAAACTCAAATGAACCGACGGCAGAGGTGCCGCCCAGGACCCGACTGAACCGACCGTGCCTCCAACCGCTTGTATGAATCTCCGTCTGTTGAACGTCGTCATATTTACAACCTCCCGCCACATCAACGGCCAGCGAGACGCCTTTCTCGGAGACAGCTTGCGCGCTACTTATGGCGCTGAGTGATCTCGCGTGGACCGCCAGCTCGCCACAATCAGACTCCTGCGAGTCAATGGCCTTCCTGCTTGGCATCCGATTCCTGTCGGCGTCCGGTACTGCTTTACGTCCCGAGTGTGACTTTGATATCGTGTGTCTTTCCATCTGCGTACGCGGGAAGGACGTTCCCTTGGATCGGTTTCCCATCCACCACCAGCGATTGCACACCGAAGCTAACGCCTTTAGGGTTGGAAACCTCGATCGCGTACGTAGCGCCGCGGAATGTTCGCCTCAATTTGAAGCCGGGCCACTCCTTCGGTATCTTGGGATCGACTAGCAACCCTGCAAACACTGGCCTGACTCCAAGGATGTAGTAAACATACGCCCGCCACATCGTCCCTGCCTTGCCCATGCACCATTGGAATTGTCCACGGCCAAAATCCGGTCCGATGCCCACGTAGTACTCTGGATAGACATAAGGCGGCAGCCAGAACCGATCGATATCTTTGCTGGCATTGCTCACGGAAGCACGCCGATACATCTCATAAGCTTGATTAGCACGGTCGGCCAAACAATTGGCCATCACCGTCCAGCCCGTAGTTCGGTTCCAGATACCACCATTCTCCCGCCACCCGGGGCCAAAATCGCCGACAAGGCCAACATCGAGTGCCGGCTTGGTGTATGGGGCGCAGAGGCGGGGACCAAGTTCGGTCATCAACAGATCATCAACGGACTTCAGGCACTTGGCGGCTCTCTCCTCGTCGGCCACTCCGCTGAGCACCGCCAAGGCTTGGACTTCGAGATAAATCTTTCCTTGCTCACAGCGTGAACCGCCGACGGGATTGCCTTCGTCGGTGAATGCGCGCAAATACCACTCACCGTCCCAGGCGAATGTGTTCACAGCCGACTTGATGCGTTCATACTGCCTCGCCCACTTTTCGGCGTCCTGCGGCTTGTTCCACACCTTGGCCAGCTCGATACACTGCTGCAGCATGTAACAAAGTTCCATCGCCGTCAGAATCGATTCCCCTTTTCCCTCCCGGCTAATGAGACTCAGGGCATCATTCCAGTCGCCGTAACCCGGATTGAGGCGAGGGAGGCCGCGTTCGCTAAGCCCTCCTTGCGCCCAATCCACAGCACCCTTCATAGCTGCGAAGACTGTCTTGGGTCCGGTCTTTGGCATCCAAGGGTGGTGTGCTGTAGGGTGCAGTTCGGTCTCAAGGAAAGAGAAGTCTCCCGTCTCCTTGATATACCAACAAACGGGATACGGCCACAATCCACGCCCATCGCCGGGATATGGCCGAGACGGCCGGGGAGCGGGCGCAGGCTTCCATTTCAGATCCACATCACTCTTCAGTAGCAGGGGCCCTCTCCACTCAAGGTAATCGAGAATGTCTTCCTTGATCAGTTCCAGGTCGCAAGGCACATTGCCGACCTCGCGAATATCGGACATCCTTCCTCCGCCATACCCATAAGCGGGTGCCCACACCCCGGAGCCTCTTCGACCCGTGTTCAGATTTTGCAGCATGGAAGCCCTATGCTGGTACTTGATCCAAACATTGACGAGCCGATCATTGCCCAAGTCTGGTGTCGTTACCACGAAGGACTGCTCGACATACTTTTTCCAGAAGTCCTGGACCTCCAGGAAAGCGTCTTTGGCCGCGGCTGGGTTCCCGTACTTTTCGAATATTCTGAACGCCTGGGAGTCTTCCCTCACAAGTCCTAGAATGAGGACAAGTGTCTGGCTCTCGCCCGCCCCCAACTTGAGCGAGGATTGAAGGACTCCCAGGGGAAAATCCGAGAAGCCGAACGCAGGCTTGCTGGCGCAGCCTCCTCTCCGAACTGCGTCGGGATTCCTGAAACTGCCGGTGGGCCCGAGGAACAGGAACTTGTCACAGTCAAAACTCTTGACGGGCAGGTTACTTGCAAAGAAACCCGTATATGGCCAGGCTTTCTGGCCCATGAATTCACCTAGTGCGCCCCAGGCGTAGTTATTCGCGTAGAGTGTGTTATTTCTGAATTCAACTTTCTTGAAATTGTTCATGAGCCCCGGGAAATCCCCACCGGGAAGCACGGTGAATCGATACGGATCACCGAGACACCACTCCACCAGACCGAAGGTATCCACGTTCCGGCTCCGCGAAGCGTTGTTCGTGATCGTGACCAGCCAGATTAAGACGTCTTCATCTCTCGGCACAAAGTAGGTTCCTGCGACGGTCAACTGCAGGTCGGTCGTATTAATTCGTGTATAGCCGAGCCCTTGTACGGCCTGCCAGGTTGATCCCTTTCTCGGCGAATTCAGAAGGAAGTAGTCTCCGCTGTCCGCATCTCTGATGTACAAGTAGCCGGACTGATGGTTGGTCAGTCGATTGCTGTCATTGTTAACTAAACAACTTTCGACGATGTTCCCGTTGTGACAGACCCACGCGACAAACCGGTCATTGCCCAGCAGATTCATCCAGGGTACAGGCGTATCATGTCGGTGGATGACGCATTCTCTGTTGTCCGAGGAAAATTCATAATAGGGAGATTTGTCGCTCCGCGGGGGCGTTGCCTCCTCATCGCTTCTTTGATCAGTGGACTGGCCCACATCCAAAGCCATCCAGGCACCGCCCGACAGCGCGGCCGCCGTTAAGAAATCTCGCCTTTTCATTTCTTCCTCCTTCCAGCTCTGGGATTTAGGAAAAATCGGCATGCACGAACGATTCTCCCCCGGGTCCGTGCCTCGAGCGATCAAGTCAGCCGCGCCAAGAAACAGGTGCCAGATTGACTTCAATTGCTGCGCGGGTGATGAGCTTCCCTAAAGCTTCTTGCTCTCAAGCATGTGTGCGAGGCCGTGTACGGCCGCTACCATTGCCCTGGACTTCCCCCCTGAAAGGCAGCGCAGCCGTGAAGGAGGGTGACCCCGCGTCAGGCCAAACGGCGGGTAACTGTGAAGTGGGCCCGTTGGTCGAGAACGACCATTGCCACCTCTTCATCCGTAGAAACCTTCAGGCGAATTTTGGAGGCCGAGGATTACTTCGAGCTTCGTCTCACAATACTCGTGCCTTGTTAAGCCCATTAATATTAGCGCTTGGATGATTCCTCGACGAGTTGCAGCGCTTTGCGGGCTTCCGCGAGATTCGGCGAGAGTTGCAGCGCCTTCTCAAACATCTCCTTCGCCTTGCTCAGGCTGCCTTGGCTGGCAAGAACCAGACCCCAGTTCAAATAAGACTGCGGGTACTGGGGAGAATCCTCAGTGGCCTCCTCGAAAAGAGCCACAGCTTCGGCATTCCGTCCCAGCCTGGCATAAAGAGTCCCCAGGTTACTCTTGGCTTCGGCATACTGGGGATCTACGCTGATCGCTTTTTGGAAGGCGGCCTGGGCTTCCGAAACGTGTCCCTCTTGCATATATATGGTGCCCAGAGCGTTGCACGCGAGTGCTAGGTTGGGATCCAACGCAATCGCTTTTTTGAGTTCGCGCTTTGCGCCTTGTGGATCACCCAGACGAGCAAGGACGAGACCAAGATTACTCCGTGCCCTGGCGTTTTCCGGATAAAGCTCCACGGCCTGACGATACCTATCCGCTGCCTCCTTCAAATCCCCCTGCTCAAGAAGCAAATTGCCCCTGGCGATTTGGAATGCTGCTTGGTCATGCCGCGTTTTCTGCGAGCCTAGCCGATCGGCCGTCTCGCTCGCCTCCCGTGCCGCCTCCTCTCTTCCCAGTGACCGAAGCAGGCGGGCTATCGCAGTATGGGCTTCGACATCATCCGGCTTCAGGCGCTTGGCGGCTTCGAATTGTGACAAAGCTGCGTCCATCTCCCCTATCCGCCACAGCGCCATGCCAGCTTGATACCTGAACTGGTAGTCTTCAGGACTGAGACGGGCAGCCTGTAGGAGCGTCTCGGCAGCTTCTTTCAAGTTCCCTGTATCGCGAAGAGAGCGCCCCAGATAGTAATACCCTTCGCCATCGTTAGGCCGGAGGCGAACGTATTCTAGGAGGTAGGGAGTCGCATCAGAACCCTTGCGCAATTCAAGCAACGCCTTAGCGAGGCCCATCAGTGCGCTGCAATCGTCGGGTTTCAGACGCAGGCCTTCGCGGTATTGTGTGACCGCTGCGTCGAGCGAGCCTGACGACGCATAGGTCATGGCCAGGTAGATGCGAACCTCGGCGGATCCTGGCCTCTCAGCCAAGAGGGTTTCCAGGGTCTCGGCCACGCGTTTGCCTTGCCCGTCCGCAGCGTAAGCCTTGGCCAGCAGCATCCGCATCGAAAACCTCGTGTCGTCGTCTCCGCGACTTCTGTGGAGGGTGGACTCAAGCTGGGAGATCGCTGCCGAGGTTCTACCCTGCTCCAGCAAAAGTTTCGCCAAGTTGTTGTCCGCGACCGCAAAGTCTGGCTGGAGCTTCAAAGCCTCCTGGAAAGCTGCCTGCGCGCCCGCATGGTCGCCCATGGATTCGAGGACTACACCCAAGGCGTTAGAGGCGACGGCGGAATGGAGTAGCCGTAACTCCTGAGCGGCCTGCTCGAGTTTACCCGCCCGAAAGTCTCCGAGCGCTTTCTGGTAGCGTTCTTCCTCTGCTGTCTGGGATCCGGAACCGAGGGACCGGAGCTCGCGGGTGGTTCGCTCAAGTTCAGCCGCGCCGGGGGTTGACGGCGGCTTCTGGCCGAGTTCGAGGCCAGTTGTCTGGGATAACGCCGGGTGGCCGTGCAACCACACCCCAAGTGACACAAGGAGCAAAAGAAACCAAATCTGTGGGCCTTGCTTCGAGTCGTAGCCTTGCCCTTTTACCACTACGAAGGGAGCCCGCATTGCTCGCGCTCTGCCCACAGACCATGCACGCCTTGGTAATGGGGAGGAGTTGCCCCGCAACTCCTCCCCTTCTACCCTTAACTTCTAGGAACCTACAGTATCCACAAGTTTCAATTCGCTCTGTTCAGGTTCGTTGATCTCTTTCGCTTACCGTACCAGTCTGGCGTTCAGAAATAGAGTTTCAACGCAAACTGGAGTTGCCGCTCCGTGGAGCGCGTGCCGCCGATAACTCCGGCCGAACCCGACTGGATGTTCGTGTTCGGGTAACCCCACGTTGGAGTGTTGGTTATGTTGAAGGCCTCAAAACGGAACTGCAGGCTAGTCTTTTCCGTAATCGCAAAATTCCGGAAGATTGAGGAGTCGAGGTTAAATAGACCATCAGTCTGAAGGAAGTTTCGCGGCGAATTTCCGAAAGTGTAATTAGCCGCGACCGCGAATGCGCTCGGGTCAAACCACCGCGAAATCGTGGGATTTGAGACCTTCGGGTTGCCCACCATGTTCGGTCGCATGTAGCAGTCGGTGCGGCCGACATTGGCGGTATCCCCGCAGTAGTACATCCCGTAAGGGAGACCCGATGTAACTTGGAGGAGACCGTTGAGCTGCCAGCCGCCAATAATGGCATTAGCAGCCCTGCTGCTTGAAGAGAACTTCTTCCCCTTGCCGAAGGGCATTTCATACGTCCAACCGAAGGCGAGCACGTGGGCGAGGTTATTGCCCGAGATGCCCTTTTCATTCATGAGGTGGTAATCGTCCTGGCCGCCGTTCAGGTCCTCATTCTTCGACCAGGTATAGACCAGTTGGTATGACAGCCCCCGAACTGCCCGCCGTTTCATGGTTAACTGTAACGCGTTATACCAGTTCCGACCCCAGTCGGTGTAAACCTGCGCAGGAGGGATGTAAGAGAATGGCTGGCGCAGGGTCGGATCCCCCGGGCCAGGTGTGGGTGCTTGGCCCAAGAAATTGTTCCAGACAGTCCGCCGGCCCCTTGACCCTACGTAGTTGACCTCGAGCATTGTGGACGGCCCAAACTGCTGCTCGATTCCCACGTTCCATTGGTCGACGTATGGGTTCTTGTAGGCAGGATCCAGCCAGTTTCGAACGAGGTTAAAGGGCCCATTGGGATCAGGTTGCTTGCCCGCACCAATGACGATGCCCAACGGGTTTTCTGTTGTCGTGCCATCAAAGTAGATGCTGTTCCTGTTGGCGGCGGCCACTGCTTTGCTGTCTGGCCACAAGCCTTCCGACTGAACGATCAACACATCAACGTTGCCCCAGGTATCATAGTAGCGGCCGATACCCGCGCGCAGAACTGTATTTCCCCTCAGCCGGTATGCCAGTCCTATGCGGGGCGCCCAGTTGTCCCACACCACTTGAGAGATCTTGTGGTTGGGAGCAATCTCGACGTGAGCGGGCAGAGATCCATCCGGTGTGGGGATGCAGGGCGCCGCGCCCTTTTGCGCGCAAGATCCAGGATTGGCAGGAATCCAGTAGATTCCCCGCAATACGTCCATGCGGCCGCTGTAGTAATTGGTTGTACCTTTGGTGCCGTATTGTCCGGGGTTGAACAGATCCCAACGTAAGCCGTAGTTGAGAGTCAATTTCGAACTGATTTTCCACTGATCTTGGGCAAAGCCCCCCCAGGTCCAAGATGGCTGCTGTGTGCCGGGATAAGTGTCAGCCATCTCGCCACCATACGGTAAACCCAGCATGAAGGAGGCTACCGAGGCGCCTGTATTGCCGAGATTGTTCAGATCGGCGGTTTGCACGTTACTGTAGTTCGCGAACATACGCTGGGTGACCGCCCAAATCCTGTGACGTGCGAAGGTGCCTCCGACCTTGATGAAATGGTTTCCATGAATGTGATCCAGGGTCGGCGTACCTTCCCAGATGTTGGTCTGGCCCACATGCGTGTTGAAGTTATTGACCTGGGCATAGCCCGGAATATTCTGCAACGGCGCCCAGCAGTTATGTGACCCAAAGCCGGTGCTCAAGTTGCAGGCCCAGGGCCAAACCGGAAACACGAAGCTGTCGTAATCGAGTTTGTCCCAGACGCTGCTGAGGTGCAGGTTGATCCAGGTGTGTCCAAAATTGGCGTGAAATACCGTCGACGGCGTGATCGTGTAGCTGTAATTGGCGGCAATGTTGTACCCGAAACTATCACGCAGGAACGATGAGCCGATGATCCCGCCGCTCGTCGTGTTGGGGCTGTTGATGTGGCTGTACCGCCCCGAGATCTGTTGTGAAGAACTAATTTGATAGTCGCCGCGGACATTCCAAAAGTCCTGGCTCTGCTTCTGGGGCGCCGTGTCGAGTCCGTTGGTGAGAGGAACCGGCGTGGAGACAGGAGCAGGAAAGAGAGTGGCGTAGTGTAGCGCGAATGGATTGAGCAACGCCGTCGGGACCTTGTTGCAGGCTGTGCCGCCCGTCTGTGTCCCGTCCGCATTCGGCGCAATCGGTGCCCCGCCCGCGTCGCACATGAATCGATCGCGGATGTGATTGGTCGGATCATTAGGGTCAACCCGGGTGCTGTAAATGTTATAGATAGGTAATTCCGGCGTCACTCCGTCCACTTTGTAAGTGAAGTCGCCAGCGATCTGTGCCGGTGTGGGAACCGCGTAGTAACTTGTGCTCCCAATGCGCTGACGGAAGCCCTGGTAACTGCCAAAGGCGAAAAGGCGGTTATGGATAATGGGCCCGCCGAAGTTGCCGCCGAATTGGTTTTGCTTTAGTGGGTTGACATTGGGCAGGAATGGATTCCTTGCGTCCAGCTTGTCATTTCGCAGGAATTCCCAGGCGGCCCCGTGGTAATTGTTCGTTCCGCTCTTGGTGACGACGTTCACGTAGCCACCAAGGTATCCCGTGTACTCCACCGAGTCGGAGTGGCTGACGACTTTGAACTCTTCAATGTCATCGACGATAGGCGCCACCGAAATCCCGCCTGAGAAGTTGGAGCGATTGTTGGTTCCGTCCAGAACGAACCCGGTTGAATTCGTGTCCTGTCCGTTGATGGAGGGCTGTCGGTAGTCACCCGCCTGGGGGTTGCCCCAAATGCCCGTCGTCCCTGGACTGGCCGCCCCGGCCGTCATGACCAGCAACTGGGTAAAATTCCGGCCATTAAGGGGCAGGTCGCGCACTTCGCGCTCCCCGACCGTTGTTCCCAGCTGGGCGGATGCGGTCTGGAGAGCAACCGCGCTGGCCGTGACGGTAACGGCCGTGGTCGTTGCACCCAGTGTCAGTTGTACGTCACGATTAGCAGTCGTGGCCACTGTCACCGGGATGTTAGTCTCTTCAAACGTGGTGAAACCCGGCGCCGTCACGGTGAGTTTGTACATTCCCGGCGCTAATCCCCGAAAAGCGTAGTCACCTGTCGGGGTGACGCTGCCCTCTACCTCAACGCCGGTTCCAAGATTCGCGAGCGTCACTTTGGCATTGGCGACCACGGCTCCCGAAGGGTCCGTAACCCTCCCGAGGATGCCACCGGTATTGATTTGAGAGTAACTTACTGCTGGAAGTACCATTATTAACAGCATCGAACAAAACGCAACTCTGCGAAAGTTCTTTCGCAACATCGCATCTTGCCGGTGCATAATACCCGAAAGAATAGGAAGAGTCTGCCTCATTCTGGTCCTCCTTGATAAGATCCCGCCAGGAGCTTGCGACCCGAGACCCAACGCCTTAGCAAGCGCAACCAGTCTTCAAGTTAAGTTGTCTGCAAACGAACGGACGCGGCTCATGGCGTCCGACCACCGTGAGAGTTCCCCCTCGGGTCCCGGCGTTATAGCGGCACCTTAATAGCGTGGCTGTTCATTGTCAAGCGATTTTTAGCGGTACAAATTGTCACTATACCGGTAAAACACAAGAAAAGCATTGCGGCCTGAAATAGGAAATGGTGGTACACTCCCTCGTCTAATTAGCTCATAGCTCCGTACAAGCGACCCAGATAGCGTTATGCGTGCCAACTGATTCGCTGTGAGTTCTTGTTGACGTTGCTTTATCGGAGGATTGCAATGGCAGTGCGGATGAGAGATATCGCTAGGGATCTCGGGGTCTCGTTGATGACCGTTTCCAAGGCACTGCGAGACCACAAAGATGTTGCCGAGGCAACTCGACGTCGGATTCAGGAGCGGGCGCTCGAACTCAAATACGAACCTAATCTGATCGCGCGCAGCCTCGCCAGTAAGCGCAGCTTTTTGATTGGGCTGATTATACCCGACATCATGAATTCCTTCTTTGCTGAGGTCGCGAAGGGCGTTGACAGCAAACTCGCTCCATTGGGATACCAGATCCTCATCTCCAACTCCGGCGAAAATGCCGAGATCGAACTACGCCAAATAAAGCTTCTGGTGGGCCGCAAAGTCGACGGTCTGATTATTGCCTCCGCTGGCGTGCATTCGAGTGGCCCGCTGATCGAATTGCTGACCGCGCACAACTCGCGATACGTGCTAATTGACCGCATGATTCCGAACGCAAAGGCGAACTATGTCGGAGTGAAGGATCAAGAAATAGGAGCGATGGCTACCGGCCACCTGATCGACCAGGGGTGCGAGCGGATCGCTCACCTCCGTGGCCCGATGGTGTCCACTGGAAAGGGAAGGCTGCGCGGATATCAGCGCGCCTTGGCCAAACACGGACTTAAGGTCCCGCCGGAGTATGTCGTCAGCGCGGCACATGAGGACAGTACTGGATATGACGCGATGCGGCGCCTCCTGCAACTAAAGCCTCGACCAGATGGCGTCTTCTGTTACAACGATGCGGTCGCAGCCGGGGCAATAAAGGCCATTCTGGAGGCCGGGCTGGACGTGCCGCGAGACATTGCCGTTGTGGGTGCGGGTGACCTGCACTATTCCGACATGCTGCGGGTTCCCCTTTCAACTATCGATCAAAGCAGCTTCCAGATCGGCGTTACTGCAGCGGAACTGTTGCTCAAGTACATGGAATCCAAGACGCCGCCGCTGCCAAAGCGCGTCTTCTTCCGACCGCGTCTGGTCGTCCGTGCATCCAGCCTGCGGCATCTCTCGTGTCCTGACCGACTCGCTCCGGACGGCCCACAGGATCAATTGGCACAACAGCGGTGAATCCGATCACTGGTTAGCTTCCGGAAATCCGTACCAGCGTTGGGCATTGCCCATCAATCGCTTTGAAGCTGGCCGCGCGAATGTGGCTGAAATCTGAGGGGCGATGCAATTCGACAGAGGAGCCAGGGAGTCGACCACATCGTAAGACCAGCAAGGTTCGGCCGAAATGCGGAGTGCAATCGGGATGAGCTAATAGAGGCGTAAAGAACCGGAAGGTCGAATTCATCTCCAATTCAAGGAGGGACTAACAATGGCAATGATGCCTGGCATGAATATCAAGATAAATGAACCATGCATTCGGTTGCGGGGCAGTCTGCCGAAAATCGGTATTCGCCCGGCCATTGACGGCCGGCGCAAGGGCGTCCGCGAATCGCTGGAAAACCAGACCATGGAAATGGCGAAGAATGCGGCGAGGCTGTTTAGTAAGCACCTCCGGCATTCGAACGGGCTGCCGGTGGAGTGCGTGATCGCCGACACCTGCATTGGCGGCGTGGCGGAAGCCGCGGCCGCCGCCGACAAGTTTGCGCGCGAAGGCGTGGGGCTTTCGCTCACCGTCTCGCCGTGCTGGTGCTACGGCTCCGAGACGATGGACATGGATCCGCTGACTCCCAAGGCGGTCTGGGGGTTCAACGGTACGGAGCGCCCCGGAGCGGTCTACCTGGCGGCGGTTCTGGCGGGGCACAATCAGAAGGGATTGCCCGCCTTCAGTATTTACGGAAAAGAAGTGCAGGACGCTGGCGACAAGAGCATCCCCGAAGACGTCCAGGAGAAGCTCCTGCTGTTTGCGAAGTCGGGCCTGGCGGCGGCGGAGATGAAGGGCAAGTCCTATCTTTCGCTCGGCTCGGTTTCCATGGGCATTGTGGGGTCCGTGGTTGACGCATCTTTCTTCCAGAACTATCTGGGCATGCGCAATGAGTACGTTGACATGTCGGAATTCATCCGGCGAATCGATGAAGAGATTTATGACAAGGAAGAATACAAATGCGCGTTCGCCTGGGTGAAGGCCAACTGCCCCGAAGGAAAGGACTATAACGCTCCGGAGTTGCAGACGGACCGCGCCAAGAAGGATGCCGACTGGCACACCGTGGTGAAGATGACCTTGATCGCCCGCGACCTGATGGTCGGGAATCCCCGGCTGGCGGAGTTGGGGTTCGGCGAAGAGGCCCTTGGACATAATGCGATCGTCGGGGGGTTCCAGGGACAGCGCCATTGGACAGACCATTTCCCCAACGGCGACTTCATGGAAGCGATGCTCAACTCCTCTTTCGATTGGAACGGCATTCGGGAGCCTTTTGTCTTCGCCACCGAGAACGATTCCCTGAACGGCGCCACCATGCTGTTTGGCCATTTGCTCACCGACACGGCGCAGATCTTCGCGGATGTGCGTACGTATTGGAGTCCCGAGTCCGTGAAGCGCGTGACGGGAAAGAATCTGCAAGGCGAGGCCAGCGGAGGCATCGTCCACCTGATTAATTCCGGCGCCGCGACCCTCGATGCTACCGGCGAGCAAATGCGAAACGGCGCGCGCGTGATGAAGCCGTATTGGGAGATCACTTCCGAAGAAGTCGCCCGCTGTCTGGGCGCCACCGCCTGGTGCCCGGCGAATCGCGGCTACTTCCGTGGCGGCGGCTACTCTTCCTGTTTCGCGACCAAAGGCGAGATGCCCGTGACCATGGCGCGCATCAATCTGGTGCAGGGAATCGGGCCGGTGCTGCAAATTGCCGAAGGATACACCGTGGAATTGCCCCAGGAAATCCACGACGTTCTGAATCTTCGCACGGATCCTTCCTGGCCCACCACCTGGTTCGCGCCGACGCTGACGGGTAAAGGCCCCTTCAAGGATGTTTATTCCGTGATGAACAGTTGGGGAGCCAACCACGGCGCCATCAGCTATGGGCATATCGGAGGAATGCTGATTACTCTGGCATCGATTCTGCGAATTCCGGTTTGCATGCACAACGTGCCCGCGGAGCGGGTGTTCCGCCCCAGCGTTTGGACCGCCTTCGGCGCCCAGGACCCACAAGGAGCCGACTATCGCGCTTGCACTGCCTTCGGCCCCTTGTACGGCAGAAAGTAGCGCTAATGCTACATCGGCACGATAGCCGCTCGCATCACCAAGGCAGCAAAGTGCCACCGGTACTGGCAGTTCGCGGAGGCAATGACCGGCAAGAGCTGATTGTTCTGGCACAGAGGAGGAAATTCGCATGAGGACATCTCGCTGGCTGTTAGGCACGCTGATGATCTGCGGACTCGTGGCGCAGAATCTTGCGGCACAAACTGGCGTGTACAACGGGCTCAATCTGGGCATGGGGAACCTGTCGCGTCTGTCTCACGCCAAGACTCGCTCGATCAGTCCTGAAAACTTCACAGGGGAAAAAGGCAAAGGCGGCATGGCCACCGAAGGGACAGGCGCCAAAGCGGCCCGCGACCTGGGCCAGGGGTGGAAGATATCTCCCTCCGTGAAGATCGAATCCAAGAAGACTTTCACGTTGGGGGAAATCCAGGGGCCCGGAGCCATCCAGCACATCTGGATGACTCCCACCGGCAACTACCGGTTCTCGATCCTGCGCATCTACTGGGATGGCGAGGCCCAACCTTCCGTCGAGGTGCCCGTGGGGGATTTCTTTGCCTGCGGTTGGGGAAGATACGCTCATGTCTCCTCGCTCGCGGTGTGCGTGAACCCCGGCAGTGGGCTCAATGCTTACTGGGAAATGCCCTTCCGGAAATCCTGCAAGATGACGCTCCAGAATCTCGATGATGTACCGATGACCATCTATTACCAGATCGACTACACGCTGACCGAAATCCCCGAGGATGCCGGTTACTTCCACGCGCAATTCCGCCGGTCGAACCCGCTCCCTTACAAGTCCGTGCATACGATCCTCGACGGCATCAAAGGCTGGGGACAGTACGTCGGCACTTACCTCGCCTGGGGCGTTCACAGCACGGGCTGGTGGGGCGAGGGCGAGATCAAGTTCTACCTGGACGGCGACACCGAGTTCCCCACCATCAACGGGACGGGCACGGAGGACTACTTCTGCGGTTCCTACGATTTTGACGTGGGACCGGCCCCCACTTTTCCTTACGACCTTCTGCCCAACGCTCCTATCGATACGAGCGCCATTCATTATCGGGAGTTCACGACGCCTTACACGGGACTGGCTCAGGTGATCCGACCCGACGGGCATTATGATTCGCAGGAACGCTTTGGATTGTACCGCTGGCACATCATGGATCCCATTCGGTTTGAAAAGGACCTTAAGGTAACGATCCAGGCCCTCGGCTGGCGCGCCGGCTGGCGTTATCTACCCTTGCAGGACGACATCTCTTCCGTGGCGTATTGGTATCAACTCGAGCCCCATGCGCCGTTCCCCACGCTTCCGGATAAGGACTACCTGGAGGTGCGGTAGAAGCATACTGAACGCGGGTGGGGGTCGAGTGTCAAATTCTTCCCATTTCATCAGGTCTAGCGACTTATGAGCATCTCAACAGGATTTCCCGACAAGGCGGAGCAGAGTGTGAACGAACATCCGCCGCTTTTCTCGCCGGGCTTCGTGGCCCCCTTTGTTCTGGTGACAGCGTTATTCCTGTTCTGGGGCATCCCCAGTAACATGAACGACATTCTGATCAAGCAGTTCATGAAGTCGTTCGAACTCAGCCGCTTCAAGGCCGGGCTTATCCAATCGGCGTTTTACATGGGGTACTTCCTGCTGGCGATGCCGGCGGCGCTGATCATGCGCAAGTACAGTTATAAGACCGGCTTGGTCATCGGGCTGCTGCTCTATAGCGCCGGGACGTTCCTCTTCTGGCCGGCGGCGATTCACCGGGACTACGCGTTCTTTCTGTTCGCGCTGTTCGTGATTGCGAGCGGGGCGTCCTTTCTGGAAACCGGTGCAAACCCGTTCATTGCCGTTCTGGGCGACCCGCGGACTTCCGAGCGGCGACTGAATTTTTCTCAGGCCTTCAACCCGGTGGGCGCCGTGTCCGGCGTGCTGGTGGGGACGATCTTCATCTTCTCGGGGATCGAACTGAAGCCCGACCAGATCGTGGCCATGAGAACCGCGGGGACTTATAACGCCTACCTGCAATCCGAAACGATGCGGGTCGTCAAGCCGTATCTGGTCATCGGGACCGTGATGTTCATCTGGGCGATGCTCATCCTGCGCACCAAGTTTCCGAAAATCGCCGAAGAGGCGGAAGAAGGCCCTGAACGCTCGAAAGGACGATTTGTGGACCTGTTCAAGCATCGCCACTTTGTGCTGGGCGTGATTGCACAGTTTCTCTACGTGGGGGCGCAGGTGGGCACCTGGAGCTACTACATCCAGTACATCCAGGACTACACCCACGAGCCGGAAAAGACCGCAGGATATCTGCTGACCGGGACGCTGGTCGCCTTCGGCGTGGGGAGATTCACGGCCACTTACCTGATGAAGTTTTTCTCGCCGAGCAAGCTGATGGGCCTCTATGGCCTCATCAATGTCACGCTCCTGGGCATCGCGGTGGTGCGCCCCGGGTGGGTTGGCGTGTGGGCGATCTTTCTGACCAGCTTTTTCATGTCCTTGATGTTTCCGACGATATTTGCCCTGGGGATTAAGGGGCTGGGACCCAACACGAAGCTCGGCGGATCGCTGATGGTGATGGCGATCATCGGGGGCGCGGCATTTCCGCCCCTGGAAGGGCTGATTTTCCAAGCGACCCGGAGCATGGCCCTGGCCCTGGCGATCCTGCTGGTCTGCTACGCCTTCATCGCTCACTATGCCTTTGTAGGATCGAAGATACAAACTGCCTAGGCAGCGAGATAAGAACCACGTTTCGCGGTCCCCAACAAGCTTCGGAGCGGGTCTCTGCTAAGGACCCTATTTCCCACATGGACGCGAGAGGCCAGACGTTTAGGCCGTCTGAATAGCCCGTCAACAAAACCAGCCAAAGGGTCGGAGGCATATATGCTCAAATTCACTAATAAGAACGGTGGTAACAAAGGGCGCCGCCGTTTCCTAAAGAGCGTCACGCTGGGTGCCGGCGCCTTTGCGCTAACTGCAAATTCGGAATACAGCGCGCAAGAACAATTGCCCCAAAGGGGCGGTGGCATCGATGGCCCCTCCTCTCGGACGGCAATCACCTTCCCCCGCGTCTTTTCTGGTGAGGAGCTAACAAGAATTGCCTTTCCGCTTGGGGGTATCGGAACGGGCAGCATCAGCCTCGGAGGTCGAGGGCAACTTCGTGACTGGGAGATCTTTAACCGCCCGGAAAAGGGCAATCGACCTGATTATGTCTTTCCGGCCATTTGGGTTCAAATGAAGGGACAGAAGCCAGTGGCGCGCGTCCTGGAAGCGCAAATCGAGCCACCCTATGAATCCGTGGATGGCTGGGGTCTCGGACAAAACAATGTCCCTGGTCTGTCCCGTCTTCAGTGCGCAACCTTTAGGGGAGCTTTTCCTTTTGCCTGGATCGATTTCGATGACGACAAATTGCCGATTCGCGTCTCTTTGGAGGCTTTCAACCCTATAGTGCCGCTTGATACTGATGCGTCAGGACTTCCCGTAGCCATTCTGAGGTATTACATCAAGAACCCCCATGCCGCACCGGCCAAGGTGGGTGTGAGTTACAGCCTGCACAACCTCATGGGTAAGTTGGCTGCGAATCCAGATTCAGGAGGCTTCAAGGGTGGGCAATCTGTATTCCGTGAGGCAACGGGAGTGGGCGGTCTGTTCATGACCAATCCCTTTTTGCCCGCGACCGATCCACTGAATGGGTCGATCGCTCTCTGTGTGTTGGGGGCTCCTGCGGGCAGCGTAAGCTACCTGAGAGGATGGTCGCGGGCTCAGTGGTGGGATGGGGCCCTTACCTTTTGGGATGACTTCACGGCCGACGGCGCCCTGGAGAGCAATTCGCCAGGTCTGATGCCGGTGAGTTCCATTGCCGTGACCCAGTTGGTTCCCGCTGGGGGCGAGGTCCGCGTCACCTTTATGGTTGCCTGGCACTTTCCTAATCGCACGCCCGGGCGATGTGGTTGGAAGCCCCCTGACGAGAGCAGGAAAAATGTGATCGTCGGTAATTACTACACCAAGCGTTTTTCAGACGCCTGGGATGTGAGCCAATACGTGGCGCGTGAACTGCCCGCCCAAGAAGCACGGACCAAAAAGTTCATTGAAGTCATGCGATCTTCAACGCTGCCCCCCGCGGTGCTGGACGCGGCGCTGAGCAACCTCTCCACCCTAGTCACCAACACAGCATTCCGAACCGCCGACGGGGAGTTTCACGGCTTCGAAGGTTGTGCCGACCACGCCGGGTGCTGTCATGGAAGCTGCACCCATGTGTGGAATTATGAGCAGGCAACGGCCTTCGTGTTTCCCAACCTGTCCCGCTCCTTACTGGAATCGCAATTTCTGCGGAACACCACCGAGAATGGGCTGATGGGCTTCCGCTCCTTTCTACCAGATGGAGAAAAGATCTGGAACCGGGCGGCAGCGGACGGGCAAATGGGCTGCCTGATCAGGCTCTTCCGAGACTGGCAATTGTCGGGCGACACCGAATGGTTACGAAAACTCTGGCCGCAGGCGAAGCGAGCCCTCGAATTCGCATGGACCCAAAACGGCTGGGACGCGGATCGCGATGGCGTGATGGAGGGCGTGCAGCACAATACCTACGATGTGGAGTTCTACGGACCCAATCCGTTGTGCGGCGTTAAGTACCTCGGGGCGCTGCGGGCCGGTGAGAAGATGGCCCGAGCCCTAGGCGACACTGACGCAGCAGCGGAATACCGCCGTCTATTCAAGAATGGCCAGAAGTGGATCGACGCGAATTTATTCAACGGCGAGTATTACATTCAGAAGATAGTTCCGCGCAGAGCTGAAGAGATTGCTGAAGGACTGCGGGTCGGTATGGGCGCCGCCGATCCCCTCGCACCTGATTATCAAATGGGCGAAGCCTGCTTCATTGATCAAGTCCTCGGCCAATATATGGCGCACGTAGCCGATCTGGGATACCTGCTGGACGAGGCACACGTCCGGAAGGCCTTGCAATCCGTCTTCCAGTACAATTTCAAGGCCAACTTGAGTGAGCATGACTGCGTGTCTCTGAACTTCGCCTTAAACAATGAGGCAGGTGTCTTGATAGCGACCTATCGGCCTGGCCAGCGTCCGAAGATCCCCTTCCCCTACTTTGCGGAGGTCTGGAATGCGCTCGAGTATCAGTTTGCCGCACACCTGATTTATGAGGGAATGCTTACCGAAGGGTTGAGGGTGATCGAAAGCGTTCGTGCACGGCACGACGGAAAACATCGGAATCCCTGGAACGAACCCGCGTGCGGTCATCATTACTCACGAGGGATGGCCAGTTGGGCGACGCTGCTGGCCTTGAGTGGTTTCAGTTACTCTGGGGTAGAACGTAGGTTGAGGCTTACGCCAAGATTCCACTGGAAGGATTTCCGTTCCTTTTGGTCGACGCCCAGCGGTTGGGGAACCTTTGCGCAGACTGTTCTGCCACGACAGCAAAGGGTCAGCGTGGAAACTGCAGAGGGAACGCTGGCGGTGGAGCACCTGGTTCTGGAAGCCGTTGGTAAGGGGGTCCCAGAAATGGTTTCAGCCCGCTTCGGCTCCGAAGCGTTGCCCGCCAAGCTGCGGAGCGAAGTCGGGAAGCAGATCATTGACTTTAGCCGCGAAATCAAAGTCTCACAAGGGCGGGAACTCTTGGTAACCTTGACGATATAAGGTCGCAGCCAGAGGATGGCGACCTTTGCTAGAAACCCATGTATGGCCGGGAGCTCCTGGCCTTCCGAGGAGCCTGCCCCTTGCACAGTCATTTCTCTTGCCAACTCGGATCGGCGTTGTTGGATTTGCGGGTTATGGAGTACAAGACGGCAAGGATTTCGGCACAAGTCCCGCAAGCCCTGAGCTGAATCTCCAGTTGGCCTGGAATTCGAATAGGAGAGCATAGTGAGAACCGCGAGGAGCACCAAGACTCTCGGAATTGATCGACGTGATTTCCTGACAGGGGCGGTGGGTTGTGCCGGCCTGGGAATTCTGACCCGGCACGCCTTCCACACCGCGCAAGGTGGCAGCGTCCGGGCCCTGGCAGAGAGGCTCGCCGATGATCCCAACCGTCCACGCTACCACTTCCTTCCGCCAGCCCACTGGATGAACGATCCGAACGGGCCAATCTATTGGCAGGGAACCTATCACCTGTTTTATCAATTCAACCCCAGCGCTGCCGTCTGGGGCGAAATGCACTGGGGTCACGCGACTAGCGTTGACCTGATCCATTGGAAGCATCAGCCCATTGCCCTCGCGCCAACGCCGGATGGTCCCGACAAGGATGGATGTTTTTCGGGCTCAGCTTTCGTTCACAACCAGACACCTCACTTGATTTACACCGGCGTATCACCCGAGACGCAATGTATGGCTCTGAGTGACGATCCGCAACTGCTGACGTGGAGGAAGTTCAAGGGGAATCCTGTCGTGCCTGCTCCCCCTACCGGTCTTCACGTAACCGGCTTCAGAGATCCTTCCATTTGGAAGGAGGGCAACGATTGGCTGATGAGTATTGGCGCGGGCGTTCGCGGCGGGGGTGGCAGAGTGCTGCTCTACACCACCCGGGATCTCCACCACTGGCGTTACAATCATACGCTGGCGGAAGGACCGCCGTTCGTTGCCTACGAGCCTAAGCCCGGTGAGAAGTATGATGCCGTCAGGGCCGGGGACATGTGGGAGTGTCCGGATTTCTTCCCGGTGGGTGACAGACATGCTTTGCTGGTCTCCACGCAGGGCGGGGTCGCTCAGATGATTGGCCGTTACAGGGATCGCAAGTTCAAGTGTGAGCAGCAGGGATGGGTTGACGGCGATCTCTACTACGCCGCAAAGAGTTTCGTGGACGCCCAAAACCGGCGCGTCCTTTGGGGATGGATTCGCGAGGGGCGCAGCGAGGCCGCCTACAGCGCTGCCGGTTGGGCAGGAGTCATGTCCGTCCCGCGTGTCATGATGCCGGGAGATGGTGGCGCGCTAGACATCAAGCCGGCGCCGGAAATCGCCATCCTTCGCGGCCAACCCCACCACTGGAGCGAACTGGAGGTTTCGTCCGAGAAAGTGTTACCTGCGGTCGGAGGTGACGGACTCGAGATCGAAATCGAGTTTGAGCCGGGCAGCGCCGAGGGGTTTGGGGTGAAGGTTCGCCGCTCGCGGGATTCGACCGAGGAGACGGGTATTTCGTGCCTACGCCGGTCGCGAGCTTTAGTGTTGGACACTCGCCGCTCGAGCCGGAATCCTGAGGACTTTCACCGTGTCCAGAAGATGCCGGAATCGTTTCAGTTTTCGAAAGGAAGGACGGAGAAGCTCTCAATATTCCTCGATTGTTCTGTCATCGAGATTTTCGCCAACGGCCGCTCCTGTTTGACAGGACGCATTTATCCTTCAGGGACCGAAAGTCTGGGCGTGGCGCTCTTCGCCAAGGGAGGTGCTGTAGGTGTAAAATCCCTCGACATCTTCGAAATGAATCCCATCTCTCACGACCGTCTCACTACCTGAGGTGCATTCCGCTGGCAGGTGTGGCGGGCCAAGCAGGAAGCCGCTTGCGCGCGGTCACCGGAGGATGTTGAAATTTTTGTGAGAATGAACTGGAGCACAAGATCCCCGGATTCCCCGTAAAACCGGAAAACAGGATCGAGGATCGAACAGAAAGCGGGCCGGGAGTGACGTGCTGGAAGAGGATCACTCCCGGCCCCCATTCTTGGGTTCTAAGGTGCGGAACGTAGCAAAACCGTTGCAGAACGGTGTTTTCATCGCATGTAACTGTAAGAAAACGGGTTCGAGCTTCTGAGCGAAAGCAGAAACCCTGAATTGATGTAACGTTATGGAAAGAATGGAGAAAGGAGTAAGGAATGGAAAAAGCTTAGTTGCCTCTTAATCAGTAGGTTGGGGGTTCGATTCCCTCACGGCTCACCAGCCCTTTCCAGAGGAATGAGTTAGGTTCAGGATGCGTACCCATTCCAGGTTTTTTCAAAATCAAAACCCGGAATTCCGTCCTGCCTCGCCTGGGGTCGCAGGTCGCGGCAATTTAAGGAGTCGCCGACAGCGGGTAGGGCAACCGGCTAAACAGCAGTAGGTTGGGCTTCCCTTGAAGTGTAACCAACGTGGGCTAAATGAGTTAGATCGACGTGTGTCCGCGGTGCTCTGAGGGGTGTTCCAACTCGATGGGTTTTCACCGAGTCTTCCAAAAGTCGGGGCACAAAGGGAGGTCTAGGGCTGCAACGCGAGGGGACCGCGGCCCAGTTCTCCACGGTGGATTTGAGCACTGGGTGCTGCCGCCAAATTCCATAGGGCTACACACGCCGACTCCTGGAGTGGGTCGGCGCATTATGGGTGCGCTGTGAATCATTTCAACGTCGCCGCCTGTCCCACCTCAGAACATACGGCCCAGTAGACTTCCGAGGCCTTCCTGTGGGACACGGCCCATACTATCTGCTCCATGATGGCGATGGTGCTTACAGTGACATCTATCACACCAGTCGGAAATACGGTACGCGCAAGAGCGCCGGCGCGTCCCTGGGGTCGACCTGTTGAATCGAGTGACCCGCTCTAAACTCGTACTGGCGACCGGTGACCGGGCCCCGCACGCGAATCGGTGAGTTTTGAGAGTAGCGGAGGGGTACCGCGGACTGCGGCATCCCGTTCGCGGCGAGCAACTGTGACGCCGCACCGGGGACTCGGAAAGCCTCAGAGATTCTTTGCCGTAATGGCGTCGTGGTCTCTGTCCGTGGAGCGCTCCGCAGACCTGTCCGTTTCTGGCCGCAGCACATTGTCCGTTTCTCCTTCCCCTGTCTCTGCGAGGGGCTGAATAACAATTGGTTCGCGCCCTAGGCGTTCGAGCAAGCAGGCTGCGCCGGAGAGCGCCAACCAACTCATCAGCCAGTCAAGCGCCCGCAACGACACGAAGAGCGCTGCCGGAGCCGCAATCCAGAAGCTGAGGCAGTTAAAGCAGTCCATCAGCTTCCCCACCGCCCCCCGGCCCAGCCGTGCACGGAACTTCGCGATGAGATCCCACGGACCGTCCTCGCTCGACAACAGATGCGTTACCCGCCATGTCGCAAGGGCGGCCAGTACAAACCGGATCCAAAAGGTCAGTTCGCCTTGCAATTTGTCTCGCACTTTTGGCGATGTGAAATCGCCGCAACAAGCGCAGCGGGCAGGGAGCAATCCCTGCCCGCTGCGGTTAGCGGGCGAAAAGGCTATTTCGGCTGTGGCGCCCGCAGACAGAAGCCGACCCCCATTTCGTTGTAGTGCCCGGAGCAGGAACTGCTCACCAGTGCGCGGTCCCATGCCTGTAGCAGGATCGTGTAACCGCAGGGCGTCATTCCGGCGGTAGACAAGGTGAAGGTCCCGCTGGTTCCGCCGGTGTTGGTACCGTCGTACAGCACCTGGCTTGTTCCGTAGTTGGCGCCAGACAGCACCACGGGGTTCTCCGGTTGGGGAACTCCTCCAACCGTGATGGGAACCAGAGCGATAAGGACTTGGCTGAAGAAGTTGTCCGTTACGCTGTAGCTTCCGGTGACAGTCTGGCCCACCTGCACATCGCCGCAGTCTCCCGAGGGAGACGTGAGAGTTATGTGTACCTCCGGCCGGAACTCTTGGACCAGGACTCCGCCGGTGGTCAGCTCGAAGTGCGGATAGCCGTTGTAGACATGGATCATCTTGCTCTTCGGCGGGATGGCCACGTAGTTGGCCACGCCATCCCACTTGAACCCGCGGATTTCGATGGTGTAATTGCCCTCCGGCAACCCGCCGGCCTCAAACACCGCCAGCGTGCGCGGATTCACCGCCTGCAAATCCGACTCCATGTAGGTGTAGTACTGCGTCCCTGGGACGCCACCCGGGACCGGACCCGGAGGCGGAGTGACCGCCTGCACCATGAACACTGGGTTCAGGGCGCTGGGCGGGAAGAGCTCGATGCCGAAGGAGTTGGTGAGCTGGAAGGGAGCCCCGCCACTCGGGGTCACCCAGGCCTGGTAGATGATGGGCTTGGCGCCGGGCAAGACCATGCCGGTCGTGTGATCGAAGACGTCGATCTTGGGGATGAAATCGCCCTCCGCAATCGTTTCGCCGCCGAAGGGACAATCGTCCCCGAGATTCAGCGGACCCTGGATCGGACAATCGCCCGCCACTCCCGTGGGATTAGCAAGGCCGGTCAGATTACTGATGCCGCTAATGGTTACTCGACCGATGCGCATCAGGCGCATCTGTTCGCCATCCACCGCGGCGATCTGCGGCTGAACCGAGGTATTGACCACGTTGCCCCACACCGGGATAAAGTTGGGACCCGTCGGGGGCGTCTGCCAGGAGAGGATGGCGCGCAACGGGACGCCGACGAGACTCTGGCAGGGCATGGAGGTCAGATTGGAAAGGCGGAACACCGCGTAGCTGACGGGGTTTGCCGGGGTGGCCGCGGCGAGATCGTGCACCTGGACCTGCGCCGTTCCCAAGGCATTCCAGACCCCACCGAAGAAGGCGTAGAAAGCCACGTACTCGGTGCTGCCGGGCGTGCATAAGCCTCCCGAATAGCCGCTGCTCAGCTTCACCTGAATCACGCCTTCCAGTTCCCGCGTCTGGGGATTGTAGGCGGCGCAGGTCAGTTGCTCGAAAGTTGTGTCGCCGCTGGTGGCAGCAATGCCCGCCAGAATGGCAGCCAATTCGTCGCCGGCCAGCAAGCTCACGGTCGCACTCGGTTTCAGGTCTGCCTTTGGCTTGGGAGCGGGCTTTTCGTGCGCCGCAGCCGCCAGGGGAGGCAGCGCTACGGTGAGGGGCGCCTGTGAGAGCTTGGTCGCATCGCTGAACCCGAAGCGATGACCCGGGACCTTCTTGTCCGCGTACAGGGCCTTCAGCTCAGCATAGGCCAGAGGTTTGGGTGGAAATGCCGGCAACGGCTGGCTCACATCAACGTCTTTGATTATCCCGGGATCAATGGAGAGCGCCTTTTCGGCAATCAGCTCGGCAATCGGGACATCGAGCAGGAGGAATGGCTGGACCTGCACGCGGGCGTTGACGACATTACCCCAAACCGGAATGAAGTTGGGATCGCCCGGAGTCGGTTCCCATTCCCAGGAAAGGATGGCGCGGACCTGGACGATATTCTCGGTCAGGCAGAACTTGCGAGCCTCACTAAAATCCGCAGAGACCGAGTAACTCAGGGGGAGCGTGCCGGCCAGGTTGTAGACCTGAACCGTGCTCAGACCCAGGTCGTGCCAGCCGGTGGCATCGTGCACGAAGAAACGCACATATTCGGTGGTGCCCGCGCCGCAGGCATCGGTGCCGTACCCAGAGTGCTGCTTGATGTTGACCGCGGCCTCGAGTTTATTGGCGCCGGGATTGAGACCCAGGCAGGTCAACTCCTCGAAGGTCGTGTTGCCGCTCAACTGCTTGACGACCTTTCCAGGAAAGATGGGAAATGTGCCAAAGTAATTGGGATTGCCGAGTACTAAACTCTTGAAGGTTGTCCGTTCCGTCGGCACATCGATCGCCGCGGTTGGCGGAGACACTGGCCCCTTCGTGGGATCGTCTTGTGCTGCCATGATTTCCTCCTTCGATTCGGTGATTCGCACCCATCAGATCCTGGTAAAGGGACACGCCACAAACCAGAAGCGTTCGTGCGGAATCCCTATGTCCGAAGCGGGTGCTTCTCACTGCAACAGCCAGTCCTCTTCTTGATCCAGGGACCTGGCCCTTGAGCTTTCAGAGTTAGATCAGCCCTGCGCTCGTCGTGATAGAGTGATGAAGCTTGATCTAAGCTGGACTACTGAGCTTTGACGTGTAAGCTCAACGGAGAGCTTTCCTGGCCCCTTCCTTTTCTCACCTTGCCCTGTGCAAAAAGCCGTTTTCGAAACCCAATCCTTACGGCCACGGTCGGCATTCGCACCACGCTCAGAATCATGCACACACTGCTGATTGAAACAGCCACGGCCCCGTTCTGAATTGTGTGAATGCCCGCTACCTGCGGCCGACGATGAGAAGCTCTCGAAACCTCATCGCGGTTGACCAACAGCTTATGGCGGGTCGCCACCGTGAAGCAACCCCCAGAAGGTCGGGGGCGGACTCGCCGCGGGGTCGAGGTAATCCTCTCCTCGCTGGTTGACAATCCCGACCTGAGGTTTTATCTTAAATGCAGGACCCAGGGCCAAACATAGGACAAGGGAAGGAAGGTCACTCGTTTCTTCACACGAGGGAATGGCAACAGCAGGTGTCGGGTAGGTCTCTCATCGCCCTCCTGCCCAAGTTGGAGTGCAGCGTGTTGCCTGAGAAGATAAGGGGTGCCATGCCACGCAGGAATCGCGAGGTCCGACTTCGGGTTTGTCTGGTGGGGCAGAGTCCCCTGGCGCTCGAATATCTGTCAGCCATCGTACACAAGGACCCGACGGTTGAAATTGTGAGAATCCAGTCGCTCGCCGCCCCGCGCGAAGACCAGCCTCCGGAGCCGATTTTCGTCATCGACAATTGTGGCCTCCAGGTTCCACTGAGCGAGTGCATACGGCGGCTGCGATACCACTATCCCAAGGCCAGATTTGTGGTGCTCGACCGCGAGCTCGGCAACGAAGATTTGCTTCGTCTGCTTTGGATCAAAATTGACGGTTTCCTGCCTTACAACGAGGTGAGGCAATCTCTCCTTGCAGCCATTCATTCAGTCGCTTTGGGAAGGTTATGGATTCCTCGCGAGATCTTGCGCGAGTACGTGCAGTGCGCGCGCGAAGGGCATCTGAAAGGCTCTTCGACCAGCGTAGGCCTGACTCACCGAGAGGCTCACATCCTTGAACTCGTTAAGCGTCGCCTCTCGAATAAGGAAATTGCTGAGATTCTGCAGCTTCAGGAAAGCACCGTGAAATTCCACCTTTCCAACATCTACTCCAAACTCCAGGTCTCCAGCCGCCGCGAGCTCATTGAGGACGGTTCAAGTCGGTCCGGGCTTGAAGGGTTGCTCCCAGCTTTACGCCCATCGGTCTTGAAGGCGTGATGAGGGGTGGCCTGCTGTCGCCATTCCAAGAAGTCGGGGGCCTAATTCCCTTGCGGTATCCAATTTGCCCCGTAGATGACCCCGTTGTGCGCTTCTGCTGTATCTGGGGCGACATCTTGAGTCAGCAAATACTCCCCCACTAGCCCATCCTGAGGCACTGAGACCGATGCGAATAATGCCGCCACTTCCTCATCCGCCAGTTTTCGGTTCCAGATTCGGACCTCGCGTATCTCACCCTCGAAAAAACTCTTCAAGTCGCGGGTGCCGATCCGGAGCGGAGCTGTCCCATGCTGTGGTTGAATTTGTCCCGCATAGACGTCGGTATCAATCGGCGCGCCGTTGATGTAAATATAGGTCCTCTCAGTATCTGCCGCTCCCACCGCGTGCAGCCACACGCCAGCCTGGACCGGGTTGTTTGGGTCCTGGTAATAGCTTCCAATCCCTTCTCCACCCTCCGGATTGAAAACATAGAAGCTGATCCTGTTGTCCCTGCCCACATTATTGTCCTGACTGTACATGCGGAAGACCCACTCCTGCTTTCCCGCTTCACCCTTACCCATCCAATGTACGAATCCCTTTTCTGCGGTTGGGAAGATGAGCACCTCAGGCCTGATCCATGCCGATACCGTCAGGCTTCCTGTGGTCGTCAGGCTGAAGTCAGAGCTGTCCGGAATCTCGATGTAGCTTTGGCTCCCATCGAAATGAAGATATGATTTTGGGGCATTCATCACTGTCCCTTTGTCGATCGCCTAGCGATTAGCCGCAGGTTTTTCTTCCGTGCAGAGAGCCACCTTCACTGGGCGCGTACTGGCCCATTAGACAAGACGTTACGTGCAGAAGACCCTGCTTCCTACCACTATCGGCACCCCACCGTTGCATACGCAAAAGCAACTTTGTCGCGCAATCCCCGAAAGCCCATAGCAGCGACGGCAGGGGTTGCACAACCATGGAAAGAGGGCGCAAATATCGATAGGGATGTTCTTGCTGGGGAATACGACTGCTGCGCTCAATGCCGCGCCGTTCTGTCCAAAAGCCCCGGCCACGCGATACTTTCCACCAGTCTTAGACAACGACGCTTCCGCGGCGAATCCCGGCATGTTCATGACACGTCTCCATTCACCCAATCACTGGAATGTTGGCGCGCGGAAGAACGCTCACCGTGGCTCCCTGGTGTGGGAACCGAGGCGAGCTACCGACCCGCTGAATCCGTGACTGAGGGGCGGTGCACCACGAAGCCGCTTTCCACCAGGCCTTTTGGCCTCGGCAGGAGCGGAAAACTGTTCCGCAGTGGATACGGCCCCGAAGACCGGCCACTCAAAACAGCGTCGGGTGTGGTACGCGGAATGAGTAGCACCCGCTGTAACCTCCCTCATCCCAACACTGATAACATGTCGTGCCTCCCCCATCCGAACGGCAAAAGAGCTGGGGCAGGACCTTGCCGTCTCCTGCGGCGAGTCCCAGTGTCAAAGCATAGTCTCCCCTCTTTTCGCCGAGCGAAGCCTCGGCGGTGAACCCTGGTATGGTCATGTCATTTCTCCTTGTTCATGAGTTTCTTCTCGATCCCTTGCCCACAAGCTGCCGCCCGAAGCCGAACCGGCACGAGCTGCCCACTTCGGGTTTGACATCGAGCTCAGACTGCAAAATGTCCGGAGATCCCAAGGCTTTGGTTCATTGGGCGACAGGGCCGCGGGGGCCGCAGTTCACCTTGCAACCCCAATATCCGGTCGCATCGTCGCAAGTGATGCTGCAAGATTGCGGGAGCACCTGTGCCACGCCTTCAAGTTCGTCAGCCGCATCCCGGTAGCAATCACCGGCCGTAAACAGTGAAGCTTCTGCTGAAAATCCTGGCATGCTCATTGGTTTGTTTTCTCCTTTCATTGATTCTTATCGGTCAAAAAACTCAGACACCAAGTATCAGTACAGGCCAGCCCGAACGGTGTGTCTTCGCGTCGATGCGGAGTCGAGTTGTTATCCTCACACCCGCGGCTTGTCTCCTCCTACTAGAATCCAGGGTTGGGCAGTGGGGCAAGCCATGGATCGACCGGTGCATTTCCGACGCATATGCGCCACGCAGACGAACAGTCGGTAGGCGATATGCGGCATATTGCTCTTATACATGCGAGTGTTCCCCAGCCTCCAATGGGAAGCGCAGGAATTACCCGAGTACCGCTAGGGCCTGTCCATCCTCGGGTGCCGTGGGTCAAACTCTTGCCGCTCAACGAGAGTTCTGCTGAAAATCCAGGTGTGCTCATTTGCTTCTCCTTCCCCTGACGATTTCCTGGCATGACATTCACAATGATAGCTGACTGATCCCATGCATCGTCCTTCATCTGCTGTAATACGGCGACAATTTGGTGACCAGGAACGGAAACTGCTCGGTCACATCGACGCGGCAGAAGTATTTTTCAGTCACGTCCGTGTTGCGGTTCGTGTAAGAGAAAATGACATCGACCACCTTGCGTGTACCGCTCAAAGAGGACGACTGAATGTCGACCGCGCTCAGCGAAGAGTTGCGCGCAAAAGCCTCCGCAGCGTTGGCATAAATGGCCTGATATCGGACCGCCAGGTAATTCAAGGCCCGGTGCTCATCTGTCGCCCCGGCGTTGTCGGTCATCTGCATAATCCGGTCGAAGAGTTCCTCCGCCGCCGGCGCGAATTCTTTGGCCGCAGTCTTCTCAGGTCGTGGGATGGCCTTTATCAGCGCTTCTCGATCGAAGGAATAGATCTGATCGAAGATCACAATTGGAACCATGAGGCCGTTGCACATTTCCGGCGGGGCGATGGGCCCTCGAACACCGATGACGCAATCCAGGTCCGTGGGGCTGGGTGTGGAGCGCAGAGCCTCAATCAACAAATCTAAGTCGGCGGGATCGCGCGGAACAAGGATGTAGGTTTCCAAACCCTCAATCGTCATCACCCAGCACAACTGCCGCGCCAGGTAGCGGTTTTGACGTTGCGATAGGATCTTTTGGACAGCCTGCCGGTCAGTCAGTCCAGACGTTTCCGCCCTCCCTGTGGCCTGGGCAAACTCCTTTTCCACCGACGGAAGTGGAAAGCGGCATTCAATCCTGCCAATGGCGTAGATGTAGTTGGGGCTGGTGGCGGCACTAGCGGTGCTGGCCGGCGCCGTCCCACAAGTGGGGCAAGCCTGCGGGACGAGCACAGCCGCCGCCGGACTGGCGGCGGGGGCTACCGGTGCGAGAGCATCATTCACGCCGATGGGCGGTGTCGCCGCTGGCGCCTTCATTTCTGGTTGCTCCATGAAATCACCTCCTGTGGATTTCGCATGCCTGCGTTCGCTAACGTGTGAAATGCATCCATCGGTTGAGTGCGGCAGCTCGTCTTTCGCATCCGCCGCAAGGTTTGACTCCCATGGCGAAAGTTACTCGCTTGATGACGTCGCCCAAGCCAATTTCCTCTTCGATCAGAAACCCCGGAAGCCGAACGCGACGTGGCTGGCGTTGGGCTGTGCGAGGCGTAGTCTCCCTGGGCTTCCTCACCGCTTGACCTCCTGACCTAAGTGGATCCCCTCTGGCTGAGGGCTTCGTAGGCTCCCCAAGCATCAAGCAAGGGCGGCACCACGGTGTGGCGTGATGGTCGGCGGAGTCGTGTGACTGCTAACTTGATTTCCGCCGCGCTGGCCCTGGGAAATTCCGACCATAACAGTGCAATGGCTCCCGTGACGAAGGGCGCCGCTGCGCTGGTTCCGCCTAATGTCCGAGGTTTTCCGTTCGTCCCCAGGCTCGTGACGCCCATTCCGGGCGCCATCAGACCTCGCCTTCCGATTGAGCTGCCGAGGTTCGATTCATTCAGCGGTTTGCCTTGAAGGTCGCACGCGGCTACGGGGATGACCGCAGAATGCCGAATGATGATGGAACCGCCCACGGTCCCCTGGTTCCCGGCAGCGGCCACCGGGATCACACCTCGCGAGGCGGCATAATCGAGTGCCTGTTCTAACTTGGTGTCGCCTCTCGGTGGAGTGGAGGTCAGGGCCGCGCTCAGATTGAGAACCCGCGCGCCAGAGTCAACACACTCGTTGATTGCTTGTGCAAGCTCATCAGGCGTCGCGCTCGGCATGTCGCCGTTCGTAGGATTGGTCTCGGAGAATATCGGACGTATGTGGAGGGTGCAATCCGGGCAGATCGCAGGAGCTTCCGAACCTCGCCGCGCGCAGAGGATCCCGGCGACAAAAGTCCCGTGTGAGCACGCAAGGCTGTCCAAGCGCGAGCAGGCAGCCCCCGCGCTGGGGGAGATCTGGCGGACAAATGAGCCGCTCAGATCCGGATGGTCCAGGGCAACAGGACCATCGATTAGACCGATTATGACTTCCGGCCTTCCTCGCGTTCTACCCGTGAGAGGCGAAAGCGCCACTGTATCTAAGGGGGTCATTACGCTCCCCCGGAAATCTTGAATTACGCCCGACTTAAGACTAGAAAGACCCGCAACTGGAGTCAACCGATAAAACGGATAGGTACTCCCCCAACTTCTCGTCGAGGTGGTACCCGCCCACATTATGAGGACCGGCGGCAAGATTCCGCCTGGTTCGGCGACGTATGTAGCGAGGAAGACTGCTGTCGTAGGACACTGTATCGACTGCTGTGAACGGCAGCATCACCTTCGGCCCCGGTCATCGCGCCGACGCGCTGGAGGCCCCGAAGTCAGGCTTTGAGAAAGCGTACAAATTGCTCCAGCGGTCAAATATCAGGCACTGTCTGATCATGTTTTGGAGGGCAAACGATTCGTCACCGCTGAACGAATGTTCCAGGCGCGGCGACTTATATGGTCAAGGTTGAATCCGGTGATCCGCAGAATACACTACCAGCCCGCCCGAACCCTTTCCCGGCGCACCAGGTCTTCGCCTCAGGGTCGAGAGCGCGGGGACTCCACTCTCGTTGCGAGAATTCCTTGCTACAAGGCCTGTAGAATTTGTGCTCCGTTTGGCGAGCCCATTCCAGTGCACGCGTCCCAGCCTTGCCCTGCAGAGTATTTGCTGAGTTTGCCGTCGATGTCGTTGTTTCCCTCCGTGATGTCATGGAACGCTGCGGTGCCAGCGAGAGGACCGTAAATCAGCGGGTTCAAGAAACCCACCGGATTCCCTCCCTTGGCAGTCAGGCTCTGATTGAACAGCGCAATGAGGCCCGCCCAGAGCGGCGCCACCGCGCTGGTACCGCCGATGGGGAACTCCTGGCCTCCTACAATGACACGATAGCCTGTTTGGGGGTCAGCATTGCCGGCCACGTCCGGAACACCCCGCCCCGGGGTAGCTTGGGGAGAAACGGGTACATGGGCGCTACTCTGGTAGTCAGGACGGGGAAATTTGTTGCTCACCCCTCCTCCGCCGGCGCCGCCGCGGTCTCCTTCATTCCAGACCACCTCGCTGCTGATGGTCGTGCCCGAACCGATCAGCTTGGTCCCTCCACAGGCAAGCGCAAAGGGACTACTAGAAGGGAAATCCGTATGAGGCTGACCGTCCCGATTATCCGCAGTTTCATCAGACGAGCCGTTGTCACCCGCTGCACAGCAAACTGTCACGCCGATGGCCGCCGCATCCTGAAACGCCTGATTCAGTCCGTTCAAGAACTGGTCGGTGGAGAAGTCCTCCGGGCCTCCCCAACTGATTGAAATCACCGACGGCCGCCGTACGGAGTCATGGAGCGCGGCGTTCACGGCATCGATGAAGCCCGCGTCGGTGTTGGGGGCGAAATAGACGGCGATCTTGGCTCCGGGAGCTACGGCCCCCGCAACCTCGACGTCCAGAGTCACTTCACCGTCAGCATTCGAATCGGGGCCGGGCATATTCGCGCCGCCATCCACGCCGATCGCGGACACATCGGGCATGGACAGACCCAGCTTGTCGAAATAGTCCTGCAGATCCGAAAGGCTATAGCCTGTGCCCGTGATGTTTCCCTTCTGATCAAAGTCGTTTAGCTCAATGATCGCAATGCACTGCCCGCTGCCATCGAGACCGGTGGGGAAGTTGTAGAGTTGTGCCACTTCCGGAGCGCTGAAGCTGCCATCCGGCGCGTTGCGGGGAGAGGCGGCGGCGCTGCTAAGGATTGGTTTCCTGGCTTTGCCCTTTGCCAATCCCCGGCGCGCGCTTACCCGACCCCTCTCAGGTGCGGGTCTTTGAAAACGTCGATAGTGAGGCTTGGCGACGGGACGGTTGTCCAAGCCGAAAACTCCTTCCACAATTTCAGCGAGCTCACTGGGCACATACACCGGGCCGGTGCGCCCGCGGTAGACGACGTCCTTTGACTTGTATTTCTGGAGACGCACGCCAAACGCCCGGCTGAGGTTTTCCACGGTCCCGGCAAGCCTCACGATTCGCTTCGGAATGCTCGTCTCCACAACAGTAAGGCTATGGGCGTGAGCAAACTGGTCGATTTTCGCCAAGTCCTCAGGGTCAGCTCCCCGGCCTGCAACCAGTTCCTCGCGACTCATATAGGTTCGCTCGCTCGGACGCTTGGCAGCCATCTCCATGACCCGGGCGCGCAGATCGGCGCCGGCCTGGCGCGGACGCACTCGCACGGTTACTTCAATGCGCTGTTCTGGATCAATTTTCCCCACCGCCTTGGCATTCCGGAAAGCGGTCCGATGACTTCCCGCAATTGGCTTCTGATCACCAGGCATATTCGCAGCTCCTCTCTTATTCTAGATTGTAGCGAATCGGACCATTCGTCAGGCCGGCGCAGATTTCCGCCCCGCCAGGTTCTCGATCTATGAATGGCCAGACCTTGGCCACGTCCAAGGGGTCCGTGGAATTCCTCCGGGGACTATCTGCAATTGGCCAGGATTTACCTCTAAGACTATACCCTGTTCGACAAAAATCTATGGCAGTTCTTGAGAGAAGTCAAGAAGAAAATTGTGTAATCTCACTTGACGTGGTCGGGCATACTGATTAGTATGACACCGAGCTTTTTGGAAAGTTGCCGTGTCAGTCATTTCCTTCGCAATAGTCAGATCATCGCGGATCCCTTGGCCAAGCCGCGGGCCGCATTCGAAGGGTTGGTCTGGCTTGAACGTCGAGCGCACTGATATCTCCGTATGTCTGCGCCCCAAATGGTCGTAATTAGACTCTTCAAGTAAAGGAGGCAGAGTCATGCCAACAGAAACCCTCGTCGGCCCCGGGGGACGTCTCTTCGCCGACCCGCAGCCTAGCCCTGACGAAACTGGGTTCCGCCAGGACAACACCAGTTCCCAGTACTACAACTCCGCGTATTACCTGGCACATCAGAAGCAGGTGCAGCCCATCCCGCCGCCCCGCCCGGGCGCGCCACTGTATTTGAATCTGTCAGATTTCGTTCCTGCTGCGTGTATAGATGCCATCAACGCAGCCGGTGAGATCAGCTTTCACGCCGTGGGAGACACGGGAGCCGCCAAGGTGAGCCGTTCGCAGAGCGCGGCAACTGCCATAGGTCATGAAGCTGCGGTTGCTGATGCCATGGCAGCCGACATTCAAGGCTTAAGCGGCCCCGCCTTCTTCTTTCATCTGGGCGACATCATCTACAATTTTGGTGAGGGCCAATACTATTACGATCAGTTCTACGAGCCCTTTCGGGCGTACGACCGCCCCATTTTCGCCATCCCGGGAAACCACGACGGGATGGTGTTCGGCCCCAGCTCAACGGCTCCCCAGGTCCCGAGTCTGGCTGCATTCCTTGTCAACTTCTGCGCCGCTGCGTCGGGGCCCTCTCCCGATGCCGGCGGACTGATGCGAAGCGCCATGACTCAACCGGGAGTCTACTTCACGCTCGACGCGCCTTTTGTGTCGATCATCGGACTCTATAGCAACGTGCTGGATGGTCCGGGAGTGATCTCCTCTCAGCGTGGCCATTTTCCAATTAGTGATGAACAGATCCTCTTCTTGGAAAAGGAGCTGAGCCGTCTGAAACCTGAGCGTGAGGGTGGCAAGCGCGGAGTGGTCCTCGCGGTCCATCACCCGCCTCTATCCGCGGACGCGCGACACGGCGGCTCCACCGGCATTTTGGCGGACATCGACGCAGCGTGCAAGGCGGCGGGCCTGTGGCCGGACCTCGTACTGTCGGGCCACGCCCATCTCTACCAAAGGTTCACCCGGGTCGTGAACGGGAAGGAGACTCCCTACATTGTCGCGGGCTGCGGAGGCTTCTCCGCCACAGCGCCACGCCAAAAAGCGCCTCCGGCCTGCACGACGGTGGATGACCACACGCTGGAAGTCGATCCTTTGATCGACTTCGGATACCTCACTGTTACCACGGACGCCCAAACGCTCTCGGTAACCTTCCGCTCCGCTGATAAGCATGGAGTGGCTCAGAAAGACCTGGTCAAAGTGGATTTGCAGACTGGCAAGCTTCTCCAGGGCGGCTGTTCTCAGGCAAGCGGCGGCCCCCGTCCGGCCAGGGGCGGCCAAGGCGGCGGGGGAAAACGGAAGCCGAAACCGCGCGAATAGTGACGGAGGTTCAAGCTGTTCCGGAGACGCCTCTTCAATTAGAATGCCCGCTGATTCTCTGCAACGAAGCACAGGGGGATGAATCGTGGCGGCAATAAAGTTGGGTTCTACTGGCTCGCAGGTTGTAGCGTTGCAGCAGCAGTTGCTGCAACGCGGCTTTGACCCGGGCGAAATTAATGGAAGCTTTGGGCCGCCCACCGAGGCGGCGGTTCGGGGATTCCAACAAAGCATTGGACTGGAACCTGACGGCGTTGTGGGGCCGAATACAGTTGCGGCGCTGAACATGCCTTCCGTGACTTCAAATGTCACGGTGGATAGCGTTTCGCCCATGTTCCCCGGAACGGCGCGAGTGAACATTCAATTCCACCTTCCGTATGTGCTCAAGTCGCTCCTTGATGTCCAACTCGCTGACAAGACCATGGTGCTGATGGCGCTCGCGACCATCCGCGCGGAGACGGCGTCTTTCCTGCCCATTGAGGAGTTTCAGTCGTCATACAACACGCCGCCCGGCGGCCCCCCGTTTGCGCTTTATGATAACCGCGCTGACCTCGGCAACCTGGGGCCGCCTGATGGAGAGCTTTTCAAGGGGCGTGGCTTCGTCCAATTGACCGGTCGGGCCAACTACACGCATTTTTCAAACGTGCTCAGCCGGGGAACTCAGCTCGTTGACAACCCGGATCTCGCTGGCGATCCGGAGGTCGCCGCCCAACTCCTGGCTGCATTTCTCAAGGACAAGGAAGACCGCATTCGTCTCGCCTTGGCCCGAAACGATTTGGCGACTGCGCGTAAGTTGGTCAATGGCGGCACCCATGGCTTGGCGGACTTCACGGATGCGTTCCAGCGCGGCCAGGGGCAGATCCCGGAGCCAGTCCAAGTGCAGACGGGTTAGATTGGTTGTCTAGTACTCACCAAGCATAAAGGGCGAAAGAACTTTCCCAATTCTATCTGCCGAAGCTCGCTGTCTGAGAGGAGGGATCATGGGGCGGATCACTCTCCCTATTGAACTGGTCAAAGATGATTACACCGTGGTCATTGTGGGATCAGGATACGGAGCGGCGATCGCGGCCTCGCGTTTGGCGCGCGCCGGACAAGCAGTGTGCGTGCTCGAGCGTGGCAGGGAATTTCAGCCCGGAGAGTACCCCGACACGGAAGTCCGCGCCCTTGAAGAGATGCAAGCCGATCTTCCGGACCAGCACCTTGGTTCGAGGACCGGTCTCTACGAGTTCCATGTCAATCAGGACATTAACGTCTTCAAAGGCTGCGGACTGGGTGGAACTTCCCTGGTGAATGCCAACGTCTCTTTGCGCGCCGAGCCACGAGTATTTGACGATCCCCACTGGCCAAGAGAATTGAAAGCCGACTTGGGAGGCTTGTTGGAAGAAGGTTACCGGCGTGCCGAGGATATGCTCAAACCCGTGCCCTATCCCACCGAAGGTTTTCCAGCTCTTCCGAAGCTTGCGGCTCACGCGGCATCGGCAAAGCACCTGGGTGCGAAGTTCGATCGCACACCGATTAATGTCAATTTCTCCGTGGACGGCCCAAATCACGTGGGGGTGGAACAGCACCCCTGCGAGTGTTGCGGGGATTGCGTTACCGGGTGCAATTACCACGCGAAAAACACACTGATCATGAACTATCTGCCGGACGCGAGAAATCATGGCGCGGAGATCTTCACGGAAGTCGATGTTCGGTGGGTCGAGCGCCGTGGAACGCGCTGGCTTGTCCATTGCGAGGTTTTGGGCGTGGGCCGGGAGAAATTCAAGGCGCCTGATTTGACCATCAGCGCCGACCTGGTCATCCTGGGCGCCGGAACACTTGGCTCCACGGAGATTCTGCTGCGCTCGAAGGCCCGCGGCCTTCCCTTGTCCGACCAGGTGGGGGAGCACTTTACCGGAAACGGTGACGTACTGGGCTTCGCCTACAACACGGATCGTGAGATTAACGGTGTCGGCTGGGGACACCATCGCAAAGGCGAGTTACCAGCCGTCGGCCCCTGCATCACGGGAATCATTGATATGCGCGAGCAGCCGGCTCTTGACGAGGGCATGGTGATGGAAGAAGGCTCGCCACCCGGACCCATCGCGGGATTGCTTCCTGGCGCGTTTGCGGTCGCGGCCGGCCTGGTGGGCCGCGAGGTCAAGCCCGGCTTGGTGGAGACCTTGCGCGAGGAGAAGCGCAAGCTGGCGAGTTGGTGGGAAGGTCCTTATCGTGGCGCAGTCCACAACACGCAGACGTATCTGGTCATGACCCACGACAATGGCGCCGGCCGCATGGTGCTCGAGAACGACCGCCTGCGCATTCATTGGCCCGGCGTTGGTGACCAGCCAATTTTCAGGAAGGTCAATGAACGCTTGCAAGGCGCCGCACAGGCTCTGGGCGGGACGTTCGTAGAGAATCCGACTTGGTCCAAGTTGTTTCACCGTAGTCTCGTCACCGTTCACCCTCTGGGGGGATGCGTGATGGCAGAAGATGCCACAGGCGGCGTTGTGAACCACAAGGGCCAGGTGTTCTCGTCAATCCAAGGCAACAGTGTTTACGAGAACTTTTATGTGTGTGATGGAGCGATCATCCCTCGTCCGCTCGGCGTAAACCCCCTGCTCACCATTTCCGCACTGGCAGAACGCTGCGCCGCGCTGATTGCGAAAGACCACAAGTGGCAAATTGACTACACATTGCCCTCCAAGCCCGCGGCGCTGCCCGCGGTTCCGAAGGTAGGCATCGAGTTTACGGAGACGATGAGGGGCTATTTCTCAAAGAAAGTCACCGACGACTATCAGCGTGGCTACGACCAAGGGAAGCGGGATAATTCACCGTTTCAATTCACACTCACCATCGGGTCGGAAGATCTCGCGGACATGATCGACAATCCCGCACATTCGGCCCGCATGGTGGGTACGGCTGTTGCTCCCGTGCTTTCTCCTCGCCCCCTCACTATTGTCGGAGGTTTATTCAACCTGTTTGTGGTCAACCCAAACGAAGCCAATACGCGAAACATGCGCTACAGCATGCAACTCACCAGTGAGGAGGGGCGGGTTTGGTATTTCGAAGGCTTCAAAGTCATCCGCGAAGGCGTCCTCTCGGATGTTTGGCATGATACGACGACACTCTACATCACCCTATATGATGGCTCGGACGCCCAAGCTCCGGTGCTTGGCAAGGGAATTCTGATCATCGTGCCCCAGGACTTTGCGCGACAGTTGACGACGATGCAGGTAAAGAACGCCCCGAACCTTGCGGCGCGGCTCGCTGCGCAGGTTCGATTCGGCCGCTTTTTTGCCGGGACGCTTCTCGAAACCTACGGAGGCGTCTTCGCGCGCGAGAACGTCTTCAATCCCGGCGCGCCGCCTCGCCAGAAGCGAGCGCTGCGAGTCACCGCGCCTGAGGTTTATTTCTTCAAAACGAGTGATGGGGTTCAATTGCGTCTCACGCGGTATCAGGGTGGAGCCAAGGGCCCCATCATTCTCTCGCATGGCCTCGGCGTCTCTAGCTCCATCTTTTCGATCGATACGGTCGAGACGAACCTGCTCGAATACCTGTTTGTCCACGGATATGACTGCTGGCTCCTGGATTACCGCGCGAGTATCGAGCTTCCATCTTCCCGAAGTCAGTTCACGTCGGATGACATTGCGACGAAGGATTATCCTGCTGCCGTTAGTAAGGTCCGCGAGGTCACCCGCGCGCCGAGTGTGCAAATCATCGCCCATTGTTACGGGTCCACAACATTCTCCATGGCCATGATGGCGGGGCTTGAAGGAGTTCGCGCCGCGGTGTGCTCACAAATCGCCACCCACATCGTGCCGCCGACCCTGAATAAGATCCGCACCGGTCTGCACTTGCCGGAGTTCATGGGGTTGCTGGGTATTGAGTCTTTGAATGCGTATGTTGACTCCCATGCAGACTGGGGCAACCGGCTGTACGATCGAGCGCTCGAACTGTATCCCGTCGGCGAGTTCTGCAATAGCCCTGTTTGCAGGCGCATTACCTTCATGTATGCGCCTCTTTACCGGCACGAACAGCTCAACCCAGCGACGCATGACGCGCTGCACGAAATGTTCGGCATTGCCAACATTCGCGCCTTTGAAGGCCTCGCCCTCATGACCCGCAAGGGCCATGTGGTGGCGGCTGACGGCAGCGAAGAATATCTTCCCCATCTTGACCGCCTCGCGATCCCCATTACCTTCATTCATGGCGAACTCAACGAGTGCTTCCTGCCGGAGAGCACTGCGATCACCTACGATTTGCTCGGGCAGAAGAATGGCAAAGGCCTTTACACGCGCCACGTTATCCCGGGTTACGGTCATATCGACTGCATCTACGGCAAGGATGCGTCGAAAGATGTTTACCCTCACATCCTGGAGCATCTGGAGAGCTCCGCCAAAGAGTGACGAAGCAGAAGCGGCCCCGGGCATAGGTGATGCTTGTTGTTGGAAGCAACGAAGGTTGTCGATCAAACTGGAGGTCCTTAATGCTGGTCATTATTAGTGACACGCACTTAACGGATGGAACGTCCGGCGAAACCATCGACGCCAAGGCGTTCCGGATTTTCACCCAAAGGCTGCGGGACCTGGCTTATGACGCGTCCTGGCGTGCGGATGGCCATTATCGGCCGATCAAGGAACTGCACCTCCTGCTTTTGGGAGATATCCTGGATGTGATCCGGTCCACCCAGTGGCTCGAAGGAAAGGTGAGGCCGTGGGATGATTCCCAAAGCCAAGCCTTCACGGACCGAGTGACCGCGATCACCAATGGAATCCTCGAGAGAAACCGCGAATCCCTTGCGGTGCTCAAAAACCTCAAGAATGGCAAGACGATTACACTTCCGCCAGCAAGGCCAGACGGCAAAGTTGCGGATGTTGATTGGAGGCCCGACGCCGCGGGCCGCGTTCCCGTCGATGTCCATATGTACTACATGGTCGGAAACCACGACTGGTTCTACCACCTCCGTGGCAGCGCGTACGACAAGGTCCGGAGCGCCATAGTGCAGGCGATCGGCTTGGACAACCTCCCGAATATGCCTTTCCCCCACGACCCGAATGAGTTCCCCCAATCCGAGGCCTTTGCGGTTTTGCGCCAAGCCTATCTCGAGCATCAAGTCTTCGCGCGCCACGGAGACATTTACGATCCTTCGAACTTTGATGGCGACCGGGACAAGTCCTCGCTCGGCGACGCCGTGGTAGTGGATTTGGTTGATACATTTTCCGCTGAGGTCCAGCAACAGTTGGGAACCAGGTTATCACCTGAGTTCGTAAAGGGCTTGCGGGAAATTGACAATATCCGCCCGCTTTCGAATATCCCGGTCTGGATCGATGGCCTCCTGCGCGTGACCGGCACCGACCCCGCCCTGGGGAAAAGCGTCAAGGATGCCTGGAATGATATTGCCTCCGAATTCTTCAATACGCCATTTGTGATAGAACATCCCAAGATCGACCTGGTGAAGTGGGCTCAGGACTTGACCCGCAAAATATCGTTTGACGCGCTCAGCAAATTTGTTCTTAAGTTCGCGGGCCTGCTCCACTCCTCCGACCGTCCCGACTATACCGATGCGCTCCATGAGAAAGCTTTTCTTGATCGGTCCGCACAAGCCATTGTGTATGGCCACACTCACCAGTACATGTTGGTTCCTCTGGAGGTTTCCGCCGGGACTGATGGAGCCTGCGAACAGGTGTATATTAACTCGGGAACTTGGCGGCCTTTTCACGAGTTGGCCAAGCGTCATCCTTCGGAGGAGGAATTTGTTCCGTACCAGCTCCTGACCTATCTCGCGTTCTACAGGGATGACGAACGAGGTGGCCGACGATATGAAACCTGGAACGGGGCGCTGAGTCTTGCCAGGTAAGCGGGAGCGCACACCGTATTGTCGCCGTCATTGCGCTTAGGACAACGGCGCACGACTGGCCGGATTCGGGTGCAGGAGCTGGGTGATGCCCTCGCCGTTAATCTTGAGGGGGCCCACTTCTTCCTTGGCCGCGGATCCGTGAGGCTTTTCAGGGACTTCCTTGGGCCGCTGTGAATAGCGAGAGGACTCGCCGCAGACTCTCCGGAAACTGCGCCCCCACCAGGGCAAGGAGCGGGACTACGACATAAAGGAGAGTCCTTATGACCAACTCCCGGCTCACGTTGACCTGACCCGGAGTGGTGCCATTGAGAAGGCTCAGGATTGTGTCTCGGTCCATCTGCACGAAGATCAGGCCCACCGATCCCACAAAAACCAGAATGACAACCCAATTAAAGAACAAAAACTCGTTCCTTGGCTGGAACGGATACGAAGTGACCGCCAACAGCATCAGCAGGAGGCCGGCAAGCACAAAAAATCCAAGATTCCTGAGCGAAGGGAAGACGATTGCCAGAAGGTTCACGACACGGCCAGCGATAAACTCCTCTGCTTGGTCGAAGAATTCCTTCCCGCCAGGGGTCAGATTCAGAGAGGCTATTGTGGACTGGTTCAAGGCCCAATATCCTTCCATGGGCTTTCCCAACGCCGACACGAATTGAGAAAGGGCGCGTTGTGCGTGGCCGCAAGACTCGAGGGCCTGGCGCCAGTCTCCGGTCGTGTGAATGGCGCGTTTCTTCCGAGTGGGTTGTGCCTCTGGGGTCGGGTGTGCTTGGGAATCACCCAACCACTGCAATCGGAAGGCTTCTGAAAGTTGTGTCTGCGCGACCAGCACGTGGTTTGCCCCCTCCGTGATCGAGTGCTGGCAAATTTCACGCAATCCAGTTTCCGTGTCCGCCGCCTGAAGGAGTGTCCGGGCGGTGCGAAGCAGACATGTCGCCTGGGATACCGAGGACTCCAATGCGGCAAAACTCGAGGGAGGGTGAGTAAGATTCATCCTGGCAAGGCCGGGGAAGCGCTCCCGATAGCGCTGGTAGGCCGCTCGCATGGGATGCCAGGAAAGACGCTTCAAAAGCAGGTGCAGATTCCGCCAGGTCAGGACGAGGCGAAGAAAATCCATGAGCAGCGCCCAATAGACAATGAAGAACGCTGCCTCGAACAACCAGTAAAAGGGCCGAGGTTCCAACGCCCGGACCAGCCGCGTGTCAAAGAAGTAGTGCCCCGCGAGCAGCGCCACGGCAAGCAGCGACGTGTACCACTTCAGAGCCATTACCGAGGAGCTTTCCAGCATGTACTTCACTTTATCCTCAAGCTCCCACACCCCGCTAAAGGAGGGCGTATCCAGCGGCAAGAAATCCAGCCAGCGTGGGGCGTCCTCGGGCGTTCTGTTCGCTCGCAGGATGTCAATCAATCGCAGCCGACGAAAAGCGCACAGTGCCCAGAGAAAGGCTGCCGTGGCAACGCAGCCGAGAGGCAAAAGCGGTGAGAGACCGCCCGCAAGGTCAAACGATCGGAGATAATCAAAGAGACCGTTGACCGGATATTTCCTGACGGCGGCGAGCCAGGACCCTACCAGAACCGCCGCGAGCGTGAAGACAAATGCGCAGCCCAGCAGTACCACCAGAACGACCTCAGGGGCGGAACCCCGTTGCTCGGAAGGTGAGGCGCGAAACGCCGCTGTCAGCGCGTGGGTCGCCCCCAGCAAAAGCAGGAGCGTCCCAATGGAGAGAAGGATCGCAATTTGAGGAGTAATGGTGGGTTGAACACTCAGCCCCAACTCCTTTCCAGCAATGATGGGCAGGCAAAAGGCCGCGGCGACTATCATGTAGAATGCCAGCAAGCTCGCACTGCAACAGAGCAGGAACAGGCGGCACTCGGAGGAATAAGACGGCGAAGCCGGGTCGCCCAGCAGAACGGAAATCCCATTGCCTCGTTTTCCCTTCTGAGGACTTTGATACTGGCTAACCATCAGGAGAGAAAAGACGGACAGTAATAGGCTGAGAATAACAAAAACAACAACAGAATCCTCGGTGTAAATACCCTGCCCTATGTTAGAGGTTCTGGCATCCGTAAGTTGGCGCTTCTCGTCCTCGCTTCCTGAAGCTGGAGAAAACGTATAACCGCCGCCATCATTCCACCCTAACAAGGTGACGGGTAGAGTCTCGCCGTTTCCGACAGCGGTGACCCAAAGTGCCGGTTTGGCCCTTTCAGGCTCTTGGCCGACTGCGGCGCCCGGCAAAGGATACCCATAGTCAACCATCTGGCCATATTGCTGGAGCAGTGCCAAAGTCGCGTTGTAGACGCCCTCCCCCGCTTGGCTGGAGAATTGCAGGCGGGTCTCCCGCCCCCGGTATGCATACGTCCAGGTCTGTTCCAAATTGAATAACGGATAGGGGGTAATAATAATCATACCCCGCGTCATGTCATTGACTTCGCGTTGCGCGTAGAGCAAGTCCGAATTGATCGTGAAGAGGACCGTGGCGGGACAATGATCTCGGACTTCCCGCGCCAGGAAGGTGGCGTCGCGAACATCCGTCGCAACAATCCCCACGTAGTTGTACCCTTCGCGTGCAATCGTGGAGAGGAGATTCGAAAGCATCAACTCCGCGGAAGAGACACTCCGGTTGGAGAAGGAGGGAAGGACTTCTCGCGGCTCGCCGGTATCTTCCGGCACAATGGCGGCAGGGGGAGGCCCGGCGCCTCCCGATCCTGCCCGGGACTGTTCCTGCTGCAATCTCTCCGTATCGGATGCCATCCGCAGCCGCGAGATGTGCAGCGGGAACGGGAGACTCAGAATCTCCGGGACGTGTTGCGAATCCCTGCGGCCCGGTTGGGTTTGACCGCCGTCCGGTCCTCCCCGGACGAACTTCCTTGTTAGGTTCTGCCCGTAGGCGGTATTCCCTTCGGTCAGAATCGCGATTCGGTGATAGCCGAGGTATTGGATGTAACGGACGACGGCTTGAAGTGTCTCATCATCGGGAGGCACAGTGGCGTGAAAGGTCGTACGGCCGTGGCCAGCTTGGGAGAGCCGACTGGCATCAATGGCTGTCGCCGTCCCTGAAATGATTTCGAAGCGCAGGTTGGAGGGATTATTGCGCGAGTCGATCCAACTATCTAATACAAAGCGCAATGAAACCGCCGACCCTGAGAAGGATGGCCCCATCACCTTGAAGGTGTCAGCGGGGCTCCGAATTGTGGTTTTTGGAAATTCCGGTGGCAGGCTGGCGTGGCTGGGGTCCCAGGGATAGAACTGCGCCATCTGATCGAGCGCCGAAAACATTGCTCGTTTGTGGATGCCCGTGGTAGGAGTTTCTCCGACGAGAAAAACAAGCAGCAGCTTATGGTCGCGTGGATTGCGAAATAGGATCAGGCCGGGAGTTGATTCATACAGGCTTCGCTGTGGTGAGAGAGTGGAACCGCCTTCACTGCCCTTCTGCACCCAGGGAAGGGCAAAACGGTCAAGCGCGTAACCTGCCGCCTCTACAGCGCTCTCGATCGAATCTATGAAGCTGTCGAAAAAATAGGGCAGACGGGAACTGATAGGGTCAGGTACGGTGGCAATGAGAAAGTCAATACTATAAGCCTCGCCGGGAATATTGCCCCCGGAGTCGGCTCGATTGCCAGCCTGACTAAAGAGAAACTCGCTGACGAGATCCTTCGCAGCGGGGAATCCTTGCCTTGAGTGTGTTTCCGACTCGGGCCTTGGCACCCTGCTCGGTGAGGACGTTTGAGGGCGAGCGGCTTTCTCCGTGGTGCGAGCCGATCGCGTCAGAGGATACAGGACTGCCAGAGTGGCGAAGACCGTAACAAGTAAAGGTGTAGGATTTCGCGCTTCCATGGCTCACGCTTAGATCTTTTTGCTTTCCGGGAGGATCGAAGAACGCTATCCTTTTTCCAATGCGGTGCATCGCGGTCGCCCCGTTGGGGACGAAAACTGCGTGACCTTTCCTTAACACCCCTCTGGGAGTTGCGCACCGCGGCAGAACAGCGTTGCGGGTCCGCTGGGCCACTCACTCCGCGAGTAAATCGTGAAAGAAATCGTTCAGTAGCCGATTGCCGGGGTCGTAAGTCTTCCTAGTCTTGGCGAACAACTTCAGCCGGTCACCAAGCCCTTTCTGCGCCTGGGTGGCGGTGACCCTGGCAGTCTGATTCAGCAGCGGAGCGCCGCCCTGGCTGCTACTCAATTCATTGTAAGCATCCAGGAAAGCTTCCCAGCCAGGATTGGCCGTGGAAACCGGGTCCACCGTCATCACGTTGCCGTCGTAGGAATAAGACAGCAAGGCTCCCTGGTCCTGAGCAACGCGATAACCAACGCTCAGCATATTGGTCCGATACCCCTTCTGCTTGTAGTAGTCCTTGGAAAATTGAAAATATGCGGCGAGGACATTGGGGAAGTTTTCTTCCCGATGCGCCCAAAAACTGAAGGTATACCGGCTGTCATTCGCCACCAAGGGATAGCGAATAATCTGATCGGTAGCGACACTGTTATCGCTACGAATAAGGTTTGTGAGTTTGAACCGCCACATGGCGCAGAAGCCGTCGATCACTCCGTAGCGAATGGTTGGGTCGGAGATATCGTTTTCAACCTGGCGGCAGAAGGCGGGCCCCGTCGTACCCCACAGGTAGTTACGCAGTGGCCAGATCGTGCGATTCGGGCTCCCCGTCGCGCCGGGATTGTATCTTCGGAACTCCACGGTGATGAGATTGTCGAACGGGAAGATGTAATACATCATCGACTCGTTCCGCGCTTTAAGCTCCGGAAGCTTCTTAATGAAATCTTCCAGGGAATAGGTTTCGTGGTAGACCGCCATGGGGAGGATGGGGCGTATGCGGAGAGTGGCCTCGACGACGATCCCGAACAAGCCATAACTCGAGTGGACCTGTTGCAGCAACTCCGGCTGGCTCTCATCGACGTGTAGAAGATCACCCGAGGGGAGGACCATCTTGATGTCGGTAACATAGGAACCCACCTGGCCAAATTCGCCCGGCATGGAACCATCCTTGGTGCCGGCGCAGGCGGCGCTCCCCACGGAGAGGCTGCCGATCTCGGTATTCACATAAAACTGCAATTGGCGTTTTTCCAGTTCCTTTGCGACATCAATGTAAAGAGCGCCAGCCTGGGCTGTGACTGTGTCGGAAGTGATACTCAAAATCTGATTCATCTTCGACATCTTGATGAGGGTTCCGCCCTCGACCACGCCGCAAGGCGCCGTGGAATGGTTCGAGCCGACAGCTCGCACCGGCGCGGGGTATTTTTGCGGGTCCTTGAGAATGGCGATGATGTCATCGGTCGAGTTGGCTTCCACGACCACCTGGGGATGCGAGACCAGGTCTCCGAACCAGTTGGTAATAGCAGGTGTTGCCACGCAAGTCCTCCTTTATTGGCCCGGCGCCAGAGGGTCATACTCGATCTGCACAAACTGCGCTGTGAAGGCCAGGAACCGCATCCTGGCCTGCATCTGGAGAATGGGATCGTCCGTCCCCGTTACCTGGAACGAGCCGAGGAATCCCACCAGGTTTCCGATCGCCGCAAGATCCTCGAAGGTTCGGAACTTCATGTACGCGGTCCCAAGGTGCGCGTCGGGCTGACCATCTTTTCGTTCATAGATATGCGCGTAGAGAGTGGTGTAGTCGTCGAGCACCTCCCGGGTGCCGCGCAGCCCGCCAGCCTCATCCTTTTGCATGTACTTTCTTCCTTCCAAATAGAATCGGCGTCCCTGGGGCGTAGCAAACTCAATGTGGTAACGCATTTCCGCTTCGCCCGTAGCTTCGTTCACTTCCAGGTAATTGAAGCGGCTGTTTGATGCATCGACGACGTAGGTAACCTGGTTCGCTCCCTGGAAGCTCGCGAAGGAAATCGTTCCCTCCATTTGGGCTTCGTGTTCCGGCCCGTCGATAAACTCGTTGACATCACTCGCCGTCATGTGAACATCAAACTTGCAGTCAACTCCGCCCGCGGGCGCTCCGGAAGAGGGTATGCGGCTAGCGATCGTGAGGTCCCCCGCGCGCCCAGGCGCGGGAGTTGTTGCGCCCTCAAAATACCAACCCACCATTTCTTCGTTGAAGGTCAGGCCCAACCCGTCCGGGAGATAAACATCGAGGAACGGGCTGAGAAGAGTCAAGGTGGGCAGTTGTTTCAGGTCGGTCCGAGTCAGCAGGTAGTAGAAGCCGAACTCACCATTTGCCTCCGCGTGAAAGATGCCAAGGGACGAGTTTTGCATGAGGGAAGATACTGCGGGCGGGAGGCTCGTGACGTATTTTCCGACCAGGAAGTTGTCGGCGATCTTGCGAATCTCATCATGAAATGGAGTGAAGTCGTTCAATTGGAAATGGTCCTTTACGAAGCTGGGCGTGACAAGCCCCTCCATCAATCCCATGAGCAGATAGCGGCTTTCGATGCGGCCGTCAGGTTTGACATCAAACCACAAGTAGGCCGTACCGCCGGCATGGTTCGCGTTGGATATGACATCCATTCTCCATACGCCTTGCAGGTCCTGGGCGCTGGGCACAGTCCCCGTGGCATAAAGGGCTTGATGATCGTTCACGGTCATCTGCTCGAAGCTGTACTTCCGCGTCATGGGGAATGTGAACACCCGCGTCCCATGCGGATATTCCCCCAGGTAGACCCGCCCGATCAGGAGGTCCTCATTGATGACCTTGAAGATGTCGTAATAACCTGTCCAGGGAAAGTCTAGGTACCGGAGCAAAACGTATTTCCCCTCCTCGAGTGTGCCCGCGGGCTTATCAAGGTTGATTTCCTCAAGGCTGTTTCGTGCATGGATGCGGTCATCGGTGTCGCTGGTGATTCCGGTATAGTGATTCCCGTCCTTGTGAAATTCCTTTTTGAATCCCGTGAACAGGGCTGAAGACATTTGATTCAGGATGTGCCCCTCAGGGAAAAAGCCCTTCCACACTGTACTCGGAGGCGTCAATCGGGTTGATGGTGGAAAGGCTGACGGACTTGTTGGGCTGAGGGTAGGCAACTCCCTGCTGTGCCTGGATGTTCTTTTCCACAATTCGTTCGGAAAGGGCCGAAATGGTGAGAAATGGATTTACATTTAACGCGGAAGGTATCAGCGAACCATCGCAAACGAAGAGCCCGTCGTGGACGCTGCCGTCTCCCGCGAAAACTCGCCCAAACTCGTCGACCGCCCCGTGCAGGTAATCTTCGCCAAGCGGGCAGCCGCCGAGGGGGTGGGCGGTAACCAAATGGCGTGCCTTGAAAATGTCCCAGAGCGGATTGGCAATGAAACTTGACTGAAGGGCTCGCGCGTGACGGCGCAATTCCTCATTAATCCGCGTGAAGATGATCTGGCTCCCCACGCCGTCCCACTGGATTTTCATGCGCCCGTCGGGTTCATACCACGGCGCGTCAAAGACCATGGTTCCGCGGGCGTCATCGTGGCCCATTACCAGATAAAGCATGGTGTGATTCAAGGCGCCATCCGGACGGTAGGGGTGCAGCAGGTCGGCATCATTCAGGGCGCGCTGTTGTTGGGCAGCCTCATTTCCTGTGACCGTGTCTTCGCCGCGGAGTAGCGCAAAGGCGGCTTTGGCCCCCAAGATGTAAGCGCTCGGGAAAGAAAGGTCCTCCACGGTGAAGCGATCTTCGACAGGCACATTCCCGTTATAGGAGATCGCGCTGACGATGGTTGGACCGGGTGGCAGTGCATCTCCCGCTTGGGGAGATTTTAATCCGTACCCCAGCACGTTGGTGATAAACGCGCCGTTATAGGCCAGGCCAAAGAAGTCTCCATTACCGCTGAATCCCGTTCCCAGCGCGGGCGAGACGGAAAGCCTATGCATTTCCGATCGCAGCAAGATTTCCGGGGAATTGATGGCGCCTGCAGAGAGCACCACGTTCCGGGTGTCGATGGTGAATTCTTCCTCATCGAAGGTATCCGCCACATGAACCCCATGGACTCGCCATCCTCCTCCGGCAAGTTTCTCGATCCACTCGACCTTGGTTTGCGTGTAGATTTCCGTGCCCGCGTTCCTGGCCATCGGTAGGTAGTTCATATAGAGTGTGTTCTTCGCGCCTACGTTGCAGCCGGTGATGCAATCGCCACAGTCGGTGCAAGGCTTCTGTTCGACGCCATACGCATTCTTACCGTTCACGCTGAAATTCACGACGATGTTCAGCGGATAAGCATGCCGGTCGATTTCCTGAGCCCGGCGGTCCATCGCCTGAACTTTCGCCAGTTGCATCGCACGCGGATGGGGATTCGCGCCAAGAGCCTGGCGTGCCCTGTCGTAGTAGGGCATGAGAATGTCCCGCGTAATGGTTCGAGGCCAGTTTGCCAGTTGGAAGACTTCTGCGTCAGGGATGATCGCCACGTTCGCATTAACCAGCGACGTGCCGCCTAACCCGGACCCCTTGATGACCGAAATGTCTTGATAATCCAAGAATTCGTACAGGCCCAGGGGGTTGGTGTCAATCCGCCGGGCGGCGAGCACCGAATTGACTTGATCTGGAAAGGTACCCACAGGCCATTCGCGGCCTCGCTCCAACAGGCAAATCGCGGGCTTGGGAGAAAGGTTCGCGGATGCCAATCGGGCAGCGAAGATGGCGCCCCCGTAGCCGGATCCTATAATGATGTAGTCATAGGTCTTTTTCCTATTTCCCCAATCCAGTCCTAACATGTTTTACCTCACAGCGCATGAGTTCGGTCGCGGGATTCATCGGCAGGCAAACGGACATGCCAAGTTCATCCGCGAATAGGGAAGCCCCGGGTAATCCTCGCAAACACTCCACTGCCTTACAGACAAGCCCGTGGGAGTCAGGAGAGCAGCGTCGATCCTCGACACCAACGGTCAACTACGGCTCGGCGTCGCGCTCCCGAAAGTTGCGCCGGAAGCCAGCGTCCGAAATCGATTGAATTTAGTTTCGCCCTGGGTCTTCTCTAAAGATAACCACCGCTTAGTTACACCCCGCCGATAACAAAGTCAAGCAAAATGTCGGCTCGCCATCGACAATTGACCTCGGGCGATGTCAAGACAAGAGCTGTGATTCTCTGTGTATCGAAGCAACTGGTTATTTTTCAAAGTATTATGGACAAGACCCGGTTGTGGACACGGTGCTTCTCATGCTCAGTGCGAGCGCCAGCAGATTACTCCCGATCAATATGACTGCATCAGTTGACTCATCCCCCGCCTGGAGGTCGGTTCGAGAATTTTCGCTTGGACCCCAAATGGTTATTGACACCTTCCTGCAAAGAAGGTAAAAAACAACCCGAGGGCTTCCTTCCAAGCCGATTCAAAACCTGGCGCGCGGGAGAGTATGGATGCCAACCATCCAACTCATCGATGGCTTTGGGCTTAACGTTCAAGCGACTCCGGACCCTGTGTCGGCATTTGTCAAATACTTCCGACAACTTCCCAGCCTCGCCGTTCTGCAGCGGGACCTTGCTTCGATCCAGGACGTTCCCTTGGCAGGCTTTCCTCTGAAGTCTTCGGTGATCGGAGTGTCACTGGATCGACCCACAGATCTCGGGGCGGCGGGCCTTCAGTTGACGGTTGCTGCGGGGGTCTCTGGATCCCTCTGTGTATACACGGACGGGAACCTTTTTGACCCCGATCCCTATGGGGACCCGGTGGCGGTACCTGAGCGCCATGCCTATGTGGCGCTCGGTGTGAATGCCAATGTCTCTGCAGGGGTGGATTCGAGCCTGGGAAAGCTCGACCTGGGTTTCGAGGCAGGGAGTACCTTATCCCTGTTCCATTACAAGTGCTTCGAAATTGCCGCCAGTACCCCCACTCTGCGGACGGCCCTCGCGGCATCCCTGAGCAATTACACTATTCCTGCCGAATTCGATGACCTCGCTTCTTTAGCTGTCGGTGACATTGCTACCCTCGAGTGCACGGGCACGCTCCAATTCTCAGGGAAGATCAGTCTATTAACGTCCGTCAACCCGTTGGCGAGTCTCTCCTCCAGTGTTGTGTCCGATATGATTCAAGTTAAGGCAGGTGCAGCGATTGACGTGGGGGCTTCTGTCGCAATCGATGGCGAATTCCAAATTCGGATCCAGAAACTTGACGCGGGCACGGTCCGGATGGGCATCTACAGAAAACGCGGCGTTGATTTCAAGGTGCAGGTCGATCCCTCTGCCGGCATCTCCGCGGGACTTGGTGGTCGGGATTTCATCTCGGCGCTGTTTAACGCCCTCAGCCCGCAACCATTTCCTTCTGCGGCAGATTTCGAATCTGCAGGGCTGACAGAGGAAAAATCCGACGCGATTGCTTCCGCCCTCAAGGCTGCCGTTCAAAGACGATTGGAAATTGCTGTAGAAGGAGAACTCCAGGCCCTCTCCTCTCATGAGACTGCCTTCCTTTACGAAATCGAACTGGACTCTTTGGAACCAGAGGGCAAGTTGGCGGTTCAGGATGCCCTGAAGCTGAATCTTTCCGGCCTGGTGCAACCTGATGGGTCGTTGCCGCGTGGGGTCCGCGAGATTCACAGTCTTCTTACGACTGCGCGCGAAAAGGTGTACTCACTCAAGCTTAACCTCCTGGGTGTTTACAACTACGCTTCTGTCAACGATCTGGCTCTCAAGGGAACAGTGTTGACGGATCCTGCAAGCGGGGAAATCGTAGTGACCGATACGGTCAACGCGACGCGCCTCAGCGCAGGTATAAACTACTTGGCGGACACCGATAAGCTCAGAAAACTCCTGGCGCAGACTTTCCTCATCACCGCCGCTTACCGTTGCAGCAAGCTGATAAATCAAGCGCCGGACTTAAAAGCTTCCTATTGGCATTTTGCTGCTGTGGCCAAGACCAACCGAAAGACGATGGCATCCAACCTTGAAGTTCTCGAAGCCCTGGGCCTGCTCTCTGCAGCTCAGCAACGAGAAAGCCTAAGCGGTTTCGAGGATTTCGGGCGCTCCACGTTCTACGTGAACACTGACTACGATGACGCGCTTACACAGAGTCTATTCCTCCGCTCGGATGGGCAGCCGCGCCAAATCGAGGAGTATGAAAAAATCGGGCGCACGGCGCTTTGTGCCCTCATCCATCCGGGGGATGAAGATGACTTCCGATTGCGCCCTCTCGAAGACGACGCAATTTGGGGTCAGGTAAAGGATACAGGTGGTACGCTGGGTAATCTCGCACTGGTGTTTCCTGATTTGAGCCGGGATTCTCAGATTCCCATCATCGCCGGCGACTACGTGCTCATTGAATGGTGGGCGACTACGATGGCGAGCATGGCCGTCTCCCTTGCGGCGGCGAAGAACTTCTTTTCTCAGGACCCTCCGCCGGCGCTCGATAGCCCCGAGCGGGCAAAGGTTCAGGCCGATTTGTGGCATCGCATGCAGGACGTTGCGAGCAAGACCCATGACCGTTTCGCTGAACCCTGGGGACTGATTGCGATGGACCTTGCCTCGGGTCAGCAGGCAGTCGCCAGCGCCCAGATTACATCGCCCCGCCTGACACTACGGCTGGAAAGACCTCCGGCTGCCGGGTCCACGGGAGTGCGAGCGGGACGGCCTGAGCTGCAACCTATGATCATCGATGCCGGGAAGGGGACCGACTTCGAGTCGGGATAAACGGGAAGACTCAAGGCCTCAAACTCGAGCACAGGAGACGAAAATGGGCACACCTGCTCTGGCAAGTCCCGCTACAGGAACCGTCCTGCTGAACCTGGTAGACGGAACGCGTCAGCCGTTACCTGCCAACGTCCAATGGTCGGTAAAGCTCATGGACGGCCAGACGCCGAGCGTGCGGAAGACGTATGACTTTAGCGGCAGCGGATCCGTGGAGTTGGTCAAAGGCCTCCCGTTCTTTGATAACCTTTTCGATAATTACACGGTGGTTGTTTCCGCCAACGGATACGCGGACGCCGGATGGATGCCGGTGACCATCTCACCCAAGAGGGTTGCCATTGTCAATCTCTTCCTGGTACCGAAGGACGGCCACTGCAACTTTGCCGCGGCGTTTTGGACCCGGCTTCAGAGCGTCCGCCCCCAACTCTTTCAGATTCTCTCCAACGGCGCAAAAGACAAGAATGATGCGCAGACTCGTTATGAAAAGATCATGGAGGACAACGAGGGTTTGGCTCTTGCGGCGCTCCTGAACATCACCGCCGCAATGTCTCAAATCACGCTTCCCAGCGGGAAAACACCTCTCGACTACTACTGGGAATTAATCTGGGACAGCAAGGATTTTGCCTTGGCCCCAGACCGCTTTTTTGGTTATGCGGATAAGGCGCTGATTGACGACGTCGTCCAAGCCGCGGCCACCGGAGGGTTTGCAGAAGAAAAAGACCCGGGAATCTTCCATCCCGGCGCAACGCTGAGTTATAAGCAGACGCAGTTCGATGTCACGAACGTGCAGCTCACTTTCCATCAGGGCAATCAAAAATCCGTCCAGCTTCCCAATGGGAGTTCTGTCGACTGTGTGGTCGTCGAGCCCGATATAGACTTCTACAAGGACCCGTTGGCTCATTTTTTTCTGGAAGTCATTCCGAACAAGGTCACGAGCGGATTGACTGATCCAAGAGAAGTTCAGATGTTGCGTTGGATGGCCGGAAAGCAGGCGGGCCTGCCTGACTTCGACCCGCTGTACACGATTGAGGCCTGATGCCGGTTGCCACCGTCACCCGGCGAGGTCCCGCTCCAATATCTCGAGGCTCAAATGAAAATCAGCGTTGACCCCGTCATCGCCAGTCGGATTAAAAGCGCCTGGGGGAAGTTGCCAGCAGACCAGCAGGCCCGAATCACTCCTCTGCTGATGAAAGGTCATCAGCAGGCCGTCGCGGCCAGCCAAGCCCGGGTGGCGCCGCGAACCGATGGCAGCATCGGGCACGCGCTTCCGTTGGCCTTTAGCGCGATTTCAGATGACCGCGACGGAGTCGTGAATAATCTCGATGCAGGCATCATCATCGACGTTGATGGAGGCGGCGAGATTTGGGGCACTGGCAAGTATCAACAGCTCGATCCGGGATGGCTGGAGGCGTTTGCCGAGTGGCTGGAGCACTTCATCCTGGGTAAGAGTAGTTTCAGTACGACGCCGGCGACGATACCCATACCGGACGATGTCCAGATCGGCCTTGCCGGCGATTGGGGTACTGGCGATTGGAGATCGACGGCCAACCCGGCGCCCAGCACGGATGTGCGCACCCACTTGGCATTTCTCCAGCCCCAATTGACTATTCACCTCGGGGATGTCTACTACGCAGGTACCGGGAATGAGGAAGAGCATCTGCTGCTGAATCTCTGGCCCAGGGGTTCCCTGGGCTCCCTGGCGCTGAACTCTAATCACGAGATGTATTCGGGCGGGGGCGCCTACTTCAAGGCGATCTCTAACCCGCCGTTCGCGCAGCAGAACGGGTGCAGTTATTTTGCCTTGGAGAATAGCAACTGGGTGATCGTGGGGCTTGACTCAGCTTTTTACTCCAGCGAGGAAAAACTCTACCGTGAGGGGGCTCTGTTTCCAAGCCAGGGACCGCAGGTGCAAGTGGATTTCTTGAAGGTGCAGGTGGCGAAAGGCAAGAAGATCATCGTCCTGACGCATCACAATGGACTGGTTCAGGACGGAACGAGCCAAACCGACCTATGGTCGCAAGTTATGAGCGCCTTTCCGCCCGACACAGCCCCTGCATATTGGTATTGGGGCCACGTGCATGCGGGGGTAGTCTATCAACCTCAGAAGAATGGGGCTGCCACGGTGCTCTGCCGATGTTGCGGTCACGGGGGTTTGCCGTGCGGCCAGGCCTCAGAAATGACGAACAAACAGAGTACGGTGCTCTGGTACGAGAACCGACTGGCCCACGATCCGGACATTCCGCAGCGCATTCTCAACGGCTTTGCCATGATCTACCTCGCCGGCCCTAAGATTGACGAGGTGTTCTACGACGAGAACGGCGGCGCAGCATGGCCGTGAGCACACTCCCCCTCAGATCACCTTGCCGTGAGGCAGGCCAAGCTTGAAGCGCAGAAGGTCATAATCCTGCATAGGTTTGAAGAACTCCGGCTCCTGAAGGGGCCAGAGTTGAGCCTTCGTGGCCTTTGACCCCGAAGCATCAATCAGCGCATTCACGCTTCGTCGTGCGGCCTCGTTGGCGGCTTCCATGGTCGCGAGGTCGGTATAGGTGCGGACGTAGTCAGAGGCGAGGAAAAGATTGGGGATTTCCGTGGAAGCCTCGGGCCGGTATTGCAGCGAACCGGCGGGATTGATCAACAGGGGTTCGACATTGGTGACTTCGGTTGGATTCGGGAACTGGATATCCGGGTCAAGGAACCAGGAGAGCAGGTTGCTGTCATTGATCTGCTCTCGGCCGCCGTTATTGAGATGAACTTTCAACTGGGCCCAGACCTCATTTCTGATCTCCTGAGCTGTGCACTCCGTTGCAGGCTTCCCGTAAAGAATACCCGGAGCATCCCAGTCAGAAACGACAACCGAGAGTATTCCGCCTACGCTCCCGTCACCCAAGCGTGAAAAATCAATCTCCGGCCAGAACTGTCGCTGGGAAACAGAGGTCAATGCCCAGGGCGAGTCAAGATAATTCGAATGCCCGTGAACGAGAGGAACATCATCCCGCAAATAGAACTGAATTCCGTTCATCCAACGCGTTGGGAGCTTGTCGAGACGGGCTAGAGACGGGGCAGCGGTCTTGATGTTTTCGGTAATGAGTCCGGCCATAATTTCCACGGGCAGGGCGGAGACAAACCATTCGGCCGTCACTTCTGCGATCTGCCCGCCTCGCTCGATAACCACTCGCGCCAGCCGCCCGCCTTCGAGCTCGAGGGAGTGCACGGCGGAATTCCCCAGCAGTTTCACTCCGAGCGCATTCAGGTGAGCAATCCAAGGGTCGATCCAGACGTCGTTCGTAGGGCCATTCAGCAGGCGATCGAAACCCTCGCCAGAACACAAAAGACCCAGGATGAGTTGCAGGTTGATATAACCGACCGTTCGGGTGCTGCTGATTTCTGCTTTCATGGCGACCAACGAGCGGGTGAGCCCTTCGCCCAGATACTTTTGATAGCTCACCGACTTGTTCCGCGCATCGATAAAATCCCACCATGCGAGGTTCTCATACTCAGCAAGGCGGCGCTCGGGGCAGGTGGTCAGCAATACCAGCAGGCGGTCAACAAAAAAACCAACTTCGTTTTCAGGTATCCCGAGGTCACTGAAGAGAGATTTGAAGACTGCGAGCCAGTCATCGAGCGTTTGCGGAAATCGCGTCGGTTCGAGAATGGCCAGTTTCCCCACCCGCGCGATCTGTACGCGAGTCGCGTAAACAAGGTTGTCGAAAACCGATTTGGCGGCAAATGGAATGCGCTTCATGGTATCCGGTAAATGTTTGTAGAAACTGGGGAAGAACCGGAACCCGTGCTCGCCGGGCAAGGGCGTTCGACCCTGCGAGGCAGAGCCTGGCACCTGGATACTTCGCGCCTTGCCGCCAAACACGGGCCTTCGCTCGTAGACTTCGACTTGAAACCCGCGCTCAGCGAGTTCCTGGGCAACGCTCAGGCCTCCCACGCCGCCGCCGAGAACCACCACTCGCGTCCCCATGTCAGCCCTCCAACGTAAGGTCGTTCAATCGGACCGGAAAGCATGAGGTCGGGTACGCGCAAGGTGAGCCGAGATCTTCACGTCCATGCCCCCCGCAACGGGGTTGGCGAGACCTCCGGACGCGTCCCGCTCAGCGCTTGACCAAACCCCCGGAAAACGCAATAGCCCTGGTCAGGGATATTAGTAGCCCAGCGCGCACGAGTCAACAGGAAGCCTTCCCGCGGCTCAACCCGTGTTGTGTTCGTTGAACGGGCTGCACTGCAACTCTTGACTGGAAGCCTTTCTGGTGGTGTTATAGGTGCACACTGCGCTGCACCTGGCGCGGTTCTTCCAAGGGGCAAGACTGATTTTTCGTAGCTGAGAAGCCAGCAACGGATAGCTCCCCAACTTGAGGGGGCGCCTGCAGGCAACGCGCTGTGTCCGGCCTCGCCGTGCTGCCGGCAAAATAACTTCTGAAGCGCGAGGTCAGTTTCGAGAGGAGGTCACCATGTTCGGCTCTCAGGTTCTCGAAGTCGCATTGGGGCTCGTATGCGTCTACCTTGTACTCAGTATCGGCTGCTCTGGAATCAAGGAGGCGATCGCCGGGGCCTTTTCCCTGCGATCCAAGACGCTTGAAGAAGCCATTCGGAATATGTTGAATGATCCCAACCATGATTTGGCCGCGCGGTTCTTCGCTCATCCGCTGATCACGCGGGCAGCCCGCCCCGGTGATAAGCCTTCCTACATTTCGTCGCGCAACTTTACGCTTGTGCTGCTCGACTTGTTTGCGCCGACGATCGGATCGCAACCCCGGACCATCCAGGAGCTCCGCAACAGTCTGGGGAATCTCCCCGATTCCGCCGTGCGCAGAACGATGCTCGGATTTCTGGATGCCGCACAAGGCGACCTGGGCGTATATCGAGAGAAAGTCGAAACCTGGTTTGACGACACGATGCGACGGGTTAGCGGCTGGTATAAACGTAAGGCGCAGATCATCATCTTGGTGGCAGGCGTCTTGCTGTGCACCATCCTCAATGCCGACACCTTCATGCTCGTCAGGCAATTGTGGAATGACCAGGCGCTTCGAAATATGGTCGTGGCGGAAGCCAGGTCCGAAGCCTCCCGGCAGAATCACGTGTCCGATCCGACTTTGGGAGAGGTCCAGGAAGCGTTTCAGACTGCCAGCGGCCCACCGCTCGGTTGGTCAAGGGCGGCGGGTGATGTGCGCGGGCTTCCACGGGATGGGATTGCATGGGTTGAAAAAGTGCTGGGAATTCTTATCAGTATTGCCGCTGTATCAATGGGGGCACCTTTCTGGTTCGACATGCTGAACAAGCTCATCAATCTCCGCCTGTCGGGCGGCCCCCCACCGTCTTCCCAAAAGACTGCCCGGGTTTTGACATGATGTCGGCGAGGAATGGTCTAGTCCTAAAGGAAGAATTAGTGCTAAGGCGTTTCGCGAGCTGCATTCGATTCCCGGAAAGCCGGGGTACGATGCGCGCCACGCGTGGCAGAGACCAAGCGGTCACTTCCCGCCGAGGAGAATCGCACCGATATTTCAATGGGATTCCTTGATGTACACCTCGCCCGTACTGAGACTCGCTTTCTGGTTGAAGCTGCCGTAGGTCAAGCCCCTGCCGGCGGCAATGTACTCCTTGAGCTTGGCGGACATTCGGCTGCAAATGTCAGGATACTGATCGGCTACATCGGTAAGTTCTTCAGGATCATGTGCCAGGTTATAGAGTTGCGGCTTGTAGAAGGTCTCCGGCGCTCCGGGCCGCACGCTGAATTTATCCTGGCGGGCTTCCGGCTTCCAAATTTCGCTGTAGTTCCATTCCTGGTCCCGCGCCACGCCGACCCAGCCATAGGTCTGCACGACATAGTCGCGAAGCGACCGTGTCGCTCCAGTAACCAAATTCCACGCGTTCTCTCCGGTGACGCGCTTGGGCGGTTTCAAATCGAGCAAATGGAGCACGGTCGGCATGACATCGTGAATCTGGACGAACCCTGAAACCTTCTTTCCTGCATAGTGCCGGTCGGGCGTGCGGATCATCAGAGGCACGTGCGTCACCTGGCCGCGAAGCTTGTCCGGCCCTTTGAGGAACTGTCCGTGTTCACCCAGCATGGCGCCGTGGTCAGCCATGAAGACGACAACCGTGTTCTCCAACAAACCGTACTGCTTGACCGCATCGAGCAGCTCGCCAATCCAATAGTCCACGCAACTGACTTCGCCGGCGTAATTGGCGCGGAACCTTTGCTTGATCTCCTCGGAGAGCGGGCTCGTCGCGTAAGGCGGTTCCAGAAAACTTGGAGTGTAGGTTTTGCGCCAGTACTTATCGAGGAACCGCTCCGGAGGATCCCACGGCTCGTGGGGGTCGAACATCTCCACGTGCAGATAGAAGGGACGCTGATCGAAATTGGATTTGATCCAGCGAATGGCGACTCGAGCGACGAGTTCGGAGAGTGATTCACCCTCCTGCTTCCAGAGGTTGCGATTGGCTTTATATTGGCTTAGAAACGACTGAAGATTGGGCATGCTTGCGAGATATTCGCTCGAAACCATATCGCTAACATCCAGAAGCTTGTGAGGTGAAGTGCCGTAGGAGTCCACCTCCTGCCCGCGTATCCACTGGTACATGTTGAAGCCACGATGAAAATTCCGCCCGGGACGCTGTTCGTGGGGCAGGTCGCTGACGAGCGCGGTGATGTAGCCGGCTTCGTTGAGCGTTTCGCTCAGGGTTTGATCTTCATTGTAGAGATTATGCCAGCCGGGAAGCTGCACGGGCTCGTGCTGACGAAAAAAGTGGCAGGGAATCACTCGCCGACCGGCATAAAGGGTGCGACGGATGACGACCGTTGGCATCCCTTCCGGGTAAGCGTCTTTGAACACCACACACTCGTCAGCAAACCTGTCGAGGTTTGGCGTTTCGAGGCTCTCGATCCATTTCTTCCCATAGCAAGTTAGATTGTCATGACGGAATGTATCACTCACGATGACGATCAGGTTGAGATTGTTCCCTTTTTGCTTCGGGGGGCGCTCCCAGATCGAGCCGCACTCTTCGGGACGAGGAGTTTCCTCTGCCACAGCCGCGGTCGGACGAGTGCCCATGCCCGCAGCGGCTGCCGCAGTTGCGGCTGTCTTCTTCAGGAAATTGCGTCTTGAAGTCTCGCGGACTGCCATTTTCCCTCCGTTTCTTCCTGGATTCCCTCGGTGATCACTTCAAACCCATCAACAAAGCAGTTGCGGCAATTCGCATACGCCAAAGCATAACCCCGATTGGCCTGGACGCGGGATGACGAATACACCTGTGTCACCCGGGCGTGACCGTCGGAAGGATATCTGGCCGGGCGGGTATTCGGAGGAAGGTGGAAAAAGGAACGCCCTCGACTGGAAACCAGGTGAGAACCGCCCGAGGGGAACCGGTGTGGTGTACACTTGGAGCTAGCAAAGGTCGAAAACGGAAATCCTGGTTCGGGAGGCAGACGGTGAAGATCACCATCATCTTCCCTGGCAGAAGTATCGAGACGGCAAGGGCCACAGCCTCTGTTATGCCATTGGCGCCTTGTTTGCTAGCAGCCCTGACCCCAAAGGAACACGATGTTTCATTAGTTGACATGTTCCTGGGCGACCAGGTGGATTATAAATCGGACGTCGATGTGGTTGCCATCACCGTGCGGACACCCCTGGCGACCGTCGCATACGAAATTGCCGATAATTTTCTCCAACGCGGAAAGAAGGTCGTCCTGGGAGGGCCGCACATCTTTGCCTTTCCCAGAGAGGCCAAGCAGCATGCGACTGCGGTAGCCATCGGCGAAGGTGAGGATCTCTGGCCGCAAATCCTCGAGGACATCCAACGGAACGATTTGAAGCAGTTCTACGTGTGTGGACCGTTTGCGATCCAGACCTTGCCCGGCACAGTCCATCACGTTAAGCAACGGCCCACATTGGAAAAGCTCCCCGTCATGAGACGCGACCTGCTGCCTCGCGAGCGCTACCTGATGGATTCCATCTTCACCACGCGTGGTTGCCCCAACCACTGCCGCTTCTGCCCGGTCACGGACATTTTCGGTGCCAAGATTCGGCATCGGCCCATTGATGACGTGGTCGCCGAGGTCTCCAGCCTCGGTCCGCGCTACTACATCGTCGATGACAGCGTATTCGGCCATCCACAAATCGTCGATCGGCCCGAGGAGAATCAATACTATCTCGACCTCTACCGCGAACTGGCTGGTCTGCGTCCGAAGCGTCTCTGGAGCGGCGCGGGCGGGCTGTCCGCGGTGAACTACAAGGATGGAAGGAAGATTCTGGAGCTCGCTGCCGAAAGCGGCCTGTGCAGCATCGCCGCAGGCCTGGAATCCATCTCCGCGCAGGGCCAGAAACAATCCGGGGCCTGGAGGAAGCTGCATTACACCTCGCCAGATTGCTTTAACATCCAGAAGATGAAGGAAAGTATCCGGACCATCCAGAGCCTGGGAATCGAGGTGCGAGGCTTCTTCGTTGTAGGGTGGGACGAAGATACTCGGGAGACGTACCGCAGGACCCTGGATTTCTGCGACGAATGCGGCATCACACCGTTCATCTTCACCCTTACACCCATGCCCGGGAGTCAAATCTATCGAGAGTACCTGGCCCAAGGACGAATCTTTCCGGATCGACCTTGGGAGCAGTACGGCACCGGCCATGTCATCTACCGGCATCCTGTCATGTCCGCGGGGGAGATGTTCGATCTGAATGGCGAGGTAATGAGGGAAGGTTACAGCATGGGTCGGATTCTCCTGCGCACAATTGGAGCCTTCAGGTATCGGCCCTCCCTCGATGTTATGAGGGACTCGTTTTTCACTCAGTTGGGAGTGAGGAGGGCCTATCGCCAACTCTACGAACAAATCCCGAGGCCAGGCAGTGCTTGACCGGGGGCATGGCGCGGGCCGACGCTGGACGGGCTGGCAATCGGCGCAGAATCACCTTATGAAGAAACCCCGCACAGCTCGCGAGTTTGAAAATGCCGCCCGCCGGACCTACTATGATCTCAGGTGATCATCTTCAAGGACCCTCGCGCGTCCCTCACCTCAATGTTCCGGAGGTGGCTTCAGATGGCACACCTGTCGAGGAGGGAATGGGTTAAGTCTGGTTTGTGTTGGGCGGCATCAATCCTCGGCGCCGCCTGCGCCTCACTCTGCCTCGCCTGCCAGAACAACCCCGAACCCTCTGCCCAATCAAATATCCTCAAACGAGCGAGCAAGCCGCGGCGAAGGGCGAAGGGAGCGGCGGACATCGACCCGGGATTCACCCCTGCTTATCTGAACTTGCACAGGAGCGGTGAGTTAAAGACAAGAGCGCAGAATCTGTGGGAGGTAATGAAACAGTGCGAGCTCTGTCCCAGGCAGTGCGGAGCAAACCGGCTAAGAGGGGAAAGGGGATTCTGCCAGTCTACTTCCAAGCTTGAAGTCTCCGCATTTCACCCGCATTACGGCGAGGAGAGAGCCCTTGTGGGCCGGGGAGGCTCCGGAACCATCTTCCTGACCCATTGCAGCCTGCGCTGTGTGTTCTGCATCAACTGGGAGATCAGCCAGGGAGGAAATGAGCCGTCCCAAACCGTGGAAGGCATGGCGGCGATGATGCTCCGCCTGCAGGAAATGGGATGTCACAACATTAACCTCGTCACGCCTACACACTACTCTCCTCACATCCTGCTTGCGGTGGATAATGCAGCAGCCCGGGGACTACGGCTGCCACTTGTTTACAACACCTGTGGCTGGGAACGGCTGGAGATACTGAAGACGCTCGACGGCATCGTTGATATCTACCTGCCCGACTTCAAGTATTCAGACGGGAAGATGGCCGCGAAATACTCGTCGGGAGCTGAGACTTACCCCGAGATCACGGAGACCGCCTTGCTTGAAATGCACCGACAGGTAGGAGTCGCGCATCCTGCGCCGGATGGTCTCATGTATAGGGGGCTGATGATCCGTCATCTGGTCATGCCCAACGGAGTTAGTGGCACGAAGCGCGTGGTGGAGTGGATCGCGCAGAACCTTCCCAAGGATACTTATCTCAACCTCATGTCTCAGTACACGCCCGTGTTCAAGGCATCGCGGTATCCAGAGATAGCTCGCAGGATTACACGCTCCGAATACAGTGAGGCAATAGCCTGGGCCAAGGCGGCCGGACTCACGAACTTGGATATTCAGGGATACAGAGCTTAATAAGGATTACGTAATTCAGTGACAAGGCCTTCTGTAGCGGCGCTGTCCTCAGCGCCGAAAAGCGCCGGTGGGGTCCGATTTCTGGTCCGATTTGAATCGGACCATCGGACTCCGGCCATCGGAGACACCGGCGCTACAGCATTGGTCGTCACTGCATTCTGTAATGCTCAATAGTGAGGGCAGTCGGGTGAGGCCCGCGAAGACGTTGCGCGTGCCAAGAACATCACGGTCCGTCACCGAAACCGACGCAGAGTATTATCGCGGGTGCCCCACGGGAATCAGGTACAGAGGTCGGCAATCGGCATGCAGCGCCAAGTCGTTCTGAAGGGCGTCATCGTCGAAGGCCCCGATCGGGACCCCACCTAGCCCTAGCGCTACGGCTTCCAGAAGCAAGTTCTCCGCGGCATGTCCCGCCTCCATGTGGACATAACGGGGAGTCCGCGCTGCGCCGTATTTGCGTGAGGTCCGTTCGTAAACTGCGGCAATCACGAACACCGCTGGAGCCTGAGTGATGGCCTCTTGGTCCAGCGCGGCACGGCGCACGGAGGCTCGCAGGTCGCGGTCGGAAAGCTGGGTGAGCCGATGCCCCTTTGGTTCGTAATCGTAGAAACCGCTCGCGGTCGCCACATAGAGCTCGAGGGGATACAGCGCCCCCGCCGAAGGAGCTGTCCGCAGGCCGTCTGGATGCGTGATGCCCTGGGCCGCCCAAAGAAGTTGTGAGAGTTCTCGTTCGGTGAGAGTTTGGGGGATGAATTCTCGGATCGAGCGTCGGCGCGCTAACGCTTCCTCCACTGACATCCTTCCCTTTTGCTCCGGCGATGGAAGTTGCACGATGGTTGCAGAACCTGATTTGGCTTGAGTCATGGTACGCCCTGCTTCTAGAGACAATGCGACGATTACCATAAAAACAAGGAGAAATACGGCGGATACCCATTTCATGGTTCCGGAGACCTCCTCCGGAGAGTCGTGTTGCGTCCTCCACTGGCGCCCAGTGTACCTCGTTTCAGAGAGCTACGGAACGGACGACGCGCCAGTGAATCCTTGTCGGGATGACGTGATAGTGCGGGACAGCAGCCGGAGCCTCTGGTCTTGCTCGGGTCAACGATAAGGAATTCGAATTCCCGGTAAGCGGAGACAAGAAAGAGCACGTCGAAGGGCTCTTCTGTAATTAATTACATCTACTTCTACATTAGCTCGCGCGGGAGGCGCGACCCGTGGCGGTCGGAATGCAGGTCAAACCGGGTTTTGTCCGGACAAGATCCGGTCCATGCGGGCGCTGACCTCTTTCACGTAATTCTCGTCTCCGCTCTTGACTTCAGCGGTGATCCAACCGTTGTAGCCAACCTCATTCAAGGCCCTGCGAACATCGGGCCAGTCAATTCCCTGGGTCCGCCGATCCTTGGGATCAAATTTGGGATGGTCGGTCCCCGGCTCGAACCGCTTGATGTGCACCCTGCACACACGCTTGCCGAGGGTCCGGATCCAATCCTGGGGATAACCGATCGAAACGACGTTGCCGATGTCGAAATAGGACCTGATCCACGGGCTTTTGAATTCGTCGACGTAGCGCGCCATTTCGAGCGGGCTCAGTAGAAACCGATTGCCGACGTTTTCTATGGCGATAATCACCTGGAGTTCCTTGGCGAGGGGCAGGAGCTTTCGAATCTGCTCCTGCGACCGCCGGTACACATCCGCGTAGCGGACGTCGGCGGTAACAACTCCCGGCACCAGCAGGACGGCTCCGGCGCCCAGGTCGTGCGCGTTGTGCATGGACGTCTCGAGGCCCTCGACGCACTTCTTGACGACTTCCGGATCGTTGTCGCTCAACGGATATTTCCAGTGGTCGGAGTTCATGATCGAGGTGATCTGGACTCCGCTCTCCTCCGCCGCTTCTTTGTACGTCTTCACTTCGTCCGGGCTGTTCAGGGTGTTCGGCTCGACGCCGTCAAATCCCGCCCTCTTCGCCACTGCGAACTTTTCCGGGACGGTCATTCCCTCCGGCAGCACGTCGATGCAGACGCCTTTCTTGATTCCTGAGGCGGCAGCAGCCGCCCTCTCCATCGCCCCAGAGCCGAGCAACGCTCCGCCAAGGGCAATGGACGATGACCTGAGCAGGAACTCCCTACGATTGACACTCGTGTTCATACAAATCATCTCCCCGATCGTGTTCAATCAAGTCTACGCGCCGGACCACCCGCGGCTTTGCAGCGGAGGAACCGCGGGGCCTGTCCGCTGTCCTGGCAACTGAATACCGATCAGATTTCGGAAACGGGGTAGGCCTTGAACTTCAGCTTCTGGTTTTCTTTCCAGAGCTTGTCCCATTGCATTTCCTTGCGGCGGTAAGCGGCCTCACGTCCCAGAATCGTAATAAAAGTACCGTCTACGGCATGATGCGTATCAGTCCGCGGCTCCCCCGTCTTCACGCTGGCTATGAACGCTTCATATTCATTCTTGTTAGCGTCATCCCCGGGAGCTGCTTCCCACGGGTTCTTGCCCTCGATCTTCATGCCTGCCCTACCTGGATTGATGAACGTGCCGTCGGTGCCCAGGATCTGTTCGGAGCTATCGTGAATCGTGCAGAACTGCCCCGACATGAAAGTCAGGTGAACTCCGCCGGGATATTCAAAAGTCATGTTGAAGTGATCGTAGATATCGCCAATATATTTCCGCCACTTGCGTCCTCCGTAGCCGGTGCAGCGTATGGGGTGTCCACCCAAGACCCAGTTGCAGGCGTCGAGATTGTGAATGTTCTGCTCGGTGATGAGGTCCCCGGAAAGGCAGCGGAAGTAATACCAGTTTTTGGCCATCCAGTGTTGTTCGGTGGGGAAATCCGCGCGCGGCCAGGTTCGTCCGTCCCAGACTTCACCGGTCAGGTAGAATCCCCTGCCCGACACAATGGTGCCCAGTGCGCCCGAGGCGATCCTCTTCTGGGCTTCCTGATAGTTCCTGCTATAACGCCTCTGCAGCCCAACCACCACGCTGAGCTTCTGGGCTTTGGCTTTCTCACCTGTGGCGAGCACGGAATGGCAGCCGAAGGTGTCAACGGCGATGGGTTTTTCCATGAACACGTGTTTCCCGGCTGCCACCGCGGCCGAAAACTCTTCCGGACGGAAACCCGGAGGAGTCACCAGGAGAGCTCCGTCGGCTTTGAGATCCAAGACCTTCTTGTACGCGTCGAAACCGGTGAAACAGTTGGAATCTGGAACTTCGGAATAGGTTTTTCGGGCCAGGTCCACCTTTTCCTGAAAGAGGTCTGCCAGGCCGATGATGCGGGCTCCCGCCGCGGTGAGTCCCTTGGCATCCTCCGTTCCGCGCCCTCCAAGCCCCACCCAGACGAGCGACACCGCATCGTTGGCCGCCGTCCCGCGGACTGACTGGGGTTTGACGATTGTGAATGCCGCGACCGCTCCCGCCACGGCGCTTGTCTGGATAAACTCCCGTCTGCTGACGTTTTTCTTTGGGTCCATTTTTGCCTCCCTCTTAAGACCGTTCCAATGAAGGATAAGGAAAGTATCATTAACGAACGCAAAATTACTTCGTGAGTGTCCCCGCCGCAAGCGAATTCCGATCACGAATTGGGAAATGCCTGCAAGCGGCGCGCCACCTATTCGACCGCCGGGGTGAGGATGATATTTCGGTAAGAGACCTTGCCGTGGTCACCCTGCAGAACGAGCGGTCCCGGATCGGCCTCCCTGCTGTTCAGTGCGCCGCCGGTAATGCCCGGAATCTCTTTATCGTCGATGATGGTCTTGCCGTTGAGCACCACGGTCACGTACCGGCCCAGCAGGGTGATGTCGAAGGTCTGCCATTCGCCCGCAGGCTTCCCGGCATTCTCAGTCGGGTCGATGAAGCCATACAGCCCGCCAAGGCGGTGGCTCTCCGGCGGCTGTCCGTAGCTGTCCATGACCTGGACCTCGTACCTGCCGCGCAGGTACACCCCGCTGTTGCTCTTGGCGGGGCAATTGAATTCGATATGAAGCTTGAAGTCGTTGAATTCCTTCTCGGTCCGGATATCGGAGGAAGGCATCTCATTCTCCAATACACGGTTAACCGCCCTCCATCCATTCGGTTCCTTGGGATCTTTCAGCTTCCATCCGGTGAGATCCTTGCCATTGAACAGTTCAATCGGAGTGCCCCACTTGACGCCTTTGGGTTTGGGCAAGGCCGGCGCCCTCACGCCCTCCCAGGTGAGTTCGGCTCCCTCTTCGCTTTTCGTTGTGCCTGTCAACTTGTCGCCGGCAGGAGAAAGGGTCGCGGCAAAAGATAAGTCCCTCTCGGGTTTCTCATCATCGGCGGGCAGCGAAAAGGTGAGGCGGCCATTCTCAAAGGCGATCTTTTTGATCGGGCGGGCGCTTCCAAACCGGCCCACGAACCTGCCTGACAACTTACCATCCTTCGCGGTGATTTCCAGCCATGATGGATAGGCATTGCCGGCAGCACCAATGGTCAAATCCCATCTTCCCGTAATGCCCTGAGGCGCGCTTATAGACACCCTCGAACCGGCGATCAGGAACGCGATAAAACAAGGAATGAACGCCGGAAAAAGCCTCTTGCTGACGCGCATGAATCTCCCTCCTGGATTTGAAAGGGACTCCACAACTCCCGTCGGAGATCCCCGAGCACAATCGTGAGGCCTCTGGCATGAATCCCTGGGATAGCACTGCCGCAGCCGCCCAGCCGGGATTCCCGATTTCGACTTCCTATCGAGGCGCCAACGATACGCCTGCCGCCCTCACGTTTCAAGCCCGGATCGACATAGACCACTTCAGAAGATTGACGCGAGTGTCTTTTTGGCGCCTTGACCTGGCGGCCATTCAATAGTGTGGTGATCGTCGCTCCCTCCGACGGGACAAGGGACAGTGTGCGCGTGATGTTGGGCGGAAAGGGGCATTCCCCCATCGACATTTCCGCCACCATTCCGCGGAAGCTCAAGGAAGACGCCAAGTTCCGCCGGGGGGAAGATGTCACGCGCGCGGTCATCACGGTCCCCGCCTACTTCAGCCAGATCCAGCGAGCTGCCACCCGCAAGGCCGGCCTCAAGGCGGGCTTGCGGGTCATGAAGATTCTCGATGAGCCCACAGCAGCGGCGCTTGCCATCCTGCCTCTCGGCCTCCCCCAAGATACCCAGGTCCGCGTCAGACTTTGGCTCAACAGCGACGCCGTTTTCGAGCTGACGGCTCACCTTGAGAACGGCGCCGACCTTCACCCCTGGATTGTGAAGGGTGAAGCTGATGCCAAGGCAATCGAGGTCATCCAGCGTGTCGAGCAGGTACTGGCGCAGAAGAGTCATCCGATCGCGCTATTTTCCTGACTGGCGAGATTAATGACGACGTGGCGGACCTCATTGTCGCCCAGCTCTTTTACCTGGAATCCGTTGACAGGAATAAAGACGTCTACTTGTATATTAACAGCCCGGGCGGATCCGTGACCGCCGGTCTGGCCATCTACGACACCATGCAATATGTCAGTTGCGACGTCGCCACACTCTGCGTCGGTCAGGCCGCTTCAATGGGAGCGGTCTTGCTCGCTGCGGGGACGTCCGGCAAACGTCTGGCCCTGCCCAATGCCCGCGTCATGATTCATCAGCCCCTCGGTGGAGCTCAGGGTCAAGCTTCCGACATGGAAATCCAGGTCAAGGAAACGCTCCGCCTGAAGAAGCGACTGAACGAGATTCTCGTGCTGGCCACCCGCCAGCCCGTGGAGGTGATCGAGAAATATACGGACCGTGTCTTCTTCCTGACTGCGGAGGAAGCCGTTCAGTACGGGATCGTGCATAAAGTGGCCAGCCACCGTGCCCACTAAGGTGTGGTGAAGAGATGAGAAAAGCCTGCCGCGCCGAACTGACCCGGACAGACTTTACATACGTAGGTCGTCGATTCTGATTCGCATCAGATGACTTCATGACGTCGCTCGGTTCCGTACCTTGCTCTAAGAGCCCACTGCCCAGGGCGTGGCTGGCCGAGTGACAGTGATAAGAGTGAAGTACGCCATCGTCTCCTCGACCGTGTGGCTCCGCTGCATGGCCTCCTCGAACAGCACCAAGGCTCACTGTGAGCTGTCAGGTGCTTACGACAAGCTTCAAAGGCAAGAAACCTTAAGATTTACCCACAGAGGGCCGATAAACCTAGCGAGTTTCTTCATGAGCGACATTCAAGCAAACTTGCGCATCATGCGCCGTGGCAGGACTCTCATATACATCCCCATCATCCACACACAGGCCGACATGGGAGCGTTGGGTGAGTCCGTTCAGCGCTTGAAGATCCAGCGCCTGGGCCGCAGAGGTTGGGAGCGCAACGTCAACCTCGTCGATCAGTACTGGACTCGGGTCGAGCAGGCTGTCCAGAGTTTGAGCGCGCCTCGCCAGCCGCTGCGTGTCTATCAGGATGGGTTGCCGGTCTGTGGCCGGGAGATCGACATCGTCGCGGACCTGGCGAAAGCGGGCAGTCGAAACCATCGACTGCTCATGCGTCTCAAGGAGAAAGGCGCCGCGCTCATGGGCACGGAGTCTTCCGCGCTCCTGGTTGAGGAATACCAGCTCATGAAAGGGACGTTCGCCTTGGAGAAGGCGGAGGCCGTGGCGCACGGTGGACGGCCCAGCACTGCTTTGAGGGATTCCCTGCTTAAACGGCGTGACCAATATATTGCCCGCCGGATTAACGAGACCCTCCTTGCCGGAGAAACTGGCCTGATTTTCCTGGGGGTGCTCCACTCGTTGGCCGAGTGTCTCGACAGAGACATCCATATCGTCTGCCCGATTTTCCAACCCTTAGATCAGCGGAAGAGTCATGGCGCGCGGCGATAGCAAAATTCTTATTGCGGATGAAGACGAGCAAGTGTGCGCCCTTCTCGCCGAGGTCTTGACGCAAGAAGGATTGGTCCCCTTGGTGACACATAACGGGCCGGCAGCCTTGGAGAAAGTCCGTACAGAACACCCCAATGCGTTGATCTTGGCGCTGGGGTTGCCGGGTATGGATGGGATGCAGACGCTGAAAGAGGTCCGGGCGCTGGACGAAAATCTCCCCGTCATCATGATCACCAGTTATCCGGAGGTTCGAAGTGCGGTGACCGCCATCCGGAATGGGGCGCACGATTACCTCGCGAAACCGCTGCGTCGCCAGGAGGTGCTGCGGGTGGTCTTTCGCGCGCTGAATGAGCGAGCTCTCAAACTGCGGCTTCGGCGCTTATCCGCACCCGTCGATGATGAGACTTCGTTGTGCGTCTCGATGGGCCCGAGCGAGGGGGTCAGACGGTTAGCTGCGGAAGTGGCCCGCGTCGCCAAAACCAACTTTAGTGTTCTGATTCTGGGGGAAACGGGCTCGGGGAAAGAGGTGGTGGCGCACACGATCCACCAGCTCAGCCCGCGGTCCAAGGGACCTTTTTTGGCAGTGGATTGTGGGGCCATCCCTGAGACTCTACTGGAAAGCGAACTGTTCGGCCACGAAAAGGGCGCTTACACCGGCGCCGATCGCCAGAAACTCGGGAAAATTGAGTTGGCACGCGGGGGCACGCTCTTCCTGGACGAAATCTCCAACATGCCTTTAGGCTCGCAGAGCAAGCTCCTGCGCGTGTTGCAGGAAAAGGCAATCCATCGCGTGGGCGGGCTGCTGCCGGTGAGCGCGGACGTTCGGGTTCTGGCCGCGAGCAACCAGGACTTGTACCGATTAGGTGAGACGGAGGCCTTTCGCCGTGACCTCTATTTCCGATTGAACGAGTTCAGCATCCGGGTGCCACCGCTCCGCGAGCGGGGCGAAGACATCCTGTATTTGGCCAAGCGCTTTCTCGATCTCACTAACATCGAGTTGGAGAAGCGAGTGAGCGGGTTTTCACAACCCGCCGTCGACGCTTTGCTGGCTTACGAGTGGCCAGGAAATGTGCGGCAGCTCCGGTCGATGGTTCGGCGAGCGGTGCTTCTCGCCGATGACGTCATCAGCGAGCGGCACATCGGGTTGGATTGTATCGTTCCCAAACAGCCACCTCAACGCCCCAACACCGAACCGATCGACGCCGAACCGGCCGAGGAAGCCCTTCCGTTAAAGGAAATTCGCCATCGCAAGATCATTGCACTGGAACGGGAAATCTTGACTCACGTCCTGCAGGAAACCGGTGGCAACAAAGCGAAAGCTGCTCGCTTGCTTCAGATCGACTACAAGACCATCCATTCGAAGATCAGGAAGTACGGGATTGCAATCAACGGCAGGGGATAAGGAGCCACATGACTACGGGAGATAAGAATCGGGTACGGCGCGGCAGCGTGGAAGGAGGCCTGGGAGGAATACTCAAGGGTTTTGGAGACCTGGTCGAGAAGCTCGGTGAACTCGCCGAGACAGGTCGGGAACTCTCCAAAACGGGAGAAATCCATGGGAGTGGAAAAGAGGTGAAGGGAATTTACGGGTTCTCCATCAAGGTGGGGCTGGGAGACGAAGGGCCGCACCTCGAGCCTTTCGGAAATATCCGTCGTGATGAAAAATCCGGCCGAACGGAGGTTCAGGAGGTACGCGAACCCATGGTGGACGTTTTTGAGGAAGATGATCACATCCAGGTACTGGCAGAGTTGCCCGGCATCGCCAAGGAAGACGTGCGGATTGAGCTCAAGGACGATGTCCTGACGATCGCGGCGGAGCACGGTGACAAGAAGTATCGCAAGGAAGTTCTCCTGCCCCGCAGCGTTTCCAGGGAAAAGATGCAGGTCGCGTGTAACAACGGGGTCTTGGAGATCAAGTTCCCCAAATAGACGAAGGGAGAGGGAATGCCCGGCGAAGACGAGGTGAAGTCGCTCAAGCTCAAAGTCGCGGAGGCGCTCAGCAAGGACGTGGCGCGTTCGTATGCCCGCGTGGGCCCGGAGGACCTCGCGAGGTTGAAGGCGGAAGTCGGAGACATTGTCGAAGTGCTGGGTAAGGCCAGGACCGTCTGCAAAGCGATGCCGGCATACAAGGAAATGCGAGGGCAATCGCGAATTCAGTTGGACGGCATCACGCGGGAGAACGCGGGGACCGGACTGGATGAGTTCGTGGAAGTACACCGGATCAGTTGCCCGCCCGCGGACCGCGTCGTCCTGGCCCCCACGAACATCATTCCCTCCGAGCGCGATCTGGATTACATCGGCAGCCGGTTGGATGGGCTGCCCGTCCTGGCCGAGAGCCGCATCCGAGCTATCCTTTTTGGGGCGCGCTGGGCGGATTTCAAGGTGGAAAGCACGACGCCCAGGGGTCCCGTGCTGATTCATCCTTCGACCCAGTTGGTTATCTCCAAGGCATCGCAAGCCGAGGAAGTGGGGGCTCGCGCGGTATCCTACGAGGATATCGGCGGCCTGAAATCCCAACTCCAGCGCATTCGCGAAATGATCGAACTGCCCCTGCGCTATCCCGAGGTCTTCGAGCGACTGGGGATCGACGCGCCCAAGGGCGTGCTCCTGCATGGGCCTCCGGGGTGCGGCAAAACATTGATCGCCCGCGCCATTGCCCATGAGACGCAGGCACAGTTCTTCGCCGTCAGCGGCCCGGAGATTATCCATAAATTCTATGGCGAGAGCGAAGCCCATCTGCGCAAGATCTTCGAGGAGGCGAGTCGAAAATCTCCGAGCATCATCTTTCTGGACGAGATCGATGCCATTGCTCCTCGCCGCGAGCAAGTGGTGGGTGAAGTCGAAAAGCGGGTCGTGGCGCAACTCCTGGCATTGATGGACGGGCTTGCGAAGCGGCGGAAGGTGATCGTCATCGCAGCCACCAACCTGCCGAACGTCCTCGATCCGGCCTTGCGTCGGCCCGGGCGCTTTGACCGCGAAATCAGTATCCCTATTCCGGACCGTCATGGCCGCCAGGAGATCCTGGAGATTCATAGCCGCGGTATGCCCCTGGCGGAAAAAGTGGACCTCGGTCACTTGGCCGAAATCACGCACGGATTTGTGGGTGCGGACCTGGAAGCCCTGTGCCGGGAAGCGGCGATGCTTTGCCTCCGGCGCATCATGCCCGATGTTGACTTCGGTCTGGCGCGCATCCCCTACGACCAACTCGCCAAACTCGAGGTGGGAATGGATGATTTTCTCGATGCCCTGAGAGACATTGAGCCTTCCGCGATGCGCGAGGTATTTGTCGAAGTGCCCAATGTGCGCTGGCAGGACGTGGGCGGTCTAGGGGAAGTCAAGGAGCGCCTCGTGGAGGCCGTCGAGTGGCCTCTTCGGCATCCCGATCTGTTTGGCCAGGCGGGAATTCGACCACCCAAGGGGATATTGCTCTCCGGCCCTCCCGGCTGCGGAAAAACCCTCCTCGCCAAAGCGGTGGCCAGCGAGACCAAAGTGAATTTCATCTCGGTGAAAGGTCCTGAACTGCTCTCCAAGTATGTCGGCGAATCCGAGAAGGCAGTGCGCGAGGTATTTCGCAAGGCGCGCCAGGCAGCGCCTTGCATTGTTTTCTTCGATGAGATTGACGCGCTGGTCCCCAGCCGTGGCGCCGGGGGCACCGATTCGCATGTCGCCGAGCGCGTCCTGAGCCAATTCCTCGCCGAACTGGATGGCGTCGAAGAACTGAAAGGCGTCCTGGTTCTCGGCGCGACCAACCGGGGGGACCTGCTTGATCCCGCGATTCTCCGGCCGGGCCGGTTTGATGTGATCATCGAGATTCCGCTTCCCGATGAGAACGGACGTAGCGAGATCCTGGCAATCCATTTGAGGAACAAACCTCTCGGCGCCGCGATCCATCTCCCGGACTTGGCTTCCCGGACGGAGGGTTTCAACGGCGCCGAGCTGAGCTCATTGTGTAACCAGGCCGCGCTGCAAGCGGTGCGAAGAGCCGTTCACGCAAGCCAGGAGTCGCCGGCGGGCCAGGTGGCGGTGACCCTCGAAGCCAGCGACCTGGAGGCGGCGTTCCAGGAAATTTACCGGCAGACCGTCAAAGAGGTTGGTCGATAACCCATGGCGAAGAATCTTAACGCACTCTATCTGTTTTGCATCGCGCGGTCCGAGTCCGTCGGCGAACTTCCCGGAACCGGCGTGGATGGCCGGCATTCCCTCTCCGTGCTTCGATGCTTGCCCGAGCTGTGCGCCGTGGTCAGCGAGGTGGCGTTGGAAGATTTCTGCGGCCCGGAGGCGGAGCAGCGCATGGAACAACTGGCCTGGATCGGTCCCTGCGCCCTGCGGCACGAGGCGGTGGTCGAGGAAGTGATGCGCCTCTCTCCCGTGCTGCCGAGCCGATTCGGGACACTTTTCTCATCTCGGGAGAGGCTGGAAGAAGTCCTCGCCCTGCACGGGGAGGCCATCGCGCACTTTCTCGATCGGGTCGCGGACCAGGAAGAGTGGTCCGTCAAAGGCTTCCTCGACCGAAGACAAGCGCTCCAAAGCTTTGCCTCCGCCCGTCTCACCGCCGAGCAGGCGCAACTCGCGGCGCTGGCGCCTGGCCGGCGCTACTTCGAGGAGAAACGAATTCAGGCGGAGGCCGAAAAGGAGCTGGGCCGTTGGCTTTACGAAACTTGCCACAACCCACCCGGCGAGCTTCGAGAGCAAGCGACAGATTTCTGCGAGTGCCCGGTGCACCTGTCAGCTTCGCCCCCCGAAGGCACAAGCGAGATGGTGTTGAATTGGGCCTTCTTGCTGGGCAAGAGTGCCCTCGCGAAATTTCGGCCGCACATCGATAAGCTCAACGCCAGCCCTGGAGCCGCGGGGCTGGTTTTCGAACTGTCCGGGCCCTGGCCGCCCTATCGCTTCGTCCCTCCCCTATTGATGGGAGCGCCGCCATGAGTTGCCTGCTTTACTGCATCTTTCGCACCGACGCTGCCCCAAGGCTCGAGCGGCCGTCGGAAATAGCGGGACAACAAGTAGTCGTGGTGGCGCAGAATGGCTTGAGCGTCGCTCTTTCCGAACTTGCGGTCTCAGAAGCAACTCCCGGAGTCGCAGAGATCCTGGCTTTCGCAAAGGTCGTTGAAGCTTTCCATCGTTCTCGGACTGTCATTCCCTTTCGCTACGGATGCTGTGTTGCAGACTCGGCGGGGGCCAGAGATTTGTTGGAAGCACATCACCGGGAGTACGACGCGCTCCTGGGCGAACTCGAGGGCGCGGACGAGATGGGCATACGGGTTCTGCTTCCCCGCGCCGAATCGGGAGGGGGCAACGAGCCAAAACCCGGATATTCGAATTCCTCCGGGGCTTCTTTTGATTCCGGAGCTGCTTACCTTGCCGCGCGGCGTCAACGCTGCCTGGAGCTCGACCGGACCGTCCTCGAACAGCGCGACTTCGTAGACGGGCTTTGCAGCTCCCTGTCCGGCCTCTACGTGCGGCACAAAGTGGAGTGGCAGGATTCCGCTCGAAACCGGTTTTTGTCCCTCTACTTTCTGGTGCCGCGCGCGCTGCAGGAGATGTTTCGAGAGGCCGCCGGTCAATTCTCCTCCCAGCGGGCCGCCAAGCTGCTTTTGAGCGGACCTTGGCCGCCCTACAACTTCGTGGACTCCTGCGAAAAGTAAGAGGCTCGACGGACTTCAGGTTGCTCAAGGGGATTTTGCGCCGTGGCAACGCTTGATTACCCCGGGAGTTCGGCATCAACAATGGGGATAAGCTCCCTCGCATGTGATGACTGAAGTCTATGGAACGAATTCCATAATGGCCGGCGGGGCGCCAAGGAGTCCGCGACCCGCCGAGGACTTCCTCTTTGGAATCATGCGTTTCTAGCACGCCGCGATCCTTCTTGCGTACGGCCTCCATCCTGCTCTCCCGTGACCGGGAGAAGACCCGCGAGTTCGCGGCTTATCCCAATTGAAACGTGGGTAGCTGTGTACCCGGAAGGAGAACCGTTATGGCAAAGGTCGCGAAGTCGACCGACTCCTCGAGCCTGGCCGAAGTTGTCGATCGCATCCTGGACAAAGGGATCGTGATCGACGCCTGGGCGAAGGTATCGCTGGTTGGAATCGAGTTGCTGTCGGTCGAAGCCCGCGTCGTGATCGCTTCGGTGGAGACCTACCTGAAGTACGCCGAGGCCATCGGTCTGACAGCCACGGCTGCGGCTCCCGCTTAGTAGTCGGCTGGAACCGATTGTTGCCGAGGGAGGGCCGATGAGCGGCCTTCCCCCCGGCAACAGACGAGTTTGTATGCAATGGAGAAAATCCTGAGGAGGACTATCGTGGGCAGATTGACAGAGGACATGAGGCGTCTGTGCGACGAAATCCAGACTTTGCACGGCAGCCGTCAGGCGCTCAAGGGCCAGCTCGCCAGCGGCCACGCGAACCGCCAAGAGGAAGTTTCGGAAATGTGCGCGCAGTTTTCTGAAATGCAAACGCGCGTGGCGCAGCAGGCGCGAAGAGCTCGCCTGGCATTCCTGAGCAACCTTCGGCACCTGGTAGCAGAGTTGAGGCAGCAGACCCAGGTCGACCTTGCCGTGGTCCGGTTCGCCTGGGCGGGCAAGCGCCGGTAGGCACCTGCCGAGGCGTCTGGCCATCGAACCAGAACTTCGGAGTCGTGCGATGAGGTGCGCATGCTTTCATTCCACCTTGTCCGCGCGCCTGCTGGCTGGCCTGTAAATCAGAGAACACCCCAGCTCTCCGGAGAGAAGTAAGAGGAGAATGCGCATGCCTGCTCTGGTAATCCACCTGATTCAATTGCGCGATGGAATCCTCGCCCTGAGAAAAGAGCGCGGAGATTTCCTCGCCCACCTGCAACTCGAAAACGATAATCGCCGGGCCTCCGTGGCGGATTTGCTTTCTCATTTCTCCAGCGGCCTGCACGACATGGCCCGCCGATCGAAGGCGAATCGCGAGGCCTTCCTCTCAAATCTTCAGGAGGCTGTCGCGGCCCTTCGCCGAGGAGTTCGCATTGACCTCGGCGGCGGCCGAATGGCTCTTGATCGCCTGCGGCGCGCGCCAGCCGCACGCGACCTGCAAGCCCCTGGGCCCAGGAAGTCAGAGCCGGAAGCCCTCGCCCCGGAAACAAGACGAGTGCCGAAACCCGAGGCGAGCGAGGAACAGCCGCCCGCGGCGCCCTCTGGCGTCCCAGCGGCGGAGACCGAAAAGCCCAAGGGCGGCACGCGCAGGAAGCGCCGAAAGTCGTAGTCGCGCAGACGGCGGAAGGCGTGCAGCAAGCGCTGTTTGGAGTACGCCGGCGAATTCCTCGAAGGGGACGAAGCCATTATGGATAGCCACGATGCCGGGCCTGTTTCAGAAGCGACGGTCAGCGTGCTGGCCGCGGAACAACACATCGTGCCTGAGGCCAGCGATACGTTTGTCTTGACTCCGTACATCCAGGATCTCACCGAGCGGGCGCTGACATATCTGGAGGTTGGCTATGCCGTGCACTTCGCGGGTCCGGCGGGAACGGGAAAGACTACGCTCGCCCTCCACGTTGCCGCCCGACTCGGCCGTCCCGCCGTCCTGATTCACGGTGACGACGAGTACGAGAGCTCCGACCTGGTGGGCAAGGACTGCGGTTACCATAAGTCCAAGCTCGTTGATAACTACATCCATTCCGTCGTGAAGACCGAGGAAAGCCTGAGCACGCTTTGGGAGGATCATCGCCTGACCACGGCCTGCCTCAACGGGTACACGCTTGTTTACGACGAGTTCAACCGCTCCCGCCCCGAGGCGAACAACGTGCTGCTCAGCGTCCTGGAAGGCAAGATTCTGAACTTGCCCAATCTGCGCAGGTCCGGAGAAGGATACTTGCGCGTGCACGGTGATTTCCGCGCCATACTGACATCCAACCCCGAAGAGTATGCAGGAGTCCACAAAACCCAGGACGCCTTGCTGGACCGACTCATTACGATCAGCCTTGGACACTTCGATCGCGAGACGGAGATTCAAATCACTGTAGCGAAGTCCAAGGTTCCACGGAGTTACGCCGAGGCCATCGTGGACATTATCCGAGAGCTCCGGGGATTCGGCGTCAACAACCATCGCCCCACCATCCGAGCCTGCATCGCCATCGCCCGAATCCTCGCTCATCGCAATGGCCGCGCGCGCATTAACGATCCTGCTTTCTGGGCCCTTTGCCACGATGTGCTTCACGCGGACACGGCCAAGGTCACGCATGACGGCCAGTCGCTGATGAAGGAGAAAGTCGACGAAGCCATTCGGAATGTCTGTGGTCCTCCGGCGAAGCAGCGACGGAAGCGCCAGCCGGGAACTGAAGCACTGGAGAAGTAGCCGCATGCCTATACCCCTCAGAGGTTTGAAGAATCTGCGCACGATGGCAGGACGAGTGGACCGCCTAACCGTTCCGTACATGGCGCAAATGCAAATCACTTGTCTGGAAATCGAGAAGGCTCGGCGCACGAGCGAGCGGCGCAGCGCCAGCCGGCGCGTGGCGGAGATCGACTCCCGACTCCAGGAAATTGAGGTGGAGAAGCAAGCGATCTTGCGGGCCTTGGCGGACCGAAAACAGTGCAAGGGAGCCGACATGGCAAAAGGCGAACCCGGCACCCGGCCGAGGCGGACTGTCGCTCCTTTCCGGATCCAGTACTAAGGTCAGGGTTAGGCTTGTCCGTGAAGAAAGCCAGAGGCCTACTTCGCTCACGCAACCTGCGGTAGAGGAGATGAATGAAGCTCGAAAGCGAGAAGGAGCTTCGCCTGGTGGGGCAGGTCGCCGTCGCAACGTTGCTGGCGTGCTGGGGCTTCCCGGTCATTTCACTTATCCTGATCGCGCTCATCCTGCCCTGGCGACCCATCTATCGCGTGGCCGGGTATTTGGGGGAAGTGGTCCTCGAGATCAAAGCCAGGAACACAGTGAAGCGTGCGCTGAGAAAGCTGGGCGAAGAACCTCTGAGCGTCACGTGGCCGCGAGGGTGAATCCGGCTGCCCGTGGCGGAATGGCTCTGCCAACATCATTGATCGAGGGCTCGAAGCGGTGAAGTATTTGCCGGCGGCGGAGCGTCGTGGCCCTGCCAAACCCGTTCAAGAAGTGGCGGGATATTGCCGATGTATCCTTTCGAAGACCAGTCTGTCGGGAGGTTGAGAATCAGTAAACATGGGCCAAACATCGACAGCGAAAGCAGCGGAAAGGCGCGTGGCGAGCCAAGCGACCAGCAGGGGGAGGACGTACCTGTACGCGGTCACGGAGGGTACTCCGGCCCGAACGTATGGCGACATCGGGATTGGCGGGTGCGAGGTGTATTCCCTCGCCGCCGGACAAGTGGTGGCGATCGTCAGTGATCTGCACAAGGAGAAGATCCTTCCGGAACGCTCCCACCTGGCGGCCCACCAGGCAGTCCTCAAAAAGCTTATGGCGGAGACTACGCCCCTGCCCATGTCCTTCGGGATTCTTGCGGACGGTCCGGAGGCGGTTCGCAAAATGCTTCTTCGGAATCAGCGGCCTCTCCTGGAACAACTGCGCAGCGTCGCCGGCAAGGTGGAAATGGGCCTGCGGGTCACTTGGGAGGTGACGAACATCTTTGAATATTTCGTCAATACCCACCCCGAGCTGCGAGCCGCCCGCGACCGCTTGCTAGGCGGGCACCATGAGCCCACGCAGGAACAGAAGATCGAAGTGGGCAGGATGTTTGACCAGCTTCTGAACGAGGATCGAGAAGACTACGCCGACCAAGTGGAAGAGATCCTGACTCCCCATTGCCCCGAAATCGTCCGAACCAAGTGCCGCAACGAACGCGAGGTGATGAATCTCGCCTGCCTCGTCGCGCGGGATGCGCTCGCGCAGTTCGAAGACAGCGTGTTCGAAGCCGCGAAGCACTTTGATAATAACTTCGCCTTCGATTACAACGGGCCGTGGGCCCCGCACAACTTTGTCGAGATCGACCTGGAACTCTGAAGGGGGTGAATCGGCGGAACACCATGGTCCTCGTCGATGACCTTTTAACGGCGCCAGTTCGCGGCTTGCTCTGGATTTTTCGCGAGATTCACCATGCCGCCCGGGAGGAACTTGTTAACGAGGCGGAATCGCTCACTTCCGAGCTCAGCAATCTGTACATGATGCTGGAGACCGGAAAGATTTCCGAAGAGGAGTTCGCCGCAGAGGAAAAAAACCTGCTCGAGCGACTGGAGAGGATCCATCAGCGTGGCAGGGGCCCCGAAACTGAGAATACCGGGATCCGAAAACGGGACAGGCGTGGTGAAAGAAAGGCCGCATGAAAGGCGCCCGAAATATGCGGAAGACTCGACCGCTCCCGCCTTCCTGAGCGATCGGCGTCTGCAACTGCTCATCTTCGGCGGCAAGGGTGGGGTCGGAAAAACCACCTGCGCCACAGCCACCGCGCTCCACCTGGCCAGATGCTCCCCGCAATCATCCTTCCTGCTCGTTTCCACAGACCCGGCTCACTCCCTCGCCGATAGCCTTGCGGGGCTGACACCACCCCCTAATTTGCAGATCCTCGAACTGGACGCCGGCGAGTACCTCGCGGCCTTCAAAGAGAAACACGGCGACCAGCTCCGCCAGATCGCGGCGCGGGGAACTTTCTTCTCGGACGAGGAGATCAACCGCTTTCTTGACCTCTCCTTGCCAGGTCTGGACGAACTGATGGCTTTCCTGGAGATCTCCGCCTGGGCGGAGAGCCGCCGCTACGACTGCATCCTTGTCGACACGGCTCCCGGGGGCCACACCCTCCGCCTGCTGGCGATGCCGGAGTTTTTCCGCAAATGGCTGGACATGCTCGACACCCTGCTGGCCAAGCATCGCTACATGAAGTGGGCTTTCGCGCACTCCCGCCAGCGCGACGAATTGGATGCGTTTCTTGAGGACCTGGGCACCTTGGTCAAGCGTATGCAGGCATTGTTGTTGGATCCGGGCCGCTGCGTTTTCATTCCGGTCATGCTGGCCGAGACGATGAGCATTCGAGAGACTCTGTCCATCGTACAGGAGGTCAGGCGCCTCAAGCTGCCGATTACTGACATCGTGATTAACCGGCTTTTTCCGGAAAATTCCTGCGCCGTGTGCGCCGATGAACGTTTTCGCCAGACCAAATCCCTGCAACAGGTCCTGGGCAAAAGCCTCTTGTCCCGTTTCGCGCTTTGGCTGGTCCCGCTTTATGCCGAAGAGGTTCGCGGTCAGAAAGCGCTCGAGTCGTTTTGGGTTCAGGTTACGCGAATGACCCTGCCGTCGCAGATGGCGGGGAAAGCCCCATCGCCCCCCGCACTCCGCGTGGAAGCAGGTGTGCCGGAACCTTCACCAGATACCCGGTTCGTGATCTTCGCGGGGAAGGGAGGTGTGGGCAAGACGACCCTGGCTTGCGCGACCGCCTTGCATTTGGCCCGGATCCACCGCGGGAAGAGCGTCCTTTTGTTTTCCGCGGGCCCCGCGCACGGGCTCTCAAGCTGCCTGGAGATGGACGTTGATTCCCACCCGCGCACCTTGATCTCCGGCCTCCGGGCCATGGAGATCGATTCGCAGGCGGAGTTCGAGGCCCTGAAGAAACACTACGCCGCCGATATCGAGAGCTTCCTGCGTTCCGTCTCACACGAATTCGATTTCGTATTCGATCGCGAAGTGCTCGAGAGAACCCTGGACCTTTCGCCTCCCGGCCTGGACGAAGTCATGGGCCTGACCCGCGTCATGGAGTTGCTGGCTACGGGTGATTACGACATGCTGGTTCTTGATTCCGCAGCAACCGGGCATTTGATACGCCTGCTGGAACTTCCGGGAATCATCGATCAATGGCTGCGAGTCTTCTTCGCCGTGTTGCTCAAGTATCAACAAGTCTTTCGCCTGACTCGCTTTTCGCAGGAACTCGTGGCGGTTTCCAAAAACCTCAAAAAGTTGCGGACCCTGATGAATAACCCGACCGAGACATGCCTTTATGCTGTCAGCATTCCTACGGACATGGCTTATGAGGAGACGCGCGATTTGGTTGCTGCCTGCCAGCGCCTGGGGATCGGCGTGGCCGGGCTGTTCCTCAACCTCGTCACGCCCCCCAGCGAGTGTCCCATGTGCTCTGCTCTCCAGCGGAGAGAATCTGCCGTGCGCGACGAATTCCGCCGGACCCTAGCGGATGACCGGATGACGGTGGTCTATCGTCACGGGGACTTGCGAGGGCTTGAGAGGCTGAGCGAGTTGGGCGAAACCCTCTATCAACGCGCCCATGTGGCATCGAGGGCATATGCCTGAGGTGAATGAAGTGCGAAACCGGCCCTGCGCCCTTTCGGATCTCGCGCAGGATGACGCAGCGCGCATCTCACTGTGCGAAGTCCTCGATCGGGTGCTGAACAAGGGAGTGGTGGTGGTCGGCGAGGCGACGATTTCCGTCGCCAACATCGACCTCATATACCTCGGATTGCAGCTTGTCCTGACGTCCATTGAGGCGGCGCGCGAAACCATTGCGCGAGCCCCTATACGGCTCGGCGCAAGCTCGAGCGCCCAAAAGGAAATTTCCCATGGCCTCGTTTGAATCGCCGCGAGTCGAATCGAGAGACCTGGGCGAGTTTGCCCGCGTGATGGAAGTCCCTCCGCTGCCAGCCACACGGTTGTCCCCAGCGGGACGCGGGCAAAGTGCTCGGCTTAACCTCGACGCGGATAATGTCAAGAATGGGTTGGGGCAACTGGTGCTCACCCTGGTCAAGTTGCTGCACGAATTACTGGAGCGTCAGGCCATCCGCCGCATCGAAGCGGGCTCGCTGAGCGACGGGCAGATTGAAAAGCTCGGCCTGACTTTGATGAGGCAGGCCCAGGAAATCGAACGTCTCCGGAAGGAGTTTCGTCTGGAGGAAGAGGATTTGAATTTGGATCTTGGCCCGCTCGGAAAGCTTCTGTAGAAGGAGATGTCATGGCCCTGGCACGCAGTCTGTCACATTCCTTGGAAACCTCGACTTTGTCGGACGTGCTGGAACGCGTCCTCGATAAGGGGATCGTGATCGCCGGAGACATCCGAGTGAAACTGGTTGATATCGAACTCCTGTCCGTCCAGATCCGCCTGGTGATTTGTTCGGTGGACAAGGCCAAGGAGATGGGGATGGATTGGTGGGTGAACAATCCGGTGTTTCACCGTGACGACGATCACCATTCGCTCGAAAGCACTCTGGCCAGCATGGAAGAACGGATGGCGAGGCTGGAAGCTTCCCTCGCCAGTGAAGCCCCTCGCGACGGGCGGCGTGTTTCCCCTTCGAAGGCCATTCCCACGCCTTAAGGTCCACGCGGGTTCACGCAGGCCGATTTTTCGCGCTCGACAGGTCAGGAACGAGTCGAGCTTCACCACAGGCCTTTCCCCGCTCCGAAGGATAGTCGGTCCGCTTCCTCACCGTGGCCCATTTTCCAGAAGAATTCGAAGAGGGCGGGGTCCGAAACCCACTTCGACTCCTTTACTTCGGGTCCCAGCGCGGCGTTGAGCAACTGTGTCCATTTCTCGACGCCCTCAGAATTCGGCACTTCTCCGGCGAACACTTCCAATTGCTGGAGGCGGAATTTTAGGCTGGCCGTTCCATTCTTCTTGACCGGTCCACTGCCTTCGTCCCCGGGCACGCGGTGCATCCAACGCACGACCTGAGGCCATTTGAGCGAGAGAAGAATCCATTTGGCGATCAACTCACGCGAAGGCGCCGGCAAGTTTCGTCTTGCGCGGGCGACGCGGAGAAAATCGTGAAGTCGGAAGGTGTTGAGGAAGCGCTTCAGATCGCGCGGGTTCCGGAACAAGTCTGGCGCAACCTGCAGCACAAAAGTGCGGACCGTCTCGGTATCCCGTGAGGCACGATCGATTTCCGCATCGATGGTGGCGAGCTTCTGGACACGCTCCAAACGCGCGACGGCCTCCCGCTGTTGCGAGGCACTCAGCTCGAAATCTTTCATCTGCATCTTCAAATCTTCCGCCGCTTCCGAAACCTTGGCGGCCTCACGCTCGCGGGCGACGTCTTCAATCTTCTCCTGGACCTTCTGTGGAATCGGCTGCTTTACCGCTTCTGCTTCCAGCAGGCTCTCGACGTACTCGGTCAAGTCACTCGTTTCCGGCGGCGGGATAACAAACGGAAGTTGCACGAACTTGTCCATGAACCGCCACCCGACAGGAATATCTGCGGCATAAGCAGGCAGCTTCGCGATCACATCGCTGTGGGCTCTTTCCAATGCGGCCGCCACCATCTCTGCGTCCATGCCAAACACGAAGATGCAATCGGGAAATTCTCCGGCAAGAAAAAGGTTTATCCCTTCAGTTACCTCGGCGACCTTCTGGGGTGAGCATCGGTCCAAATCATCAATGAAGATGACAATCGGTAATTCATTGGGGGGGATGGCGTTGATGACGCGGTTCAGATCTTCCGCGACCTGGTGAATAAAACCTACCTTGCCTCGATAGTCAGGCACCTGAAGATATGTGCTGAGACTTAGCTCCGCGGGTTCCTTTTTGACCTCCGACTTTGTCTTCGTGTAAAGGTAAAGCTGCTGCAGCACGCCGGCGACGGCGGTGACCAGCGAGCCTCCAACTCCGATCTTCCGCAGCGAACCTCCAATCTGGATCCATTTCGGCCATTCGCTGCTTGTCAGCACCACCACCAGAAACAGGATGATCAAGCCAAGCGTTCCCCATATCCACGGTCGCGCCACACTCCACCATTCGGCTAATACTCTCTCAAGGATTCGCCGCTGGAGGCTTTCGGTGTCCAGCCGGCTGAGTTGCAGTTGAAGCCAAAATCGCTGCCGTTCAAGAACAGGCATTCGGCCGGTAACCTGGCGCATGATGCAATCGGCCAGCCCCGCCCACACCTGCTCCGTGCTTTCGTACTTCCAGGCATTGAACCATACCGTGATGCGGCGCTCTTTTCCATCAGGCCGAGTCCGAGGCGAAGGCCCATGCGGAGTGGCAGAGCGTCCCAACAGGTTATCGACATACCGTTTCCAGGCACTAAACCACGACGGGATGGTCCGCGTCTGTTCAGACCTCTTCTCCGGTGCGGCCGAGGACACGGTGGGATTCTCGACCTCCTGGCGGCTGGCAGACTTTCTCCATTTCTTGATTTCCGTAACGACATCTTTCAATTGCAGCGCGTCCGCGCCCAACTCCTCCTTCAGCTTTCCCGGCTCAATCGTTTCAGGGATGGCCCTGTTACGGTCTCGGCGCTGTTTTCGCTCCCGTTCGAGCTTGTCGACCACCGTCGGATCGAGCTCCTTCTGCACCATGCGCATCAGCGATGTCTTGCCCCCGCCCCACGGGGCCTGGATGCTGATGGCTAACGGCGCTTCAGTCTTCTCATCGGTGATGAAGCGGTAGATCGCCCGCGCATAGGCATCGTGGCCAAGCGTGTCCACAACCGTCCAACTGTCAGTGGCGATGTGCGCGGAGGCTGCGCCCTCGGGCGGAGGTGGAGTGGGTGGGGTGACGGGAGGCTTCGCCTCGGCCTCCGCCATTTGAGAAGGAAACCTGACCTTGTCAGGGGTGATACCGCGCCGGTTGAGTTCTTGGACGATCCGGCTTTCGCTTTGGGAAAGTACTCCAAAGAGCAGATGACTCTCTTCGATGGTCTTGGAACTATCGGCGTTGGCCTTGCCGCGAGCCGTCAGGAGCGCGCCGCGGACGTGCCGCGAGATAGGCGGGAGCCCATGAAATTCAATGGGCTGATCAGGCTCAACTCCGAAATCGGTTTTCAAAAGAGCGGTGAGGTCTACCTTCGATGCAGCGGCCAGACGCGATAACTGGCCTTCCGGCTGGTTTAATCCGAAGACCAAATGCTCCGTGTAGATTCTGTCTTTCCTCTCATTTTTTCGCGCTTGGTCGGCACGCGCCACAATGGCGCGTACTTCATCACTGAAGCGGTCAATGTCATCCTGCGACAACCAACTAGAGGCTCGGACCTCGGGGGCTTCGTCGAACGTGCGCTCGTAAACCCGACTCCAAAAATCGAGGTCATCCGGCAGGCTGTGCGATGCATACTCCAGGTAGCTGGAAGCCCAGGCGCGACGGTCAAAGTGCCATCGTTCCAGATCCTCGGCGTGAAACCTGGGGTTGAATATGACCGCGCCCATCATATGCCGTAGCCCGGTCCACGCATGCCTTTGCTCTTGCGCGAAGTCCCTCGCAGTTTCTATCCAATGGAACGCCGAGACGGTTGCTGTCCGCCGGCCGTCCGGATACTCTCGACTGGGATCGGCGAAGGGCACACGGTATTCGTTCAATTTCTTCCGGAGTTCTTCTTCGCTGATCTTTCGGTATCTGAGAATGGCGGAGAAATCTACCCTTTGTTCCGAGATATATTCCTTGAACCACGCTGAGATCCCATGCCTTCCGTAATAAAACGCGATCAGCAGGCCGCTGAAACTGTAGTGGAACCCTTCCGAGGTGCCCCGATTGATGAGTGCCGTTTGGTCGAGCAGTTCGAGAAGTTCCGGAGTAACTGTCAGCTCGATCGACTGCTGGTCTTCCCTGAATACGGCTATGGGTTTCGCCTGGCTGGGAGGATTCGGTTGCTCCGCCATAATTTGAGTCCCTTTGAGTTAACTCCAGGATGCGACCTGATATCTGACTTTATATCCCTAAATAGACGCGTGCGCAATCCTCAACACGCAGGGAACGGGCGGTGCAAGGCGGACCCGCATTCGAGTTCGCGCCTTCCACCTATGGCTTGTCAAGTGAATGCATGCGAGCGGGGAGAGGCCAGGCGCGATGATTTCGCACGGGCCGGGCCGGCATCACCGGCGCGCGTTATTGCACGCCCAGGATGATACCGAGGCGAGACAAGTCGCGGTCATAAGCGTACGCGTAAGATTTCTCATCGTCGGCGACTGCCACCCCCAGAATTCGCAGCACGCCGGTTCGATCGGCGGGTGCGATCTCGCGCACGAGAGTGCGATGGCCGGTCGAGAGATCGACCTTCTCGACCCGCCCGGGTACTTCGAAGGGTTGGAACACCAGGACCGAGCGAGGGTCCGTGCTCCAGCGGATGACAGTGTCTTGAGGGGTGAGCGCAGGCGCCGGCTGAGCCGGCCCGCCGTCGAGGGGATAGATGAATGCCTTTCCGTCCGCGTCCTGGACGAGAACTTCTTTTCCGTTGGGCGAGACGAACCCGCCCGTGGTGCCTTCGGGGGTGATAGGCCGCGGCGCGCCACTCGCAACATCCTGGATGTAGCATCGCGTCAGGCGCCCGGGTTGATTGCCGCAGGCAAGGACATGCGCACCGTCGGGGAAGAACCGCGCCGACTGGTAATTCTGGATATCACCCTGGTCGAGCACGCGTTTTTCTCCCGCCCCGGTGGGATAGAGCTCCAGGCGCATGGGAGGGCCGGGAATCATGGAGAGTGCCCACGCCCCGTCGGGAGAGAGTCCCGAGGCAACACCGTCTCCAAGTCGCACCACCGGTGAGCCATCTGTTTTGCGCAAGAGGAGAGCGTAATTCGGACCGGCGGCGATGTCGTTCTCATCGGTGAAAAGCAAATCCCGGCCGTCAGAAGAAATGAAAGGATCGACCGATTGGTCGAGCCACGATAGATCGCGCTCGCTCTTTGCTCCGGGGGCAAAGGCCATCAGCCGATATTGGTCGTTGTCTTCGTTGGCCAGCAGATTTCCTTGCTTGTTGACATCCTTGACCAGAAGATCTCCCACGGCGCCCATGACGGTCCGCAACTTGCCCGTGAGAGTTGCCGCGTGAATAACCATGAACGAGTCGCCAGCGCGCCATCCGGAAAAATAAATCGTGCTTCCGTCTCCGGACCAGGCGAGCCCTTCCTCGCCTCCAAAGCCTTGCGCGAGTTCCCGCTTGTGTCCCTGGAGATCTACCACGTCGACCGCTCCACGATCGTCATAGCGGAGAGGATGTTCGAAGAAGGCGATCTGATCGCCGCGCGGAGAGAACCGAAGATCGCTCAGGTACCCCGCGGTTTGATAGAGCACTGTGCCGATCGGGTACTCCAAACGGCTTTCGCCGTTCACTTCCCGGATGATGGCAAAGCTCGAACCATCGGGGCTCCAGTCGGCGCCCTGGACATTCTGCAGCACTTCCCGAGGCGCGCCGCCACCCAGGCCCATGCGCGCGAGGGTGCCGGTAAACACGAAATGCGCCACGTGACGAACTCCCGTGAGGATGGCCAGTTCGCCTTGGGAGGAAACCGCTAGAAGCGCCGTGCCTGGAGAACCGATCGCCTGGGGGGCCGGATAATCGCTTCGGCGGACGAAAAGTTGCGGGACGTTGCCTTCCGGAGCCGCGCTGAAAACCACGGTCCCGCCATCCGGCGCAAACCGCGCGCTGAAAACCGTTTCCGGCTGATAACTCATCTGGACAAAGGTCGCCTGCTGAGGTCCCACCGCGCGCTGGCGCCACTCCCCGGCGATGAAGGCTGCGAGCGTCACAGCCATCAGGAGCGCGGCGGCAGCGATGGGGATAAGCCACTTGCGTGGCCTTGCTGCCGGAGCGGGGAGGGCAGCGCCGGTCGTCGAAAGGCTCGTGAGGGATTCTAGATTGAAAGCCAGATCGCGCGCGGATTGAAAGCGCTCGGCGGGATTCTTCTCCAGGCAGTGGCGGACCACGCGGTCAACCGCCGGCGGGATCTTCCTGCCTTCGCCCGAAAGCTCCGGCGGATCCTCCTTAAGAATCGCCGCCATGGTCTCCGCGGAAGAATCCTTCTCGAAGGCGCGTCGTCCCGAGAACATTTCGTAGAGGATCGTTCCCAGCGCAAAAATATCCGAGCGGGCATCGGCAGGCTTGCCGCGAACCTGTTCGGGTGACATGTAGCCCGCGGTGCCCAGC
>JAIQGA010000441.1 GCA_020072925.1 Terriglobia bacterium | reverse complement strand
AACTCCCTGCGCCATCTGGACGCCGAACTCCGCTGCCTTTCGAACGGGCAGCAGGCCCGACCTCAGCCGCTCACGCAGCGTTTCGCCTTCGAGCAACTCGGTGACCAGGAATGGCGCACCATCGCGCGAGCCGATGTCGTAAATCGCGAGAATATTCGGGTGGTTCAGCGCGCTCGCGGCGCGGGCCTCCTGCTCGAAGCGCCGCAAACGCTCAGGGTCAGAAGAAAATGAGGCGGGCAAAATCTTGATCGCTACCTCGCGGCCCAGCCGCGCGTCGCGCGCGCGATAGACTTCTCCCATTCCGCCCGCGCCAAGCGGCGCGAGGATCTCATACGGCCCGAGTTTGGTTCCTGCCACCAGCGTCATTTCAGACCCCTTGCGAGGAAGAGACTCGAGAGGGCACGATCAAAGGAGTAAGCGTAGAATTTGCCGTCCGAAGTGATTCTCACCGGTACCACGGCTGTCAATCCTGCGGGATCACTCGGCGCCAATTCCGCAAGGAGTTTCCTCTTGCCGGAGGCAAGATCGACCTCGAACACTTGGGCGTGCGTTATATCGTCCTGACTGACGTAGCCGAACCGCCCGTCCCCTGACCAGTTGATCCAGATGTCCCCGGGAGCCAGACCCGGAGCCGGCCGCGGTTTTCCCGTGGAAACCGGGTAAAGCCAAGCCTTGCCATTCGCGTCACGAGCGAAGACCCATTGGCCGTCTGGCGACACTAAGTGGGACTCGAAAACCTTAGGGAACACCGAAATGGGAGGGGTAAAGGCTCGAGGCGCGCCGCCCGCGATATCCTGAACATACATTCGCCAGTCGCGGCCGTCGTTGCCGGCGAAGTAAATCTTGTTCCCTTCCGGCATCCAGCCCAGCGCGTCAAATTGATGAATGTCGAAGGGCTTCAGTTCGCGAGGCTCCCCTGCGCCGGTCGGCAACAGAACCAGATGCGGCTCACTTCCGGGCACATTGGCGAGCACCCATTTGCCGTCCGGCGAGAAAGTGGACACTTCTCCTCGGCCCAATTTCACGGGCGCTGAGCCGTCCGTCCCCCGAATGTAGGCGGTGCTCTCCGCGCTGGCCTCGCCCCACCCAAAGAAAGCGATGTCCTTACCGTCCGGCGAGATGTCGGTCACATCCGCGCTATCGAGCCATGAGAGGTCATGTTCTTTCGGGTCGTTCGCGGCACGGAACTCTATCCCATCGCGCCATATTTCCTGCGAAATAAGAACGCGGCCATCGCGCGAGACGTCATGAAGGCGGATCATGCCGGGCAATCGCAGGACGACATGCTCCTTCCCGGAAAGGTCGAGACTGTGAATCGTGTTCGCCCAGCCAGATTCCCGAGCCGCGCCAAACCAGACTTCGTTGTCGCGCGGCGCCCAGGCCAGCCCTTCCACACTCAAGAACGTCCCCGACCGAGCGATTTCTTTGCCCGCACGGCCGAGGATCACGACATTTCCGGCGTCAGCCGCCGGCGCGGAGAACGCCACAAAAGCCACGGCGTCACCGCGAGGTGAGACGCGCAGGAAACTTAGCCAGCGTGGGGATTCGTAAATCACCTTGCCGAGTGGGAATTCAACCTGGAACTTATCGCCGACCTGGCGAATGGCTGCCAACTCGCTCCCCTCCGGCCCCCAATCCGCGGAGATCACATTCTCGGCAACCTCCCGCGGGGCCCCTCCGGAGACAGGCATGACTGCCAGCGTGCCACTGCAATCCCCGATGAACATATCCTTGCAGCCGATGGAGACCGCCATCTGCGAAGCCGAGACTGCGAAAAGCCCGGACTTTTCGAGGCCCAGCGGCCGCGATTCAGGGCCGTTCGGCTGAGTCGTGTAGAGTTGGACAGGTTGGCCATTCCATCCGGCGCTGTAATAAATGGATTGGCCGTCTGCCGCAAACCGCGCGGAATAAATCAGGCCGAGATCGAACGTGAGCTGATGGAATTCCGGAGCTTCGTTGTTCGAACCCCTTCGGCCCAGCACCCAGCCTCCGGCGACCGCGAGCGCCACCAACAGGGCCGCTGCCGCGAGCGCCACGCGCCAACTGCGGAGCGTCCAATGAGTGGCCGCTTGCGCCTGCGGCTGCGGTCCCTGACTTGCGACCGCTTCGACCTCGGTCAGGATTTCTTCGATGGCAATACGCGCCTCGCCAATATCGCGGAGACGCTGCTTCGCATCCTTACTCAAGCAGCGCCGCAGAAGTTCCCTCAGGCGCGGAGGCGTGAAGGCGGGTAGGCGCGACCAGTCCGGATCCTTTAATAGGACGGCCGCCATAATTTCCGAGGCCGTTTCTCCTGTGAAACACTGGCTGCCCGAGATCATTTCGAAAAGCAAGCATCCAAAGGCCCAGATGTCCGCACGACGGTCCGCAGATTTGCCTTTGGCCTGCTCCGGGCTCATGTACGCCGCGGTGCCCAGAATGACACCTGCCTGCGTGGCGGCGAGCGTCATGGTCGGTGAGTTGGAAATGTTGGAAGCGGAGCGCTCCGTCTCAAGCGCTTTCGCGAGACCGAAGTCCAGAACTTTAACGGTCCCTTCCGCCGTCACCTTGACATTCGCCGGCTTCAGGTCGCGGTGGACGATGCCGTGCTCGTGCGCGTATTCAAAAGCTTCGGCGATTTGCTTCGCGATCGGCAGG
>JAIQGA010000440.1 GCA_020072925.1 Terriglobia bacterium | reverse complement strand
ATTTACAGGCTTTCACCCTCGATGAAGCCAGCCGCCTGCCACGCGCGCACCCGTACATGTTCTTCGAGCCGCCCATGGTCGCGATGAATTTCGGCCAATCAGTGGTCCACGCCTGGGAACCCCGGAGACGCCACGATCCCGCCGTGGATGCCGGAGCGAAAAAAGAAATGCTCGTCACCAGCGCGCCCTAACGGGTTGCTCCGGTCTGGCGGCGGAGGTCGAGGAGTTCTTCCAAACGCGCGGCAGGAATGCCGGACTTCTCCAGCGCCACTTCACGCACTGTGCGGCCGCCCTGGTACGCCTCCTTTACCAACGCGGCGGCGCGCTCATAGCCGATTTCCGTGGCAAGCGCCGTGCCCAGTGCCAGCGATTGCTCGACGAAGACGGTGGCGCGGGCGCGGTCCGCCTGTAATCCCGCGACGCAGCGCTTCTCGAAATTCGCCGTCGCCGTCGCGAGGATTTCAATCGACTCCAGAAGGTTGTAGGCCATCACGGGCATCATCACGTTGAGCTCGAAGTTCCCCGCCGCGCAGCACCAGGCAATCGTGGTGTCGTGGCCTATTACCTGCGCGCAGACCATCAGCACGCTCTCAGCGATCACCGGATTCACCTTGCCGGGCATGATGCTTGAGCCGGGCTGGAGTTCGGGTAGACGCAATTCACCCAGCCCGCAGCGTGGCCCGGAGCCGAGCCAGCGAAGGTCGTTGGCGATTTTGGTGAGCGCAATGGCATAAGTTTTCAGTGCGCCGCTCAGAAAAGCGACCGCGTCTTTCGCCGCTTGCGCCTCGAAGTGATTCTGCGCCTCGCGAAAGGGCAGGCCCGTGCGCTCAGCGAGCAGGCGAATCGTCGCGGCGGCAAAACCCGCGGGCGCGTTGAGCCCGGTGCCCACTGCCGTGCCGCCCAGCGGCAGTTCGTAGATGCCGTCGAGCGCCCGCCGCACTCGGTCCGCGGAAAGCTCCACCTGGCGCGCATAGCCGCTGAATTCCTGGCCCAACCGAATGGGCACGGCGTCCTGAAGATGCGTGCGGCCGATCTTGACCACGTCATCGAACTCTTGCGCCTTTCGGGCGAGCGCGGCGCCGAGCGACTCTATCGCGGGGAGCAATTGCTGATTCGTAAGCTCGGCCGCAGCCAGATGGATGGCGCTTGGGATCACATCGTTGCTTGATTGGCTGCGGTTGACGTGGTCGTTGGGATGCGCTCCGGCCAGGTGCGCGATGATCTCATTCGCGTTCATGTTGGTGGAGGTGCCGCTGCCGGTTTGGAAAACGTCCACCACGAATTGCGCGTCGTGGTCGCCGCGCGCCACCTGCTCCGCGGCGGTCTCGATGGCCGCGACGAGGTCGGGCGCCAACACGCCCAGTTGGCCGTTGACGCGCGCCGCCGCGGCCTTGATCAAGCCAAGTGCGCGGATGAACTCACGTGGGAAGCGAAGGCGGCTGATGGGGAAGTTTTCCACCGCGCGCTGCGTTTGCGCGCCGTAGAGCGCACTCGACGGGACGCGCACTTCGCCCATCGTGTCATGCTCGGTTCGAAATGAGGTTTGATCCCTGTTCTGCATGGCTGCACCCTTTTACGCCTGGAATCGCGTGTTATGGAGTGCGGGACCTTGGTCCCGCCTTCTGAGCCGGAAGCTCGCTTTCGGGCGCCGGGCGAGAGGGGTGCGTGTTCGCTGGTTGCCGCGCATAAAGCGGCAGCAAGCTGCCGCACTCCAAAGGCGCTTCGCGCCTGCACCTCAGCCCTTGCTGGTCGCAAAAGCCAGGGTCAGCAGCGTCTTCTGCTCGACTGCGTGGGCCTTTGCAGAGCCGGTCGAAGGGCTGGGGCTGCGCGAACGTTTCACAGTGCGCACGGGAGTCTCGCCAACGACACGTTTGATGCGAGGAACGACGAAGGTGAGCGCGCCCATGTTGGCGGGCTCTTCCTGCACCCAGATGATTTCCCGCGCCTGCGGATGGTGCTGCTTAAATGCCGCTCCGCCAATATGCCCCGCGATAACATTGACCGGGCCATCAAGAAAGGCATCGGCGGGGGAGACGCGGTCAGCTTCGAGGAGCTGACTTACGAGATTTACGGGCCGCAGGGTGTGGCGCTGCTGGTGGAGTTGACGACGGACAACCGCAACCGCACCTCGGCGGAAATCCGGAGCCTGGTGACGAAGAACAGCGGCACGATAGCCGCGGCAGGGTCCGTCAGCCGCTTGTTCCATCGCAAGGGACAGATGATCGTGGGGCGCGAAGGGGTGAATGAAGACCAATTGATGGAGATCGCCCTGGAAGCCGGCGCTGAAGATTTCAAGGCCGACCCGCTAGGGTATGAAATCCTCACTGACCCGGCGCAGTTCGAGGCAGTGCACAAACAACTCGAGGCCAGGGGAGTCAAATGCGAAGTCGCGGAAATCACCGAACTGCCCACCGTGACCGTGCCGTTGACCCGCCCGGAAACGGCCGCGTCCGTCAACCGGCTCATCGAAGCGCTCGAGGAGCACGACGATGTGAAGGAAGTGTACTCGAACGCGGAGTTTCCGGAGTGAGGCGCCGGGTGAGGAGGTCCGAAGCCCCGGGTCGGAAGTCCGAAGGAAACGCGAAATCCGGAATCCGTCTCGCTCGGTCCGGGGCCCCGGGTTTCTCGAAGTCATTTGGGATCTCACCT
>JAIQGA010000164.1 GCA_020072925.1 Terriglobia bacterium | reverse complement strand
ATAAGCCAGCAAGGCCGGCTGGGAAAAACGCGCCGGAGGCTTGCGGAAAGGGAAATAGCAGAGCCGGCCCGGAATTACCTTGCGCGGATTGTCGTAAGAACCCAGGGGCCACAGCGGCTGGAAGAAACAGAAGCCGGCCTTGGCCAGAAAGCGGTGCCACCAATCTCCGGAAGCGGCGGTGACTTCGCCGTACATCCTCCAGTTCCAGCCGTGCGGCCCACGCCGCTCCTGGCGCAACACCTCGCGAAGAATTCGCATGCCCAGCCCACACCCACGCAGCGCCGGGTCCACGAAGATATAGCTTCCGAAAACGACGCGAAACATCGGCAGGACCAGCGTGCATGCGCCGCCGATGAGTTTCCCGTTCAGGTATGCGGCGAACAGGTGGACGGGGTTCGCTCGCGCCGGCGACGGCACGATCACCCGGCGAAGGATGCGCGGGCTGACGCGCTCGTCGGGATTGAAGCACCGGCTGTAGAGGCGAAGATATTCGTCCAGTCTTCGCCGCTCGGTGTGCCGGAGGAGACGGACTTCGAGTTGTGGCATCGTCCCTGACACTCCGATTCGAATTGTGCGCCCTCGCCGCTTTCGAGTATCTTGTAACTTGGCGCGACCTTGACCCGCGATCATATCGGGGCAGGTGACGAGTGACAAGTGGCGAGCGACGGGCATAAGGAAATCGTCGCGCCGCTCGAAGGAGTCTGACAGTAGTAATAAGTTGCAGCAAGGCCGCAACCGAAAGAAAAGACTCAACACAGAGTTCACGGAGGTCTCACGGAGTTCACAGAGCTTGCGCGCGGTTTTTCCTCTGTGGCCTCCGGTGTTTTGCTCTGTGCGCTCTGTGTTGAGTCTTTACTTCGCGAGCCAGGAAAAAGTTTGGGATTGGTGCTCGGGCAGTTTGCGACGCAGGCAGCGTGTTGCTCGCCCGCGCGTGGAATGCCTCATATTTCGTGGCGACGAACAGAACTTCCGGGGAGGACCATTGGGCAAAGTGTTTCGAAAATCCGAAGTGGGTGCCGGGAAAGGCGTCATCTTCCTGGCGATTGTGCTCCTGATCGTGCTCATCGCGTTGGTCTGGAAAATCTCCAGCCGGGCCGCGCCAACGATTCAGGTGCAGGGCGAAGTCAAAGGATTGGGGATGAGCACGCCGGTGACGTTCGAAGTCCACGACGCCGGGCATCACCTGAAACAGATTCAGGTCGAAGTCCTTCAGGGCGGGCAGACGTTCGAGGTACTCGACAGCAAGCTGCCGACACCTTCGTGGTGGAAATTCTGGTCGCGGGCGGGATCGAAGCAAGCCACGCTGACGGCGCGCGCGGGGCGCCGGGAAATTCCCAACCTCCAGGAAGGGCGCGCCACGCTGGTGATCGCCGCGAACAACGATTCCTGGGGACGCTTCTTCCGCGGAGGGCGCGCGGAAATCCGGCAGGATTTGCCTGTGCGCTTCATGCCGCCGCAGGTGGAAGTCCTGACGTCGCAGCATTACATCAACCAGGGCGGCTGCGACATGGTGCTCTTCAAGGTTTCGCCGGGCACCGTCGAGTCCGGCGTGCAGGTGGGCAAATACTTCTTTCCCAGTTGGCCCGTGAAAGAGTCGATGCCGGAAACAAGAATGTGCGTGTTTGCCTATTCCTGGGAGGTGGATCCCAAAACCCCCGCGCGCATTGTGGCGCGCGACGACGCGGGCAACGAAACGCTGGCGAATTTCAACTACGAAGTCTTCCCCAAGAAATTCCGCGAGGACACGTTCGACCTCACCGACGAGTTCATGCAGCGCATCGTGCCGCCCATTATGAGCCAAACGCCGGAGATTCGGGACGAGGGCAGCCTCGAAAAGAACTTCCTGCTCATCAATGGGCCGTTGCGCCAGATGGACGCGCAGAAGCTGGTCGCCTTTTCGCAGAAGACCGCGCCGCACTTCACCTGGACTCAGCCCTTCGTGCAGCTTGGGAATTCCAAAGTCGAAGCCGCGTTCGCCGACAGCCGCACGTACAATTACAACGGGCAAACCATCGACCACCAAACGCACCTGGGCTTTGACCTTGCCGTCACCCAGCACACACCTGTCGTGGCCGCGAACGACGGCATCGTGGTGCACGCGGGCTGGCTGGGGATTTACGGCAACGCGGTGGTCATCGATCACGGGTGCGGCCTGCAATCACTTTACGGCCATCTGAGTTCGGTGGATGTGAAGGAAGGCGAGAACGTCAAACGCGGGCAGATCATCGGCCACAGCGGCCAGACCGGACTTGCCGGAGGCGATCACCTCCACTTCAGCATGCTGCTCGATGGGATTCCCGTCAATCCCGTGGAGTGGTGGGACGCGCACTGGATCCACGACCGCATCGAGGCCAAGCTGCAGTAATGCCGGTAGCAGGCTGGCGTCGTTCAATAGGGAGGCGGCAGCGGTGCCCTTGAGGATTTCAACTGGGCACTGATGTTGCGCCTCTGTCCCCTGTAACCTGTCCCCTGCTCTCAGGGCGCCACGCGACTCAGATAAAACTGGAAGAACTTTTCGCGATCGACGTTCAGCGCGACGGTGGCGTTGGCGGGCTTGCCTTCGGCGACGCGGGTAAAACCTTTGGCGTCGACTTCGACCGCGAGACGTTTCGTCTCGCACAAACTGGGGTCGAGATACAGAGCGATGGCCATGGGGTCGTGCAGCGTGGGCGCGGGCAGGCCCCAGAGATGATAGAGCAGGGTCAGCGCGTCAGTGACGGGCGTGAGGTGAGTAGACACCCGCCGGAGATTTGCGCCCTCGAGCTGCAATCGCAACCACCCGGCTCGCGGCAACGTCGGCGGCGATGTTGTACTCCGGCGTCGGCCCGGAACCCGGTTCGTAGCCGCGCGCGATCGAGCCGCCCATCATCACAATCCTCGGAATCTTCTTCGCCACGCCGGGATCTTGCTTGAGCAGCGCGCCGATGTTGGTCAGCGGGCCAATGGTGATCAAAGTAATTTTCCCCGGGCGCGCGTTGAATTCGCGCCGGAGATAGTCCACGGCCTTTTCGGACTTGAGTTGCGGGCTCGTGAAATGCTCGGCCCAGCGCGCCTGCTCGATGGGCAGAGGCTTTCCAGGCTCCCCGGCATAAACCGGCACGCGGCGGAACGCTCCGCCTGCCGCCCAAAGCAGCTTCGCCGCCAGGCGCGCGCGCGCCTGCGTGTCGCCGCTGACGGTCGTGACACCCTGTAAGTCGAGTTCAGGACTGGCGATGACCAGCGCCAGCGCGTACGCGTCGTCAATGTCCGTGCCAATGTCGGTGTCGAGGATAACGGGAATTCTTGGGCTTGAATATGCGTCCAGTACACAGAACGCTATCACAAAAAGCGAAAGCAATGCGGCTCGTTTCATTTGAGGTTTCAGCGGTGCCACCGGCACATTAACCGGGCCTAAGAAAGTAGATATCCTGTTCGGAGATCGTTAAAGTTGATCGCATCAGTACCCGCATTTACGAGAAAGGCATACAACGGAAGGTCCGCTGTCAACACCAGGTACTTTCCTCGGGCTTCCTCGATAATGCCGGTGTCCGTCAGGCCAAGCTTTGGAAAAGAGCTAAGCGATGATAGAGACCTGCTCAAAATGAAATGTTCGTCCAACTTCTCGATCCCGGCCGAAAACTGTGCATAGAAATTGCGAGCCTCTCCCGGTAACTGGCCGAGAAAGTTGCTCACCTCAGTAAGGATGTTGGGAGTCGTAACCACTGTCTCAAACCTACCAATTACAGCCACCAAGAGGTCGAAATCCTCCGGAGTGAACATCATGGTCCGCTTCCATTTGCTAATTCGATTACGGTCGCATGCTCCAACTACGAGTAACAGGAGAAGGTTGCTGTCAACTAAGAGACCTTTCCTCTGGTAGGAGCTCAATAATTCGTCGTAGTAGTCCATGCGCTTAGACTTTCCGGATTTTTACTGAGAGGACCTCTCCGGTAGCAGCGTCAACCTTCAGAGTTTTGTATTGCCTTTCTGGTCTTCCGGACAACACTTGCGCGAGTCCAGAGGTTGAAGGCAGGGGCGGGAGATCAAAACCGAGGGTTACATACCAGTAACGCTCGTCGTCCGAGATTTCAACTTCCTCCAGACGCACGTTTTGGGCGCCATTCTTAAATAGCTGCTCGAAATACTCTACTGCCCTCTCGGTTGCATATCTCACATCGATCATCGACATCACCTCGATACCGAATATCGCCATTATATCCCCGCGTTGCTTTGAGCAAAAGAATCAGCGGACCACTGGCGCCAGCGCGATGCAGGCGAGGCCGACTAGGAAGAACGCGAACATCAGGGCGAGCAACCGCCTGGCGTCCTGCCCGGCGCCGGCAAATTCCTTCCACACAAATACGCCCCAAATGGCCGAGACCATGGTCGCGCCCTGCCCAAGCGCGTACGAGGTTGCCGGGCCGACCATCTGCGCGTATGAGGCGACGAAGTTCGAGACCGTCCCCACGCCCCATATCGTTCCGCCCAGAATCCCCCAAAAGTGCAGCGCGCCCGTACCTTTGAAATAATCGGCCAAGGTCACCGGTGCGCCCACGACAGGGCGGCGCATGAAGATCAAGTTGGCGGGAATCGTGCACGCCAGAATGCCCAGGGCAAACACGAAGAACACCGAGTACGGTACCAGGTGACGTTCGCCTTGCAGCGCTTTGGCAACCAGGGGATAGAACACGCCGATGAGCACGCCCGACAGCAGGCTGACGACAATCCCTTTCGTCGTGACCTTCAAGTCTTTGGCGAGCTTTCGATACGCCATCGCGTCCAGAACAATTGCCACACAGACCAACGCGATGCCGCCGAAGAGGAGGACAGGATTTCCTCTTGGCGCAACGATGTAGTTGAGCACCGCGCCTATCACCAGCGCCAGTCCAATCCCGATGGGGAATGCCACGGCGAGGCCGGCAATGGCAATCGCTGCGACGAGCAGGATGTTGCCGAGGTTGAAGATCGCCCCGCCCGCCAGCGCCAGCATCACGTGCGACCCGTCCGTCGAGCGGAGGCTGTTCAGGAAGCTATCCGCGCTGGCGGCGTCGGTCCGGCCCACGGTGAAGCCCGCGAGCAGGGAGAGAATCAGAATGCCCCAGACGTAATCCCAGTAGAACAACTCGAACCGCCAGGCGCCAGTGGCCTTTTGCGTGTTGGCCCAACTGCCCCAGCAGATCATGCTCAGGATCATCATGCCGAGCGCGACAGCGTACACTTGAGGAATAAACATGCTTGGTGAGAGTCCTTTTCGCGGCAATTGCACCGACTGGCGCCATTGCCCGCAGAGTGAACCGACATCGTTGCGAAGTCTCGTGCAGTCTAGCGGGATGTCAGCAAGAATGCAAAAGGGATTCGAGACGCTGGGAGGGAGGCGGCCGCATATGAGGTACGGCCCAGGAACGGCGCGACTGCCAGATACAATGCGGCTCGCACTTTTGTCGAGCCGGTCATCGCAAAGGCTGAGCGACGCGTGGTGTATGGATTTACAAACGGGCAGTACTTCCGCCTATTCCTCTTCCTCTTCCTTCCCCACGCCCGCGGCCTTGGCGGCGGCGACGATCTTATCGGCGATTCCCTGCGGGACGATGTCGTAGTGGGAGAATTCCATGGAGTAAGTGCCGCGCCCCTGCGTCATGGATGTGAGGTCGGAGGCATAGCTGAGCATTTCGGAGAGCGGCACCTGCGCCTTGACCATCGTCGAGCCGCCCTTGGGCTCCATGCCCTGGATGCGCCCGCGGCGGCCGTTCAGGTTACCCATGATATCTCCGGAGTTGCTCTCCGGAACGGTAATTTCCACGTTCATAATGGGCTCCAGGAGGCAGGGCTTGGCCTGCTCCATGCATTTCTTGAAGCCTTTGGAGCCCGCGAGCTTGAAGGCGATTTCCGAGGAATCGACGTCATGGTACGAGCCATCGTAGAGGACGACGCGGAAATCCACCACGGGATAGCCGGCCAGAAAGCCCTTCGAAGCCGCCTCGACGATGCCCTTTTCCACCGCGGGAATGAAATTCCGCGGGATGGCCCCGCCGAAGATATCGTTGACGAACTCGAACCCCGCGCCGCGCACCAGCGGCTCCATGCGGATCCAGCAGTCGCCGTACTGCCCGTGCCCGCCGGTCTGCTTCTTGTGTTTGCCCTGCGCCTCGGCCTTGGCGCGGATGGTCTCGCGGTAGGGGACCTTGGGCGCTTTCAGCGTCACTTCCAGATTGAAGCGGCGCTTCAGTTTCGCGACGGCGACCTCCACGTGCTGCTGCCCCGCGCCGGAAAGCAGAAACTCCTTGGTCTGCGGGTCGCGCGAAAAGCGCAGCAGAAGGTCTTCCTCGAGCATGCGGTGAATCGCCGTCGAGAGCTTGTCTTCGTCGCCGCGCGACTTCGGCTCGATGGCAAAGGAAATGGCCGGCTCCGCCAATTTCACCATCGGATAGACGATAGGCGAGGGCTTGTCGCCGAGCGTGTCGCCGGTGAGCGTGTCCTTCAGCTTGGCGACGGCGCCAATGTCTCCGGCGTGCAGTTCCGCCACCGGCGTCTGGGTTTTCCCTTGCACCGCCCCGATATGCGAAAGGCGCTCCGCGCTGCCGCGCGTGAAGTTGGTGAGGTTGGCTTCGTTCTTGACCACGCCGGACATCACCTTGAAGTAGCTCACGCGCCCGGCGAAGGGGTCGGCGACGGTCTTGAAGACGAAGGCCGAGACGGGCTGGTCGTCGGCGATCTTGCGTTTGATGGGCTCGCCGCCTTCGTGCGTCAGACCCTCCACTTCGCGGCGCTCGAGCGGCGACGCCAGGTAGTCCGCGGCGAAGTTGAGCAGGTTTTCGCTGCCGATATTGAGCAACCCCGCGGAAACCAGCACGGGATAGAGCCGCCGTTCCGAGACGGCCTGCCTCAGCCCCGGCACCAGGTCTTCCGGAGGAATCGTGCCTTTCTCGAAAAATTCCTCCATCAGCTTGTCGTTGCCTTCGGCCACCATTTCGATCAAGGCTTCGTGGGCTTGGGTAGCGGCATCCTTCAAATCGTCGGGAATGGCGGCTTCCTTCGGCTTGCCCGAACCGTTGGCGTCGTAAAGGTACGCCTTCATGTGCACCAGGTCGACGACGCCACGAAAGTTTTTTTCTTCGCCAATCGGCAATTGCGCCGGGATCACCGTCCGGCCGAACGCCGCGCGCACGGCCTCGAGCGTTCGCTCGAAGCTGGCGCGGTCGCGGTCCATCTGATTGATGACGATCGCGCGCGGCAGCGCGTATTTCTCGCAGAAGCCCCATGTCTTCTCCGTCTGGACCTCGATCCCCGCCACCGCGTGGACCAACTGCAGCGCGGCGTCTGCGGCCACCAGGGCGCCTTCGGTCTCATGCATGAAAATGTTGTAGCCGGGAGTGTCGAGGAAATTGATCTTGACCTTGCCCCACTCGGCGTAGGCGAGCGCCGCGCTGATCGAGAATTTCCTCTGAATTTCCTCTTCGTCGTAGTCGGTGACGGACGTGCCTTCGTCCACCTTGCCCAGCCGGTTCACCATGCCGGCGGTGAAGAGCAAGGCCGCAATCAACTGCGTCTTGCCGGTATCGCCGTGACCCACCAACGCCACATTGCGAATGCTCTGCCCGTCGTAAATTTTCACCGGGGACTCCTTGGAAGCGCCGCAGCTCTCTTCGGCTTGCGTAGCTGGTCTGGAAGCAAACAGCCATCCTAGCACACCTTTTCGCAGGGCATCAACGCGCTCCGGTCGCGCGTAGTGTCCTGAATGTGTGTTGCCAGGTGGTAGCGGACTTGAGAGAGCGGGCCGCCAAGTCGTGTGGTACAATTTTTCCGGGATTCATGGTAATCTGCGCGTGACTCCGGCAATGGAAGCCGGAATTACATATCATGCTTGGGCTGCAATGGAATTAACCTCCATACAAGGTGACGGGGGCTCATGGCAAAGAAAATCTGCCGCAACTGTGGTAAAGAAATCCCTAAAGGCACTCAGCTAGGGAGTGGGAAGAAGAGCGAGGGTTTATTCTGTGGCCTTACGTGCTACGCCGAATATAATAAAGCAAAGTTGATAGAACGAGCCAAGAAGGTTCAATCCGCGTCTGACCGACGCCGTAATTCATAGTTGGTGGGTAAGTGAGCGAAGAAAAGGCCTTAAACCTGTTCGGGAAAACGCCGAGGACCACCCGCCGAGAGGCGGGGATTCTGCCATCACAGGAAATTGAGGGGCTAATCAGAAACGGGAAAATCCGATCTCCAGTGGAAATTTCCGATGATCAAATCCAGCCCGCAAGCCTCGACTTGCGCTTGGCAGAAAAAGCACACCGAGTTGTAGCCAGTTTCCTGCCCAGTGATGATTCATTGATTGGGCCAAAAATCAGGGATCTGCAGTTAGAAGAAATTGACCTGAACCAGCCCACGGTTCTACAACCTGGAAGCGTGTATATCGCGCGTGTCGTGGAATTTCTTGATCTCCCCCCAGACATGGGTGGGAAGGCCAATCCGAAAAGTACTACAGGGCGGCTCGATCTTTTTACCCGGCTACTGACAGAGCACCAACCAACCTTCGAAGTAGTCCCAAATGGGTATTCTGGCGAGTTGTATGTCGAAATCTTCCCTAGAACCTTTCCTGTTGTGGTTAAGACTGGAACGAAACTTAATCAGCTGCGATTTTTTAGGGGAGACACTCAATCCAGCGACGAACAACTGAGGAAGTTGGCACAGAAGAGACCCATCGTCTTTGAAAACGGAGGCAGCCCAAATAAGCCCGTGATTAGGCAGGGATTGCGGGTGTCCCTTGATCTTAGCAGTAACGATGAGGTCGTGGCATACAAAGCTAAGAAAACAAATATACCGATTGACCTTTCCAAACTAGCTGCATACAGCGTCGCCGAGTTTTGGGAGCCCCTTAGCGCCCAAGCCCTTAAAGGGAAGCTTGTTCTTAAACCGGATGAATTCTATTTGCTGGCATCAAAGGAAAAAATAGGCGTCCCTCCTGACTGTGCGGCAGAGATGGAATCTTATGATCCCTCAATAGGGGAATTCACAGTACACTACGCGGGGTTTTTCGACCCTGGATTTGGCTTCGGCGACAACGGAGAGGTTAAAGGCACGAATGCGGTTCTTGAGGTGCGTGCGCATGAGTTGCCAATTCTACTGGAAGATGGACGTGAGGTGGGAAGACTAATCTATTACAAAATGGCTGAACGCCCAGATAAAATATACGGTGCTGGCATAGGGTCGTCTTACCAGCAGCAAAGATTGGCACTGCCTAAGCAGTTTAAAATCCCCGCGATCGCCAACCCAAGCCTACTAGCCTCAACACACATTTAGAACAGTACCCGCCGCAGGAATTTCCCTGGCCGGCTGGCTTCTCCCCACCAGTTTCCAATTTCGATTTTCGATTCTTCAGTCCAGGTCGATATCCCGGAGGGTGGGACCGGCGGGTTCGTCCTTACCTTTCTTGAGGGCCTCTTCGAATTTCCGCTCGAGCAACTGCGACTTGACCTTTTCGTCTTCCGCGCTCTGCTTGAATATCGCTTCGCGGCGCTCCGCGTCTTTCTTCAGCAGTTCCGCGGCGCGGTCGAGGTCGCGGCCTTTATCCTGCTTGGGCGGTGGGTCGTGGTGAAGCACTTTGCCCAACTCGGCGTCCACGCTTAGCCGGGCGCCGCAGCAGGGACAAGTAACTTCGAGATTGGCCGCCGCCTTTCTTCCCATGATCGTCTTCCTAATGGTACGCGCGCGCCCTCGCGGAGTCAATTCCGAGCGACGCGCGCCGGCGAGAGGTCCGGCCGACAGGAGGCGGCATAGGCGAGCCTATTGAGCATCACGCAATAAGGCGGCGACCCCTGCTGTAGCGGCGGCCTGCGACCGCCGTCTTTTCGGCGCTCATAGAGCGCCGCTACAGGCCCCGGCTGCTAATCGATGGCGACGTCCCCCGAAACGGTGCTCACCTCGAGGAGAAATTCGCCCTTCCCATATTTCCCGTTGAGCTCGTGGTCGCTGATGGAGCCTTGAACCGTAAGCTGCCGCTTTGTATTGATGCTGCCCGAGACCGTATGGGCGCGCAGGTCGAATCCCTGCTGCGAGGGCAGACCGATGCGGATATTGCCGGAGGCGCTGTTGAGCTTCCACGTGCCTTGCCCCTGGCCATCCACCGTGACGTTGCCGCTGGCCGTCTGCACGCGGAGCGAGCCGTGAACGCCTCGCAGGTTCACGGTGCCGGAGGCCGAGTCCACATCCACGTCGCCGCTGGCAGTCTGTTCCAACTCGATATCCCCGCTGCCCGAGGAGGCGTGGAACCCACCCCCGATTCCGCTGGCCTTGATATCACCACTGCCAGTGCTGGCGTGGACGTGCCCCTTGGTGCCTTCGATGCTGATATCGCCGGAGCCCGTCGAGGTCCGGACGGTGTCGCCGGTGTTGGAAAGCGCGATGTCGCCTGAGCCCGAAGAGGCTTCCACCTGCCGGGCCAGGCCTTGAATCGCCTGGTCGCCGGAGCCGGTTTCGGAGCGCAATCGCGTTTCGGCAGGCACCACCAGTTGGTAACTGATGGAAATATTGCGCGTCAGCTCTCGATCCTCAATTTGGCCGATCTTGATGATATTCCCGTGTTGGACAACGGGCGGGTTGGCCTCGATGGCGCGAATCCGCTTCTCGATATCGGCGGTGTCGCTGAACAAGTTGCGCTCGGATTTGATGATGCCGACGACGTGCACCGTTGTGGCGTTGCCCGTGCGAACGGTAATGTCGCCCGACCCGGTGCTTACATCCAGGTCCACGGGACCCGTCACATTCAACGTGCGCTCGAAGCGGCCTTCGACCGCGAAGGCGCGGGCGCCCAGCGCGGTGCTCGCAACCAGCGCCGCAACGGCCAGGAGGCCGAGAAATCTGCGCATCTGGAATTGCATGGAGTTCTCCTTCCCTCAAATCATGCTAGGTGGATATACGCTCTAACGCTCTGGAAAGTTTAGACGGAGAAAGGCGGCAATGGTAAGCAGGGCGAAGACGCAGTGGACAACCGCTGGCCAGGGCAGGGGTTTCCGTCCGCAAGTTCCGAGGAGCGGCTTACCTCGAGCACACGCACTAGCGCGAGACGCCGCGAACGCCCCTTCGCCCCTGGCTTGACACCCTGAAAGCCAGCCGGTAGGATGCCCACCAAGGCAGGTTTTCCCCGTATTCCAGTTGGAGCGAGGTGATTCATGGCGAGAGCCAATGCGCGTCGAGTCGCCCTGGGGACAGTGGCCGGGGGCATTGTCTGGAGTATCTGGAGTATGTTGGTCAACGCGCTGATTCTCAGCGCCCGGTACCAGGCTGCGGAGAATTCGGGCCAGTTGCTCAAGCAGCCGCGTTACCCGCTCTTTCTTCTTTACTGGTTTGTGACCCTTTTCCTGCTCACCTATATTCTGACCTGGATTTATGTCTCCGTACGCGAGACACTCGGCCCGGGGCCTTGGACCGCGCTGCGGGTGGGGCTCCTGGTGGGGTTTGCGGCGGGATTCCCGCTTAGCCTGTCAATCGCTTCCTGGGCTCCATTCGATCGCGTTTTTCCCTTCTGGTGGATGATCGACCTTTGGGTGGGCGCCGCGCTGGCGACGTTGGTGTCGGCGTCGCTGTACAAGGATCAGCAGGCGTCGTGATTTGGCAGGATGCGGCTGGCGCAGTTCAGGGAATCAGCGCCCAGATTTTCACAGCGAACTGGTAGCCGAAATTGGCAGCACCGACCAAGAGTACTGTTCCAAACAACCTGACGACCCAGCGAGGTACTCGGCCATTCGTTCGCCTAATAAATGCATCCGGCCTGAGCAATAGGCTTACTCCCCACCATAGCCACGCAATGGCGAACACAAGTAGCATCGCCATCTCAAGGACAGCACCATACGGTTGGACCGTGGTTCGTAGCACCACGAATAAGGCCGCAGCAATACAACCGACAAAAATGATCCACCCAGTCCACGAAAGGACATTGAATTGGCCGCAAATTCGCTCGCGTTGCCATTTGGCCAAGAAATACCGGGCGTACTGCTCAGGGCGTAGCGCAGCATACAATGCCATTAAGGCAATGACCGCGAACACGAGTAATACGATTACCTCAGCAGGCATCTCTCCCCCACGCTAATCAACCACCGAAAACTCCAGTTTATTTCCTTCGCGGTCGATGCGGTCGAGGCGCACGCGCACCGCTTCGCCGAGGTGGAAGGCGCGATGCGTGTGCTGCCCGATGATGGCTCGCTGGCGCTCGCGGTAGACGTAATAATCGTCCCCAAGGCTGGCGAGGCTCACAAAACCTTCTACAAAGAGGTCCAGTAGTTCGACAAAGAAACCGTGCTTGATGAGGCTGATAATGAGCGCATCAAACTCGTCGCCGACGTGCTGAGCCATGAAGGAGACTTTCTTCCACTCGATCAACTCGCGCTCGGCGTCGGCGGCGCGGCGCTCCGCTTCCGAAGTCGCCGCGGCCAAGGCCTGAAGTTCCTGCGGGGGCACGAAAGCGCCGCCGGCAACCGCCGCCGGCGTGGCGGCGGCCTCGCGCAGAGTTCGCGCATGGGACAGGCGCCCCGCGCCTTTTTTATCGGGTTTTGCGTGGGCTGCGTCACTGGCGACGCCCTGCACGCGCACACTGCCTCCCTCCCGGCCCAGCGCGGCTTTAAGAATCCGATGGACAATCAAGTCAGGGTAACGGCGAATAGGAGAGGTAAAGTGCGTGTAGGTCGTCGCCGCAAGCGCGAAGTGCCCCACGTTTTCTTCCGAATACCGCGCCTGTTTCAGCGAGCGCAGCATGAGGTAGGAGAGAATACGCTCTTCGGGCTTGCCTTCCAGCCGCTTGGTCAGCCGCTGGTAATGTCGCGGTGTGATTTTCAGGTCGGCGGCATCCGCGCGCTCGAGGAATCGCGGATAGCGTTCGCGTTCATCCCTGAGCCGCACGCGCACGCGCTCGGCGGCGGGAAGCTCCACGCCCAGCGAATATCCGAAAGTGGCCGCAATTTCCTCGAATTCCAGCACCTTCTTCGGGTCAGGCTTTTCATGAATGCGGTAAAGCGACGGCAGGTTCCGGCCCTCGAGAAAGCCCGCCACGGTCTCATTCGCGGCGAGCATGAACTCCTCGATAATCCGGTGGGCGATGTTGCGTTCGGAGCGCGTGATGCCGACCATCCGCCCATATTCATCGAACTCGATGAGCGGCTCGGGAAGATCGAAATCGATGGAACCGCGCTCGTCGCGCCGCCGGTTCAGAATGCGTGCGAGTTCTTCCATCAAGCGAAAGTTCCCGAGGAGCGAGGCGTTGTGCTGGCACGCCGCGGGTTCGCCCGCCAGGATGTCTCGCACCGCTGTGTAGGTCATGCGCTCGGCGCTGCGGATGATTCCCGGCGAGAGTTCGTACTCAACGATGCGGCCCTGGGGATCGATCTCCATCAGGCAAGACATCACCAGGCGGTCCACGTGGGGATTGAGGCTGCAAATGCCGTTGGAAAGGTCCAGGGGCAGCATGGGCACGGCGCGGTCGGGGAAATACACGGAGGTGCCCCGCAGGCGCGCTTCGCGGTCGAGCGGCGACCCGGGTCGAACGTAATGCGCCACATCCGCGATGTGAACGTGCAACAGATAATTCCCCCACGGCTGCCGCTCAACGAGCACGGCATCGTCGAAATCCTTGGCGGTCTCACCGTCGATGGTGACAATGGGCAGGCCGCGGAAATCGCGGCGGCCGGCGCGGTCACGCTCGGTGAGGTATTGGGGAACCGCCGCGGCTTCGGCCAGCACCTCGGCGGGGAAGCGGTGCGGCAAGTGGTACTTTCGAATCACAATTTCCACGTCGACGCCAAACTCCTCGCGCCGCCCGAGAATCTCAATCACCCGGCCGCGCGGCAGCGCCGCTGGACGCGGGTAGGTTGTCAATTCGACGTCCACAATCATGCCGTCGAGGTCTTTCGCGCTGCGGCGACCGGTGGTCCGCGGCGCAGCGCCCTTGACCTCGGATTCGCCGCCGAATTGCCGGTTGCGGCCGGCAAGTTCCTCGCCCGACGGCCACTCCTGGCCGTGCGGGATCACAATTTCAAAGGGGATGCGATGGTCGAAGGGCAACACGTAATTGAACCGCGGCCCGGAATGAAACTGACCCACCACGGTCTTCTGCGCGCGCTCCGTGACGCGTAGGATGCGGCCTTCCAGGCGCCCACCGTGAGCGGGTCCGGCGGAGCGCAGCACCTGCACCTCGACGCGGTCGCCGTGCAGGGCCGAGCCCATGGCTTCGGCGCCAATGTAGATGTCGAGGTCAGTGCCGGCAAGCGGCTGATCGGGTACTACAAAGCCGAAACCGTCCCGATGACCGATGAGCCGGCCGCTGACCACGTTCGGCCCCCGCGCGGCCGTTGGAGCCGCCTCGGCGTGGATACTTGGGCGAGTCACGGAAATGGGATGGTGGTCCTTATGAACCAGCGCATAGTGGTTCTTCTTCAAGTAGACAATCCTCCGGGCGCGCGCCAATTCTTTGAGCGCGCGCTTCAACTCCCGCGCCTCCGAGGAACGCAGTTGCAGCTCCACAACCAGCTCGCGCAACCGATAAGTCTTTTCAGGATTCCGTTCGAACAGTTTGAGAATCGCTTGCGGTGAGGGAAATTCGCGCATCAGAGTGCTCCACTGATTCTACCACCGGGACCCATTGCGGCCGGAGGGTATTCATCGGTAAACTCAGCGCATGTCTCACAAATCGATCTGGCTGCTCATGGGAATCGCGATGACTTTCCTTTCACAAGCAACAATTCGCGCCCAGCGTCCCAATGATCACTTGGACCGTTCGCAGGCGCGCTCCATGACGATTACGCGCCAGGGCATCGTGGCCACGCCTCAGGTGCTCGCCTCTCAGGCCGGCGCAGAGATCCTGGCGCAGGGCGGGTCGGCGGCCGACGCCGCGATCGCCGCCAACGCCGTGCTCGGTCTCATGGAGCCGATGATGGACGGCATCGGCGGCGACCTTTTCGCCATCGAGTGGGATGCAAAAACGGGTCGGCTCGCGGGACTCAACTCGAGTGGCTGGGCGCCGGAAAAACTCACGCCGGAATACCTGGAGAAGATAGGCATCACAAGAATGCCCGGACGTGGCATTTATTCCGTGACCGTGCCGGGTTGCGTGCGCGGCTGGGAGGCGCTGCACCAGAAGTTCGGCAAGCTGCCGTGGGCCGACCTGTTTGCTCCGGCGATCTACTACGCGCGGGAAGGATTCCCCGTCACCGAAATCGTGCAGGCCTTCTGGCAGATGGAAGAAAAGGCGCTTCAAGGCGACGAAAACGCGAAGAGCGTTTTCCTTCCCAACGGCGGGGTGCCGAAGGTCGGCCAGATCTTCCGCAATCCCGGTTACGCACGCGCGCTGGAATTGATCGCGCAGGAAGGGCCGGAGGCCTTCTATCGCGGCGAGATCGCAAAATCGATTCTGAAGACCTCCGAGCGCCTGGGCGGGGTGATGACGGCGGCGGACCTTGCCGATTTCAAACCCGAATGGGTCGATCCGATTTCCACCACCTACCGTGGCTGGACGGTTTATGAACTTCCACCCAACGGCCAGGGACTGGCGGCGCTCGAGATGCTCAACATTTTCGAGCGCTTCCCGCTTCCCCAATATGGCTTTGCAAGTGCCGACGGATTCCACGTGAAGATGGAGGCGCAGAAGCTCGCCTACTCCGACCTGCGACGCTACCTGGGCGACCCCGCGTTCACGAAGGTCCCCGTGCGCGAGTTGATCTCGAAGGAATACGCGGCAAAGCGCGCGGCGC